>JAISFP010000029.1 GCA_031263525.1 Deltaproteobacteria bacterium | reverse complement strand
GCTTGACAGTTTGGAGGAAGTCTCCCCTGCAACACCAACAGTGAACCGATCGGAGGAAGAGCCCGGGGTCATGGGAGGGATAGAGATGTTTGTCAGGTGGTGGTACCTGAATGGTTACAGAATGCGAATCATGGCGCGGAGACAGCAGGACTGGTGGTTTGCCCAACCTATCCACCCGCTGATAGCCAAAATCCAACATTTATAACCCAGGCGGATAAATGTCAGCGAAAATGGGAATTTACTCAAATAGTCTCCACGAATTCCAACGCGCATCCTTATACACAGTTTGGTGTTTATGCGCTAGAACCTTAATTATTCTCGGATTGTGAATTCTCGTTGAGGAAGCCATTTAAGCAACTAAACCAGTATGCTTTAGCTAATTTATCACCTAAGAATGGATTAGTTGAAAAAAATTAGCACAGAAATAAGAAAACTATAATTCTGTGTCTTTTGTCCATGGGAGCATAAACCTTACACTTTACACCGCCGACATTTATCCGCCCGGGTAATAACTAAACTGGTAATATTTTTGACGTTGTCACCATTGATGTCTCGCTAAAATTCCACGGTTTCGCTTTCACATAGTTCCATAAAACTTATACCCTTTCAATTTATTTTTTCAGAAAAATAATTAAGGTAATTCACAAACAAATGAATTAACATTGCTGAAACATTACAGACAGTTGGCAAGATAACGAGTATTGCGATAGGTGCCTTCGCGCCTTAAATCGCCGCGCGCAGCCATTCTGCGCAAAATGAACCCTGTCGATTCTTTTGACATCCCGAGAAGTTCTTCGGCCTGCCTGCGGTCAATAGATCCGAACTTCCTAACAGCGGCCATCACGCTCTCTTCCGGAGACTGCGCCTCCCGAGTCAGCTTACTCCTGTGCGGAACCTCGGAAGGATTAATATTTCGGTTCGGCAGAATCATCCTGAATACATTTTTTGAATATTTCATTGTCGGTTTAATTTTGGAATCTTGATAAGATTCAAATATTTGCGGAATGCCAGAGGCATGTCCTTTAAAGAAACGCATTTTCTCGAGCACTGTAGACAGAATCGGATTGCGACGGGCAGCAAAGCCTGTTCTGATGTCACCGAGGCATACTCCTGCAAACAGACCGCCGGGAGAAATGAATTCCATTCTGTCGCTGAACACTTTAATGTTTATGCCAGTGCTAAAGGAATAATCACGATGAGATACAGAATTGACCAAGGCTTCCCGAACCGCAGCTATTGGATACGCGAGAGTGTCTACACGAAACAATCCATGCAATTCTGAACTAATACTGTTGTTTAGAGAAAGAATATTATAAGCATCGTCAATTTGCTTAAATAATGATCCGCTGAATTCAGTATCGATTTTATATGACAAATTGGTCGTATCCTGGTACCTTGTAACCATGATGGTGTGTATGCACTGGTCAGACAGCAACAACCCGAGATTCGTAAAGAGTCCGTCTGAATTTATCAGGCCATGCTCAAGCAACTGCGGCTGACGGAAACCTATTTTATCATCCTCGAACATGCGCCTGGCATTCTCAAACGTCAGAGACTGACTTGTCGAACGGCGCTTCTCATAAGACACGCCGTCGGACTCTCTGATCATGCGCTCGATTGACTCGAGGGTGGCTGGAACGGAATATGATCCGGACCTAACATAGACTCCGTCCGGGCATAAACCTTTGTCCGAAAGAAAATACGGTCGTTTCACACCCCTCTCAACGTCGAGCACAATGATTTTACGATCGTCAAACTGCTCAATGCCAGACAGAACGCAAGGCGTCAGGTCCGGCTTGATACCGTCACGAATCATGTCGCTGACGTTTTTGAGAGCGGCATCTGCATCGGCAAACCCGGCAGGGTCGCCGTTGTCGAAAACACCAAGGAAAACCTTGCCGCCCAAGCTGTTGGACAGCGCTACAACGTCCTTTCTGACGCAGTCAGATAATCTGCGCCTAAGAACGACAGTATCGCTTGTGAGGAGTTGCATGACTCTTTCCCCAGGCTTGCGTGTCACGCAAGCTGAATACACAGCTAATTTACTTTTTTATCATAAGGCCGGGGGGCAAGTCAATGATATGCCAAAAATTAGAAATATTCAGAAAAAACTTTTGCCACACTATCCAAAGAACTCAACCATTCCCGCAATACAACTTTAGTAATATTCCCGCAATACAACTTTAGTGATATCATTAAAACATCGCATTTCAGAAAACTGAGAACCCGGAAGACCATCCCTTTATCACGATCCATTCGCTTAGCAAACGCTGTGCCATCTTCGAAGCAACTCCCTCTCGCCTGCGCCTTCGCCTTTAGTGGCATTCAACACGCTCTCCTCAACATCTTGAAACTAAAATGTCGTGTCCATCTCGAATCTCCTTCCCCGACTCATATGTCCATTCCAGTTTCCGGAACATTAGATTATGAAACTTAAGACGCTCCATCAAAGACTCGCTTCAGCCCGTTCCTGACTCAGCCCGTCCTCCCGTCAGAAGAACGGATTTGCCGTCGGGGGCCCCGGGTTTTCCGGCACATCAACGTGACACGTCTCGGCACATCTGGCGCATAATGTGGTCCAGGATGGCTTCCGCCTCGCGTCACCCGGGCACCGTCTGCAGAGATGCGCGGGAATGGTCGCAAGGCCCCGCCAGGAAGGAGCCGGAATGCCCCGAGCGCCTCCCGTCCGGCGTCCGCCGCGAAGTCCGGGGGCCACCCCCGGCCCGCCGGACGGCTCCCCCGACCGGTTTCCCGCCCCCCCAGCGCCGCCTGGCACCCGGCTTGCAGGACCGGGCGACTTGTGTTAAAAAAAACCGCCTCCGCCCTCCCCCTCTCCGGGAGCGCGCCCGAGGGCCGGCCCCGCCGGCCCAGGAGGCCCCGGCGCGGGGCGCCCCGGCGCCAGGAACGACCCAGGAAAGCTCATGACTGATCTTCTTATAGTAGAATCCCCGGCCAAGGCCAAGACCATCGGCAAGTACCTCGGGCCCGGCTACGAGGTCGTGGCCTCGCTGGGCCACGTGAGGGACCTCCCCCAGAGCACCCTGGGGGTCTCCATCGAGAACGGCTTCGAGCCCACCTACGTGACCATGCCGGGCAAGGAGAAGACCGTCCGGGACCTGAAGGCCGCCGCCAAGGGCAAGGGCACCATCTTCCTGGGACCCGACCCTGACCGCGAGGGCGAGGCCATCGCCTGGCACATCGCGGAGTCGCTCGGCCGCGACAAGCACGACTTCAAGAGGGTGCTCCTCCACGAGCTTACCCCTGCGGCCATCAAGGCGGCCCTGGCGGACCCCACCGACATATCCATCAGCCGCTTCGAGTCCCAGCAGACCCGCAGGATCCTCGACCGGCTCATGGGCTACCTCATAAGCCCCGTCCTGTGGGACAAGCTCAAGAGGGGGCTCTCCGCCGGCAGGGTGCAGTCCGTGGCGCTCAGGCTGGTGGTCGAGCGGGAGCGGGAGATCTTCGCCTTCGTGCCCAGGGAGTACTGGTCGCTGGACGCCTGCTTCACCAAGGCGGACCAGGCCTTCAGGGCGTCGCTCGTCCGGAAGGACGGCAAGAAGGTCGAGCTCCGGACCGGGGAGGAGACCCAGGCCTGCGTCGACGCGGTGACGGGGAAGCCCTTCAGGGTCGCCGCGGTCACGTCCAAGGAGAGGCGCAAGAACCCGCCGCCCCCCTTCACCACCTCCACCCTGCAGCAGGCCGCGTTCTCGCGGCTCGGGATCTCCCCGGCCAGGGCCATGCGCCTGGCCCAGCAGCTCTACGAGGGTGTGGAGCTCCCCGAGGGCACCGTGGGCCTCATCACCTACATGAGGACGGACTCGGTGAGGGTGAACGACCAGGCGGCGGGCGACGCCCTGGCGCTGGCCTCCGGCCTCTTCGGGCCGGCCCACGTCCCCGCCGAGCCCAACCGCTACAAGAACCGCAAGGGCGCCCAGGACGCCCACGAGGCCATCCGCCCCACCTCGGCCGAGCGCACGCCCCTGTCGCTCTCGGGCCAGCTCTCGAACGACCACCTGAAGCTGTACTCCCTCGTCTGGAGCAGGTTCCTGGGGAGCCAGATGACCCCGGCTGTGTACCTCCAGACCGGGGCGGACCTCGAGTGCGAGGGATACGGGTTCAGGGCGACGGGCCAGGTGCTGAAGTTCGACGGATACCTGGCCGCCTGGGGCCCCGGCCCCGGGAGGCCTGTCCTGGCCGCCGGGACCGGGACGTCCGGGGCGCAGGCCGAGGCCGACTCCCCGGACGGCGCGGCCGCCTCGTCGGGCGCGGACTCCGGAACCGACGCCGCCGAGGAGCCGGGCGACGGGGCAGCCGACGGGGCAGCCGGCGCCGGCGGCGGGACGGCCCCCGACGGGGACGGAGACATGCTCCCCCCCCTGGAGGAAGGCGAGACCCTGGTCCCCGACAGCCTCGCGGCGGCCCAGCACTTCACCCAGCCCCCGGCCCGCTACAACGACGCCACCCTGGTGAAGGAGCTGGAGAGCAGGGGCATAGGCAGGCCCTCCACCTACGCGGCCACCATCTCGGTCCTGCGCGACAAGGCCTACGCCGAGGGCCAGAGGGGCCAGCTCCGGCCGACCGAGATGGGGTTCATGGTAAACGATCTCCTGGTGGGCTCCTTCCCCAGGCTCCTGGACTACGCGTTCACCGCCGACATGGAGGAGGAGCTCGACCAGATAGAGGAGGGGCAGGCCGAGCGCCTGTCGGTCCTGAAGAAGCTCTACTCCCCCCTGGCCGAGTCGCTCGAGACGGCCCGCGAGTCGATGCTGAACGTCAAGATTGACGGCCTCCCGGTCCCGACCTCCTGCCCCAAGTGCGGCGTGGCGGGCGAGATGCGCATCCGCTACGGGAAGTCCGGGTTCTACCTCTCCTGCGGCTCCTGCAGCGCCACCTGCGACTTCTCCCGTGACGACAGGGGCACCCCCGTGCCCGTCCCGGACCCCGAGCTGGAGGGCGAGGTGGCCTGCCCCGAATGCGGGAAGCCCATGCAGGTCAAGAAGGGACGCTTCGGGCCGTTCCTGGCCTGCACCGGCTACCCGGACTGCCGCACCACCAGGCCTGTCAGGGTCGAGGACGGCCGGGCAATCCCGATAACCGACAAAGACGCCCCCGACTTCCCCGAGGGCGCCCCCAGGACCTGCCCCAAGTGCGGCCTTCCCATGCAGGTTAAGCGCGCCCGCAAGGGATCATGGTTCATGGGCTGCACCGGCTACCCGAAGTGCAAGGAGACCGCCCCCTTCCCCACCGACTACCGATGCCCGGTGGACGGGTGCGACGGCCACCTGGCGGAGCGAACCAGCGCCCGCGGCCCCTTCTTCGGATGCACGCGCTACCCCAAGTGCACCTACCTCGTCCGCGGCGAGCTCGTGAAGGATCCCTGCCCGGCCTGCGGATTCCCGTACCGCGTGAGGAAGAACAGCAGGGGCGGGACGCCGTCGCCCCTGACTTGCCCAAGCACCGCCTGCCCCACCTACGTGAAGCCGCCTCCCTCCCGCAGGGACGCCGCCCGCGCCGCCCGGGAGGCCGCCGGCGGGGACGCCCGCGAGCCGGCCCCCGCCGAGCCCAGGGCCCGGAAGGCCCCCGCCGCGTCCGAGCCGAAGCCACCGAAGGCCGCCCCGAAGACCCCGAAGGCCGCCCCGATGGCCGCGGAGGACAAGGGGGCCGGGGCCGCGAAGTCCCCGAGGTCAGTCAAGCTCTTACAGTCCAGGGCCAACGAGAGCGAGGAGGTGAAGCGGAACAGGGCGGCCGGCTACGAGAAGGCCGCCGCCACCAGGGCCGCGGCCAGGGCAGCAAAGGCGGCAAGGGAGGAGGCCGAGCGGAAGGCCGAGGGCGCCGCCCCCCCCGAAAGCGCGCCCCCCGACGGGACCGCACCCTCCGGGACCCCCGGGGGGACCTCCAGCTGATCCCCCAGGCCGTGCCCCTCGGCATCACGCCATTCCCGCCTCTCCGGAATCTGACCCGGCCGCGCCTCCGGCACAGACTTCACGTGCCGGTCGTACGTTCCGCCAGGACTCGCCTGCCCGGAGTCCGTCCGGCGGAATGCCTGGCGGACTCCGGTCCGTCTGGCCGGCTCGCGGGGGGTGATTGCGCGGGCCCGGCGAGCGGGGGGACTGCTCGGGGCCGGTTGTCTCAGGGACTGCGCGGGACCGCCCGGCCGTCACTGCCGCAGACGGCTATTCCCGGCCCCCGTCCTGACGGATACGCAGAAAATTCACGTCCATGACAAGAATTTACGTGACTATTCAGGTGCCCCCCCAAGAGGAACTCAACAGGAGGATCTGCCCCGCCAAAACATTCTCTTCAGAAACTCTTCCCCTCAACATGAAGTATCCGTTGTTGACTCTTCAATTTCTAGAGTTCCTCATCAGGGCTCTCTTCCACCGAAAAGATCCCCAATAGACTGACACCTGAACAGTCACGAATTTCCTTTCGCGTTGGCGGAGATCGGCTGCCCTGATGCCGGAACGGGCCGCGGCAACGAAACGGCGGGCATCGTCCGGCCCATGCGCTAATCCTTCCCCGTCAACGGGCCCGGACACATGCCGGAACGTGCCTGTGCGACACGGCTACCGCCCGTGAACGGATACTTCTCGCGTTGAGCCCTTAAGACAAAATCAAGACTTATTACCCGTTTAATTAAATGTCGGAATCTTCTTCCATGTTTTAGAGCGAATCATGGCGAGGAGATGCCAGGACTGGGGTGTTTCCCAGTCTTTCCACCCATAGGCTGACAGCAAAAATTCCGACATTTAATTAAACGGGTAATATTTTCAGCTTGATATCGGCCCTCTCACGCTTCCGGCATTGACCGACCGGAGGATGCTCGGTCCGGAGGAGCGTTCTCCTGACTGCCTTTGACACGCGCCACAAGAGGGGATAACATGTCCTGCGATGTTAACTTGGACCTGAACCCGGACGGAAGGCCGTGGGCGGCAGCCCGCACGGGGACAGACCACAGGCTTTATTACGAGTTCGGTTAAATGTTAGAATTTTAGCTATCGTTCCAGGGGTGAGAAATCAGTGCAAGACCCCAGATCTGGCATCTCTTTGCCATGACTCGCTCCCATAATGTGGGAAATGATTTCAACATTTTCTAATATTTATCCGGAAGCGTAATAGTACAGAAGAATCTGCTGACCCCGGCGGGCGTGGCATTATTCCCCAGTCGGATAAATGTCCCCCAAAATGAAAATTTGCTTATTTCCTGCCAATAGGTGAAGGCTGAGACTTTTACCTATTTCCAGCATCAATCTATAGTTAATGCCATATCAATCAATGCCGTATATTTGCTATTCCTTTGCACAAAAATTTAGATTGCTGCATCACTTAACCATGCTCACATTTTTTCCCGGCGCAATACGTCACGGACATTTATCCGACTGGATAATATCATGTTACTCCTGGCCGTCGGATCTCTCAACCGTGTTGGAGGCCAGAACAAAGGTCAGGATCGACGACGCGAAGTGCTGCGTTGATAATCCCAGGCAACTCCTCCCCGACGCGGCAATTTTCGAACAGTTTGTCAGAAGCAATGCCGTGCTCGTGGACAAGACTGAACTGATACTCAAGCTCCTGACCGGACCCGTCCGCAACTGTTTCCTATCCAGGCCCAGCAGGTTCGGCAGGACCCTCCTTCTGGACACGATCAACAACATATTCGTCAGGAAACAGGGTACTTTTCAAAGGCATGACAATTGACAGGGACGACTCCGTTTGCGACTGGCGAAAGTTCCCGGTGATCCGGCTGTCGTTTAGCGGCTTCGCGGACAAGCCTGATCAGTTCGAGGCCGACATAATTTCAAAGCTGAACTCCGCGGCCTAGGACCACCGCCTCTCCATGCCGCCTGCCCAGAGTTTTACGGCCATCGACGCGCTGATACCGAAACTGTCGGCCAGCCAGCCGCGCAGTCACGAGACTGACGTACTTGTGACGAATACGCACAACCCCATGAACGTAGTTCCTCTCATGGACGAATACTTCTCCCCCCCTCGTCGCAAACGTCGACAATTCCAAAAATACGGCACAGATACGAAAAACTCTTCACAGTTTCCGCAGCAAAGATAAAGACTGTGAAAACAAGTCGCGTTTCACATTCATTACAGGCATATCAGAATTCAAGCGACTTTCTATTTTTTCCGGCATGAACGACATAAAGTACATTTCTTTGGATGCTGTGTATTCAACTATATGCGGATTTAGCGAAGACGACATTATTTAAAATTTCACTCACGACATTATGTTCGCACTTTCACATCTTAAAGACATTGGCGATCTTCCACAGGATGCCGCATTTGTCCATTTCATGCAAAAAATTAAATTCTGGCATGATGGATATGCATGGTATTGAAAATTTAACGTTTACAGTCAACTTTCAATTGTAAATTGCTTGTGAGATAACAAATTTGACAGTTACTGGTACGGATCCGGAACCTCTCTTCTTACGTGCAAGTTCAAACAGATGTTCCGTACTATCACCCGCATCTTCTCCAAGAATCTCAGCATCAGCGGCTTCAAACCTGTCAAGTCGTTAAAAGGCATGAAGCCGGAGTCTCTCCTCTTTCAGACCGGATACCTCACCATCGACAAAATTGACAGTGGCTGGTCAGTGCCGAAATACGCGCTGAAATGCCCTGACAAAGAGATCGCCTGCGCCATTGCGCAGGGATCAGTTGAAATGGACTCCCCATTTCAGGGTTTTAAGGGCACAATTAACTAAAATCACTCGAATTTCATTGACGCGTTCGAAGCTTCAGACGAGAAAGAATGCGCCAGAATCTTTTCTTCATTTCTTGCACAAACGGCAAAGATGCTGAAGACACAAGATGAATTCACCTGCCAGACACTGCTGGTTTGCCTGCTGATCGTCAGGGAACCCTGTGCGAGTCTGGAGGAGAACTCCGGAGACGGGAGACCGGATCTGATCTATGATGCGCCGTCAGGTTTCTCAGTTGTCGTGGAAATCAGGCATGACATAACTAAACATGCCGAAAAGGTGGCGAAGCTGGAAAAGGAGCCGGTTGCCGTCGCCAGGATACCCATGTTCCCGGATCCGCCGAATCATGTCAAGACGAGTCTGTAAAACGGCATTATTACCCCTCCAATGAAATGTCGGAATTTAGCTATCAATCCAAAGGTGAAAAGGTCGGGAAAACCCCCAGACATGGTATCTCCTCTCTATGATTCGCTAATGAAATATGGAAGATGATTCCGACATTTACATGGACGGGTAGTACCTCCAGCTACCCATGATAATAAAGGGTGCCCAGTAGAAGGGGTGTGAGAATCCCTCCCCCTCCCATCGTGGCAAAGCTACCGCCGCGTCAGATTCAGCCGCGTCTGCAGCACGTAATGCTGTGCCGCGCAAGTCGGAGTCCTCCTGAACATTATCCGGAGTGAATGCCCCGTGTTCAGCGGAGCATACCACTTCAGCCGTGTCAGTCTGGCTGGAAGAATGTTTCCCTCGAGAATCTTCCGTGGAAGGAGAGTAACTGCAGCCATCTTCCGCAGAGGTTGTGTTTGCCGCGTCCCGCTCATCTTTCATGATCAGAAACTGAGCCTCGCGCAGTGCCTCAGCCTTGTTCTTCCCGTTCACATAGCGAAGGCGGTAGAATTCGTGCATAAGTTCTGCAGTAGAACTGTCCGAGACTGGCCAGAGGGATGCGAGCACCGCGGAGGCTCCTCGCTGCTGCACGACCTCGCCGAAACCCTCTATTTCCGCACCTTTTCCGTATCGTGTTCCTGTGGCCGCATTGCAAGCAGAAAGCGTGAGCAGATCCAGTCCTTTGAAGTTCAGATCGGCATCAGCCTCGAAAGCGGCGAGACTTATGAAAGTTCCGTCGCCCAGAAGGAGCTTTGTGCCCTCGTAGCTAGAAGGATCCAACTTGAAATGGCTCGCTATATGCACCACGGGCGATCCGGAGGAAAGGCTTGCCGACAGGGCTGTTCTTGTGAATGCTCCATCGAGCAGACCGACACCCGGGAGGATGCCCGTTGCTGAGTCTGCTCCTTTTTCTCCAGCCCCCCCACTATGGAGGCAATCTCACCGGCCACGCTTGGAAGTGCCGGGAAATCCGGCCATGAAGCCGTGACTCCCAGTGCCCGGGCGAAGACGGCGCCGTCTGGGGGAAAGTTCCGCAGCTTGTCCACCGTTGATTCCGTGAAGAGGGCAGTGGGATATTTCTCTGCCAGATAATGTTCCCCGTCCCATAACGCCGCGAAAGGTAGGTAGCGGAGGTTGCCGTCCAGCGAAAGCATGAGCATCTTGGCACCAGCGCTTTCAATCTCCATGTCGATAGGCCTGAAGACCAGGTCGTAGAGCCTTTTGGCAGCCGGGCGGGGATCGATGGAAGTGTCCTGGAGCTGGGAGCGAAACTCCGACACCAGGCCGGCTAACTCTCTTCTCCCGACTTTTGATGTCCTCGTGACTATGGCATGGGGAGTGACCAGCACCAGATACAGGGTATCATCGGTGGATACGGCATGCACCAGCACGCTCCCTCCTCCTAAATTTTCCAGAGTTTGCTGTCTTGACCTGAGTTTCCTCGTCCTTTCCGCTGCGAGAACTCCATCTCCATTCTCGATAAGCTCCGGGAGGCTTCTGCAGAGAGCAAGGAATGCCTTAGTTGCGGCATCGACCCTCGGGGTCAGTTCCTCCACGCGTTTGTCCTCTGCCTCGGTCAGGCCTTTCTTTCCGCGTTTCGCGATGAGCGCCGCTAACTCTGCTCCTATTGCCGCATCGGTATCGGAAGACCCCGAATAGACACGATACGCCCACTCGTCAGGAGTACCGGAAAAGAGATCGTCTTTCGATGGCTGGATATCAGTTCCGGCACGAGTTGAGAGTCTGTGAGCTAGCCCTCTCATTTCATCGCCCTTCAGGAGATCCAGGACCGAGAGAGCCTCCTCCGTCCTCTTGGCTTTCATGAGGGCATCGTAGAGTCTGTGGTAGCGGCACTCGACTGTTGAAAGGAAACCTCGCCTGATATCCTTGTCCAGGGTATCGATCCTGGCGCGTTCATTCTGTGAAGCATCAACGGATATTTTAAGAAAAAATATTGACTGGTCAAAATCACCAAGCTTCCCAAATACCAGACCCAAGGCTGAAGCGGTTCTGGCGAGAAGCTGATTGTCTCCGACGAGCATGACGAAATCAGGGCGCAGCTCTATGTCCGGGCCGTTATTCCGCCTTGCAATCTCGAGGACTTCAAGCAAAATATCCTTTGCAGTTGAGTGATCGCCAAAATTATCCAGGACAATGGCAAGATTTAGTTTCGATTCAAGAGTTTGATAATCTTCTGGTCCCAGAGTACGTTCCAGAGTTTCGGTGACCAGCACAAGCGTGTCGCGAGCCGTGGCGCAGTCTCCGAGAACGTTCAGGACCATGGCAAGATTCATTTTGGAATTCAGTGTCTGAGGATTCTCGACACCATAAACCCGCTCCAGGACCTCGACAAGACGCGCATGAATGTCTCGGGCCGCCGCGTAGTCACCGAGAGCGAGCAGGGCCATGGCAAGATTGCTTTTGTAGAGACAAGTGAATGAGTTATCCGGATCAGAGTACCACTCTTCGCTGAAGTAAATGAGCTGAGTAAACATGTCCCTGGCAGCTGCGTGGTCCCCGAGTTGGAACATGAGGATTCCATATTATTTTTTAACGTAAAAGTGGCATAAGGACCTTCAGTTCGTTCAACATTTTCGGCGACATTCGAAAGCATGGACAACGCCGCGCTGTAGTCTCCTAAATTCCAAAGCTGATAGGCGAGAGTTTCTCTAGTTTCAAGGGTGCGCGGATGGTCATGCCCCAGGATTCTCTCCTCGGCTTCAACGATCTGCGAAAGAGTGGATACCGCTCCTGCGCAGTCACCATGCCTGCTCTGGTCAAAAGACAATGACTTTTTAGATGTCAGCGTATCCGGGTGGTCAGTTCCCAGGGTACGCACATAAGTCTCCACGAGCTGAGCCGAAAGGTCCCTGGCAGTTGCGTAGTCACCGAGGTACCGATAGGCAAGGCGCAGATTTCTTTTTGCGGAAAGTGTTTCAGGGTCGTCTGGTCCCTGGGTCCGCTCCAAAGATTCGAAGATCTGCGCGTACATGTCCCGGAGGGATTGGTTTTCATTTCCGAGAAGGTCCAGAACGATGATGTGATAGCTTTTTGACGCAATCGTGATAGGGTCATCTGGACCCAGTGTACGGTCCCTGCTCTCCACGACCTGGGCAGAAATATCACGTGCTGCCGAATAATCCTCGAAAATCACAAGTTCCCTGGCCAGCCTATCCTTGAAACGCAACGTGTCAGGGTGGTCAGGTCCCAATGTACGTTCTTTCGCCTCAAGGATTTGCATCAGTATCTTCTTAGCCGCATCAAAGTCAAAGATGAGGGCTAAGCTTTTGGCAAGGTTTCTCTTGATTTAAGAGTATCCTTGTGATCGGGACCCAATATACGTTCTCTCGCTTCCGCTACCAGAGCAAACATTTCACGTGCTTCAGAATTTTCATCTAGATAGTACATGGACAAGGCCAGGACATGTCTTGCTCTCAATGTCTCGGGATGGTCAGATCCAAGGATCTGCTCCGCAGATTCCAGGACCCTCATGGCCATCTCCTTGGCTTGTAAACCCTTAAGTCGGAGGACTGTTTCTGCCAGGCTGATTTTTGAACTCGGCGTGTCGAGGTGTTCCGGCCCCATGGTCCGCTCTCGTGCCTCGACTACCAGTTCAAGAATCTCCTTCGCAGCGGTATAGTCGCCGAGCTCATACATGTCTGAGGCTAGGGCATGCTTTGACCGAAGCGTGTCAGGGTCGTCCGGTCCAAGAATTCGCTCCTTCGCCTCTGCCACTTCTGAGCGGATATCCCGCGCTACCGCATAGTCATCAAGACTTTCCAGGGAGGAGGCCAGGCGGCTTTTGAGTTCAGAGTATCAGCATGAGCCGGCCCCAGGGCCACCGTTTGTTCTTCGACTTCGAGGACAAGAGCGTCACGTTCGGTGACTAGTTCAGCGTAGGGATCAGGCGTTGCTGAATGGTCTGTTGTCATGAGGACAGCGCAAAGAAGCAAAGATGTTATCATGAGAATTGCTTCAGCAGAACGGGTGAGGATATAACTTGATTCCGTCATCATATTCCTTTCCCTTTGCGTCAGGATCAGACAAGCCAAATGAAACAATATTATTACCCGTTTAATCAAATGTCGGAATTATCCTCCATATCATAGTAGCGGATCATGGCGAGCGGATACCAGGACTGGGGCTTTGCCCGACCTTTCCACCACTGGGCTGATAGCCAAATTCCGACATTTGAATAAACGGGTAATATCATTCATCCGTGCATTTTACAAGCGTTTTTATGAGCTGTAAAGATCATGAAATGGCTGAGACGTGTTCTTTCCCTGGAATTGTGTCTCCCCGTCCATTTAGGGGATACAGGCATCCCTGATCCTTCTGGGGAACCTTGATTCGGGCGTAGAAACTTATCCCCCCCCTCTTTCTCTCTCACATCCTAAGTGTAGAAGATTGTCCACCAATGTTACCAACTTAAGGAACAAGAAGCATTTCAATACAGTATATTAGATAGATTTGGGTTGTGATATGCTTTGCATAGTTGTTAGACGTCTCTGTTCAAAAGGGAGATTCGTCCCTTTCGTAGAGCCTCGTCCATCATGGCGAGACTGCCTCAGACCAGCGTATCACAAGGGTGATCAGAGTATTCCTTCACAATGATGGCTTCCAAGTCAGCCCAGCGGCCTAGGAAAGTGTTACGGATGGTTTCCCAAGCCTTCTCTGTGAACTGTTGCCTCATAAGACAATTCCTTACGTTGGTGACATTGACGGAGAAACGGCAACGAGCAACGGAAAAAGATACAGAATTTACCAATATTGATTTTAAATTTTATAATGTTCTTGAGCTTGTTTTGCAATGGAAAGCTGACAATTTTATGAAACAATATATTAAATTCCATTTTTAAAACTTGTATTTTGTGTCATATAACACTTACAATATTAAGAAAATATTTAAATATTTATTTCACCTTCTAAAAGTTCCATGCCTCTCACGCCTATATGAAATCATGAATCGTTCCCTGCATCCTGACGTGCCAGCGCAGCCGTGAAGCCAGCCGTCGCCCGGCACCTCCCGCATCTGGCCCTGAACCGGCTTCCTGTCACAAGCCGGCACCGCGCCCCGGGGCACGGCCGCCGCACCCACGTGCCGGCCTCATGATTCGTTTTGAGAGCTCCCTGGCGCAACTGCCGCCAGACCTGAAGTCTGCTGGCGGCCGAGCCCAGCAGGAGTGCCGTGCATCCAGATGTCATCGTCTTCATCAGCCGCGCCTCGAGCTGTCTGCCAGCTTTTCCGCCAAACGCCCGCGGGCAGGCCTCCGTGTCTGTTCCGACGCTCCCCGAAGTCCTGCGGACCAGAAAAACAGTCCATCTCTGCGCCGAGCCCCCTCCGGTGAGTCCGGCACACACGACAGGGCCATTAACCCCCGCCCCTTCCCTTCACCGCAATGCACTGCCGCGCAAGGCCAGGATGGCAGGCACCCTCCCCCTCTCCGTCCTCCCGGACAACTCCCGCAAAGCCATGTCGACAACGGCCCCTTTCTGGAATAGAATTATGTCAGGCGCACACGCATGCGCCTGCGGCCCCGATCCGGACCATTTCGGGCCTTTTCCGAGCGAAAGGACTCCAGGTCCTTCCCCCGGCTTCCGATAAGAAATGGGGACCCTCACAGTCGCACAGGCGGAAACTGCCATGACCAGCTCGCGGAGCCTAACCCTAGCACTCTCTGCCGCGATTCTTCTCGCGGCCGGGCCGCTCTGCGCCCAGCAGGGCCCTCCCGGCAACGGCATAGACGACGATCTGGCCGACCTCTTTTCCGACGAGGGGGCCCCTCCCCTCATCACGCCCGCATCGGTAACCCCTGACCCGGCAACCCAGCCGGAACAGGCCCCCCCGACCCAGGCTCCCCCCCTTGCGGCGGGACCAGCCGAACCGGCGCCTGCCCCCGTCGGACCGTCCGCTCCTTCCCGGCCTCCGGCGGCACCGTCGGCTCCTTCAGTCCAGGCTCCCTCAGCGACGCCGCCGGCCGCGCCACGTGTCCAGGTCCCCACAGTGACCCCGCCTGCGGCCCCGTCCGTGCAGGCTCCCTCGCCTCCAACGGCGCCAGTCCCGCAACCCTCCGTGAGCCCCCGGCCTCCATCTGACGCCACAGCGGAGCCGTCCGTCCCGCCCGCTGCCCCCCGCGCCACGGAAGGGCAGGCCCCTGTCCCGGGCCCGGGAGCGGCGCCCGGGCCCGAACCGGAGACCTCACCGCCGCCTGCCGCCCTTCCCCCCGGACCCGGAACGCCTCCCCCCGGGCCACCGGCCCCGCCCGCGCCTTCCGAGGCGCCTCCGCCCGGGTCGCCGCCTGCGGCCATGCCTCCCGTCTCCGCCTCTCCCCCGTCGGCCTTGCCTCCCGTCTCCCCCTCTCCTCCCTCGGCCATGCCTGCGGCATCGCCGCCCGAAGCCCAGGCTCCGGCAGTTCCCTCCCCCGGGACGTCGCCCGCAGCTCCTCCCGCCCAGCCCTCGCCGCCGGAGAGCCGGCAGGACAGGGCCACGCCCCCTTCCGGGAACTCTCCCGCTCTCCATCCGACGGCGATGCTTCCCGCGCGGGGCAACCCTCCCGCCGACCAGCCCGTATCGGCCTCCGTGCCATCCCCGGCCTGGGCCGAATCCGGCGAAACAGCGCCCTCCCCCCAGCCTGCGCCGGTCCAGGCCTCCGGGAACCCGCCGGTCCAGGCCGCAGGAGGCTCGCAGGGCCAGGCCACTGGCGCTCCTGCAGAAGTCCCCGGGGAAACCCAGGCCGCAACAGGTGCCGATGACGGACACGCTGCCATACTTCCCCCCGGAGCCCGCCGGGTCCAGGGACAGGCGGTGGCGGTGCCCTCCCAGCCCTGGAGGAGCAGCTCGCTGGACAGCGCGGGCTCCGTCACCCCCCAGGGGGCTCTCCCGGACTTCGACGCCTCCGGGAGCCTCTGGCAGAACATGGAGGTGGGTGACTTCGCCCGGCCCTCAGGAAGCGGCCCCCGGGCCCCGGCCACAGACGGGCCCGCCTTCCCCCAGGGCCCCCGGTTCCCGGTGGTGACGGCCCAGGGCTCGCCCGGGCTGCCCGGCGCACAGCCGGGCCGGCCCCCGGCATCGCCGCCGCTGCCTCCCCCCTCCCAGCAGCCGGGAGGCCCTCAGCCCGCGCCCCAGCTCCCCGAGAGCCAGGAACGCCAGCAGCTCAGGGATCTCTTCAGCGACATGCTCCCCGAGACCCCGCCTCCCGAGGCGCCCGCCTCCCCTCCCGGGGGAGGCGCGGGCGCGCCCGGCTCGGCGGCGGCAGGCGCGACTCCCCCTGCCCAGCAGGACGGGGGGCCGGCGGTCTCCGGGACGCTAACGCCGCCTCCCGGCCCCATGGGGGTGCAGGGCGGGGCGTTCTCCCCCATCCCGGACGCCTCGCCGGCCCCGGCCCAGATGGCGCCCCTGCTCCCGCCTCCCCTCCCGCCCAGGGAGGTCGGGCCCGACCGCGGGGAGGCCGACCCCCCGGCCTTCGAGAGGCCCCCGTCGCTGAGGACCCCCTCGCCGCCGGAGGACCCCTTCTCGGGCCCGGCCATAGGCCGGGCAGGCTCGACCCTGGCAGGGGACGGGCCCATGGACCCCTCCGCCCGCGGCCAGGCCGCGATCCTGGTGCCTCCGGGACAGCGGGCTCCTGGCCAGGGGTCGAAGCCGGCCCCCGCCACGGGCAGGAGGTCGAGGGACGGCCGCCCGGGCCAGGCCTCCGGATCCGGCACGCGCAGGGCCACGAGACAGCCGGCCCCGGTCAGGCCCAACCTGACGGTAATGATAGTCAACGAGACCGGAAACCCCGCAGCCGCGGAAAATTACCGCTCCGTCCTGGCGACCATCGGGTACGACGTGGTGAGCATAGCCGAGAGGCCCAGCTCCGCGCCGGGAAGCCGCCAGACGGTCATCTCCTACGAGCCCGGCAGGGAGGCCCAGGCCAGGGCGCTCGCGGGCAGGCTCCCCGGCGACAAGTCCGTGACGGCGTCCCGCGAGCCGCTGCCCGCCCAGGCCATTGTCATAATACGCTGAACTGGCCAGTCCAGAACCTTGCCGAACCGTTATTTTGCTTTAACAATGTTTAATTGAAAAACAACCATATGGCTTAATTCACAAAAGCTTTGAGTTTTTATTAACATATCCTCTAAATTACAAATACTTAACATATCATTATGATCGATGAAGTTTGGCCAGACCAAAACAATTAAATTAAAATAGCTTACATCAATAAACGTAACATGCAGTCAAATATTCTTAGTGTTAAAGGATGAAAGCATAAGGATTATCGCATAATTAAAATAATTTATAGCTTAAACCTGCTGTCCGCGGCCAGCGACCACATGCCCCGTAAGACATCGACGGCCCTCAGAACCGGAGATTAATGTGCCTGAGAGGACCCTTGTCCACCGCGACCCGGGAGGAACCGTGTCCCTCTACGAGACGGAGCGCCGATACACGTCGCTTCTGGAGGCCCGCTACGGGGAGAGGTTCACCGCCTACCGGAAGGCCTGGAAGGACCGTTCCGAGGGAGGGGGGCCGGGGGACTTCCCCCTGAGCCTTGATCTGTCCACCAATTCCGGATGCCAGCTGAGATGCGTCATGTGCCCGCTGCCCCGCAGGCGCGGGGCGGGAGGGCCAGGGCGTCCCATGGAGATGCCGCTCTTCGTCCGCCTGATGGACGAGGCCCGCGAGGCCGGCCTTCCCGCAATGACCTTCGGGCTGGGGAGCGAGCCGCTCCTGGACCCCGGGATAGGGACGCGCGTGAAGACGGCGATAGCTTCCGGGGTCATGGACGTTCGGCTGGGAACCAACGCCCAGGCGCTGGACCGCAGGGCCTCGGAGAAGCTGGTAGGATCCGGCCTCACGCGGCTGGAAGTCTCCGTGGACGCGGCAGGACCGGCCAGCTACTCCAGAATCCGATGCGGCGGGGACTGGGACACTCTTGTCGCGAACATCGAGGGCTTCCTGGACGTCCGGGCAAAGTCGGGCCAGAAAGAGCCGCTCCTGAGGCTCAGCTTCCTGAACCTCCCCGCCAACCGGGGAGAGCTGCCCCTGTTCCTGGCAGCCTGGGAGGGCAAGGCCGACATGATCTCCGTTCAGGATCCCGTCTGGTTTCCCGAAAGTCTCCTCCCGCCCCCGCCGCCTCCGGCCCCGGGGAAAGTTCTCTGCCGGCAGCCCTGGCAGAGGCTGGGGGTCCAGGACGACGGCTGGCTGTGGCCGTGTTGCAGCTGGCACGGGGAAAGGCTCCTCGGCATCTCAAACGCCAATAACGGCATAGCCGTGGCCTGGGGCGGAAAGGCCATGAAGGCCGTGAGACGATCGCTCGAAAGCGATTCCCCCCCTCAAGGCTGCGCCGTGTGCGCCTCGGCGGGAATGACCCCCGCAGGCCGAGGGCCGGAAAATGCTGGAAATTGACATTCTCAAGCCCGGCACAAAAGCTTCCGAAGGGTATCGCCTCGGGCAAACTGCGGACTGCAGGCCTCACATGACCCCGGTCTGGCCGCGGAACACTTCAAGCTTCAGCCAAGGAACTCTCTGGACAGTACCGCGCCCCGACGTGACTCCCTGCCGGCGAATTTCTCCTGCCTTGCCCCGACGCGGAAAAGGCACATCTCCGACAGGCTTCCGGACACCTTGAAGATGCCCAGAGATTGACGCCGGGCGACCCAAGCCCAGTGCTGGTGCCAAAAACACGTCGCAGGGCACCCTAAGCTCGGTCCCGGGCGACCCAAGTTCTGTGCCAGGCGCCCAAAGCCCGGCGCAGGGCACCCAAAGCCCGGTCCCGGGCGACCCAAGTTCTGTGCCAGGCGCCCAAAGCCCTGCGCAGGGCAGCCAAAACTCGGTGCCGGGCGACACAAGTTCTGTGCCAGGCATCCAAAGCCCGGCACCAGGCGGGCAAAATCCATCGCAGGGCACTCAAAGCCCGGCACCAGGCGAGCAAAGCCCAGCTCAGGATGCACAAAGCCCGGCACCAGACGGGCAAAGCCCGGCGCAGGGAACCCAAAGCGGCGCACCAGGCGGCCAAAGCCCGGCGCCGCATTCCAACAACCGCCAATAACCGCCAACAACCGCCAATTAATATCGATTGGCGCCACGTGGCAACAGTTGGCATAAGTTGGCTGCCGTTGCCGCTTCCGACTGGATTGTCCAAACCCCGCCGTCTTCTGCAGTTTGCCCTAATTCGAAGCCAGTCAGGACAGAAGCCGCAACCTCACCCTCAGAAACGATGCGCTGTCTTTATTTGAATAACGTTGGGCACCAAGGAAATTGAAATATTCTTGGAACAGTCACAAAGTCATGTGTGGCATGAGCAGGCTGAACCCAGCACGGTCAAGCATGGAATTTAATTCTGATTTTAAGTCCAGCACCTGACTTCTTGATTCTTTTCATGACATCTGGGAACAGACTGGCTAAGGGAAACTTGGGGCAGACTGGCTAAGGGAAACTTGGGGCAGACTGGTTAAGGTGAACTGTTCGCGACAGGGGTTCGTTTCACTCCTTCATCATGTCAGGCCTCTTGAGAAAATGGACATTTCGTAATTGATTTAAAATAATATTTTTGTTTAAGATAAACAAATAGGTGCTTTACATGAAAAAAATTTGCATTCTCACACTGGTCAGATCAAAAAAGATTTTTGCCGTAGCAATTAAGATTCCGCGTGACTGAAATCCGGATTGCCACCATCAGGAGCCGGCCTTCCAGAGCTCCTGAAGCGGGATGGGTTTCAGCCAGAGGAGACGGCTGAGACGACTGTGCCCGTCAAACAAGGGAAAAGGGAGACGCTCGACGCCATGGCGCCTGCCCAACCCCTAAGCGTCATCTCCCGACAGCCTTGACTGACAGGACCGACCCCGCGACGACATCGTGAGGGACCGGGCGGAAGGTGCTCCCCGTTCGGTCCGAGACCAGCTCCAGTTTCCGGCAAATGCCAAATCCCCGTTCCTTCCTTGACCGGACGAATGAAAACGGGCCGGTCAGACGAAAAAATCATTAAATTGTCAAGAACGAAATAATGATATAGCGACATATTACCCGTTTAATTAAATGTCGGAATTTTGGCTGTCAGCCTATGGGTGGAAAGACTGGGAAACAGCACAGCCCTGCTATCTCCTCGTCATGATTCGCTCTAAAACATGGAAGAAGATTCCGACATTTAATTAAACGGGCAATATTACGCTTCCGGATAAATATTATAAAATGTTGAAATCTTCTCCCACATTATGTGAGTGAATCATGGCAATGAGATACCAGACCTGGGATCCGCACGGTTTTTTTACCCCTGGACTGATAGCCAAAATTCTAACATTTAACTGAACTGGTAATATCAGGAAAAAACTTGTTACAAAACATGGTGTGGAGGATAAAGGATTCGTCCCTCTTTTAATAAAGGAACTGGATAAAAAATTCCAAAAGTCTCAGCTCCGGACCGCGACACCTATGGGATGAGCCGTCACCTTA
>JAISFP010000443.1 GCA_031263525.1 Deltaproteobacteria bacterium | reverse complement strand
GCGAAGGGGATGGGGGAGATCCCCCCCACGAAGACGGGGTCAACCAGGAAGGTCCTGCCCCCGAGCACGAAGAGGAACGTCGAGTGCCCGAACCATACGAACTCCCCGTCCTTCAGGGCCTTGAGGTCCGTCACCGCCACTGGGAGCGGCTCCTTCGGGGCCGTCCGCTCCCCCCTGAAGAAGAAGTCGAAGCGTCCGCGGGGATTGGCGCGGCTGGTGTCCCTGGCGGGCTCCAGGTTCCGGAAGGCCCCGTCCCGCCAGTTTGGCGACAGCTCGATCCTGGCCAGCCTCTCGCCCTCGGGAAGCGCGCCGAACCTCGCGGATTTCAGGTAGAGCCAGCCGCCCGCGAAAAGGAGCACGGCCAGGGAGATCACGGTCACGACGGTCCAGAGCAGCATCCTTAGCAGGCGTCCTTTCACTGTCCTCTTGAGCTTGGTGTTCCTGTCGTCGTTCCCGGCGGGGGAGCGGGCGTCCTCCCTTTCCGCAGGCTTCAGGTTCCCGTCCGGGGCCGGTCCGGGGCAGTCTGCGGGGGAGTTACGGCATTCCACGTCCGCAGGCTCCTGGCTCCCGTCCGCGACCGGGCCGGGGCCGTCTGGGGGGGAGTTCCGGTTTTCCGCGTCCGCAGGCTCCGGGCTCCCGCCCCGGGCCGGACCGTGGCCGTCTGCAGGGGAGTTCCGGCCTTCCACGTCCGCAGGCACCGGGCTCCCGTCCTCGACCGGGCCGGGGCCCTCTGCGGAGGAACCCCGGCATTCCCCGTCCTCTGGCTCCCGGCTCCCGTAAGTGGCCGGGCGGGGGCCGTCTGCTGAGGAGCCAGGGCCTTCCACGTCTTCGGCCTCCCGGCACCCGTCCAGTGCAGGGCCGGGGCTCCATGTGGTGGAAATATCTTCAGGCGCATCATTTTTGTGGTGGTCCGGCACGACATCGGCATGGCCTTCCGGCAGGCACTGGCGAGATCCGGCGGAAGGGGCGGAAGGGGCGGGCCCTGTCTCCGGCAGGCGGTTTCCCGGCGGAGCCTTCCGGAGAGGGCTCCTGGCGGGAGCCCCCTTCGGGCTCGATTTCTTGGTCATGGCACAATTTTCCTGTCCCCGGCCGCGGGGCGGCCGGCCTGGAACATGCGTTGCCGCGGCGCGGCTGTGTCCTCTGGCGGGACAGGGGGTGTCCAGAGCCTTCCGGCTCGGGGCGTCCGGGGCAGCCTCCCGGCGTCCTGGCAAGGGCCAGGGCGACAGGGTCCTGCCCCCGACGTCCTCGCGGACGCCCGGGGCCCGCTTCGGGGCGGCGTGAGAGAGGTGGGCCTGTACGACCCCGGCGGATGATATCACATTTGTGGTGCCTCGGACCGGTGCGGGCCATGTCAGGGAACCCGGCGGACCGGCGGGGGTGGCAATGCCCTGGAACCCGGCGGACCGGCGGGGGGCGATGTCCGGAAATCTGGCGGGCCGGCGGAGGGCCATGCCCGTGAACCCGGCTGACCGGCGGGGGGGCAATGCCCTGGAACCCGGCGGACCGGCGGGGGGCCATGCCCGTGAACCCGACGGACCGGGAGGGCGAGGAGGGTTCCGTGAACCCGGCGGACCGTGCGGGTGAGGACGCTCCGGGAACCCGGCAGATCGGGATGGGGAGGACGGCCCGTGAACCCGGCGGACCGTGCGGGCGAGGACGGTCCGGGAACCCGGCGGACCGGGAGGGTGAGGACTGCCAGGGCCCTACGCGGCGGACCGGGAGGGGGAGGAGAGCCCGTGAACCTGGCGGACCGTGCGGGAGAGGACGGCCAGTGAACCCGGTGGACCGGGAGGGTGAGGACGTCTCGGGATCCTGGCGGACCGGGAGGTGGAGGAGTGCCCGAGACTGCGGAGGACCGGCGGGGGATGACGGCCAGGGAATCCGGCGGATCGACGGGGCCATGCTTGGGATCCTGGCGGACAGGGAGGGGGAGGAGTGCCCGTGAACCCGGCGGACCGGCGGGGGATGACGGCCAGGGAATCCGGCGGATCGACGGGGGCCATGCTCGGGAACCCGGTGGCCCGGCGGGGGATGACTGCCCGTGAACCTGCGGCCCGGCGGGGAGTGACGGCTCGGGAACGCAGCGGACCTGGCGGAGGATGACGGCCCGGGAACCCAGCGGACCGTGCGGGTGAGGACTGCCAGGTCCCTTCGCGGCGGAGGCTCCTGGCCGTGCGGGCGAGCCTGGCATCCCCGTGTCACAGGGTCGGAGGGCGGCCGCCGGCCCGGTCGGTTCCGGGGAGCCGGAGGTGGCGTACGGACAGGGGAGGGCGCGCAGATCGGGGCATGACGGCCGACAGGCGGGCGGAGCAGGAGCCTGCTGGCGGCCAGGGCAGATGCACAGGCGGAAAATGCCAGGCCCGGAGGCAGAGCAGGGAGGGCGAGACGGCCGGGTCCGGTGCCGTCGTCAGGGCACGGGACGAGAGGGCGGCTGCCGATCCGGAGCCGGGCGGCCTGCCTCGGCGAGGGGAAGGAACGGGTGCCACACTAATTTTTTCCTTGACAAGCGGGGAGCCTTCCGTCTAAAGTGACTTATTCTGGACTCGCGCCCCCGGCGCGGGTCACCCCGAGCTCCCGGCTGCCTGCCGGGTGACTCACAGCGGCTGATCTTCATTTTTGAACGAAGGCTGAATCCCCGGTCCCCCGGACCGAGGCTTCAGTCTTTTTTTTTGGCCTTCGGCCCCCCGGGCCGGATCCCCGAGCCCGAGCCCGAATCAGGGCCCGAGTTCCGGAGCCCCCCATGAAGCCCTACTGGGAGCACAAGCTCATAAGCCTCTGCGCGTGCCTGGCCATCGTGCTCGCCTGGTGGCTGGTCTCCCGCTTCGCGGGGCTCTCGGAGATCATCCTGCCCTCGCCCGAGGCGGTGGGCCGCCGCCTCTCGAGGGTGCTCTCGTCCGGCTACAAGGGCCACGGCCTCTTCGAGCACCTGGGCTACAGCCTGAGGAGGCTCTTCACGGCCTACGGGCTGGCGGTAGTGACCGCCATACCCGTGGGCCTCCTGAGCGGCTGCCTCCCGAGGCTCCGCACAGCCCTCGACCCCCTGATCTCCTTCTACCGGCCTCTCCCGCCGCTGGCCTATTACACGGTCCTCGTCCTGTGGATGGGCATAGACGACGGGTCCAAGGTGGCCCTCCTCTACCTGGCGGGCTTCTGGCCCCTCTACATCTCTTCAGTGGCCGGGGTGGCCAGGATGCGCTCTGACTACACCAACGGGGCGAAGACCCTGGGCGCTGGCCCTTTCCAGATCTTCCTCTATGTCATCTTCCCCGTGGCCCTCCCCGACATCTTCGTGGGCCTCAGGACCTCGCTGGGCTTCATGTACTCGACCCTGGTCGCCGCCGAGATGGTGGCCGCGGTCTCCGGAATCGGCTGGATGGTGCTGGACGCCTCGAAGTATCTTCAGTCCGACGTCATCTTCCTGGGCATCATCGTGATGGGGCTGACGGGAATCCTCCTGGACGCCGCCCTGAACCTCGTTGAGAAGAAGGTGGTGTTCTGGAAGGGGAGGGAGTAGGGGGCCCGGGAGGCCCGGAACGGCCCCTGGCCGGCAGACGCCGGAGGCCCGGAACGGCCCCGGGCCGGCAGAGGCCGGGAAGCCCGGAACGGCTCCTGGCCGGCTGACGCCGGAGGCCCGGAACGGCCCCGGGCCGGCAGAGGCCGGGAGGCCCGGAACGGCCCCTGGCCGGCAGAGGCCGGGTAGGCCCTTGCAGATTGTGCTGGTCCGACCCCGGACCGGCATTCCGGAGGACGCGAGTTCACGGGTGCCGGGCTTCAGGTTCCCGCCCCATCCGGCTTCATGCCGGACATAGCTTTCTTCAGCTTCCGTCAGGTTCAGGTTCCCTCCGCCTCAAGTCCCGCTCTTTTGAGTTCTCAGCCCGCAGGCTGACCGGAACCTCCGGTCTCCTCCCCGTCCGCAACCGACATTCCTCGGCCCTTCCCGTCCGCCCTGCCGCGGGCATCCCCGCCCGGTCCGGATCACGGGGGCGGCCCGTCAAATCCGGCTTCCGGAGATGCCCGGCCCTGTCCGGGGACCGCGCTTCAAATCCGGCTTCCGGGGATGCCCGTCCCTGTCCCCGTGGACCGCGCGGCAAATCAGGCTTTCAGGGATCTCCCGCCCGGTCCCCCGGGACCGCGAATTCGAGTCCAGTTCCCAGACGCCCCCGCGCCCTGCCGCCCGCCAGGCTAGGGCGGCAGGGCAGCACGCCTGTCCGTCACGCCCGAAACAACGAAAACGGAGCGACCCATCATGAGAACCCGCATCGCCAAGACGTCCCGCCTCGCTGCCCTCGCCGTAGCGGCAGCCGCCGCGCTGATCCTTCCCGGAACCCTCGCGGCGCAGGGGAAGGACCCCGTGACCGGCGAGAGCTACCCGCCGGTCTTCAACATCGCCACCTTCAACAGCGCCACAGCCACGGCCATACCCATCCAGGAGGGATACTTCAACGACCTGGGCGTCAAGACGAACATCGTCTTCTTCGACTCGGGACGCGACATCAACACCGCCTTCGCGGCCAGGAGCATAGAGGCGGCGACCGTTGGCTCGTCGCCGGTGTCGCTCGGGGTGTCCAACAGCCTGGGCTACGAGGTTGTCTTCATCAACGACGTGATCGGCCCTGCAGAGTCCCTGGCCGTCACGAAGAAGAGCGGCATCAAGTCCGTGAAGGACCTGAAGGGGAAGAAGGTCGCCACGCCCTTCGCGTCCACTGCCCACTACAGCCTGCTCGCCGCCCTCCTCCAGGAGGGAGTTGATCCCTCGGATGTGACGATACTGGACCTTCAGACCCAGGATATCCTGGCAACCTGGATAAGGGGCGACATCGACGGCGCCTACGTCTGGACCCCCGTGCTCGAGGAGCTCGTCCGCAACGACGGCGTGATCATTACCGACAGCGCCAGGCTAGCTGAGAAGGGGGCGATAACTGCCGACGTGAGCGTGGTCTCCAAGGATTTCGCGGCCAAGTACCCCACGCTCGTCACGGGCTACGTGAAGGCGCTGGTCAGGACCAACGCCCTCATAAACGACAGCCCCGACGAGGCCGCCCGGATCGTGGCAAAGAACATAGAGATTGACGAGCCCACGGCACGTGCCCAGCTTGCCGGCAACAGTTACCTGCCGGGGGCGGCCCAGCTTGCCCCGAAGTACCTCGGGCCGAAGGGCAAGCCCGGCGACTTCGCGAAGACCCTCAAGGACACGGCGGACTTCCACGTGGCCCAGCACAACCTTGACGCCGCGGGAGAACTGTCCATATACCAGGCGGCAGTGAACGGCGGCTTCCTGGAAGATGCCCTGAAATAGCCGCAACGGCCTGCGGCTGGCGGGCAGCGCTCCCTGCCGGGCCGTGCCCGGCCCTGACCCGGCCGGGCTCTGGTGCCTCCCCGCCCCGTCGGATCCGGCCGAAGCCTCCTCATCCGCCCGGACCGCGACTGACCGCAACCTCCGCACTCTTCCGGACCGTGCCAGGCCGCTGCCTCCACACACCGCCGGCCCTTGACTGACCTGGGTTTCATCATCCAATCGGACCTTGCCTTACCGCTACCTGCTCATCTATCCGGATCTTGCCTGATCCCGGCCTCCGCACCCCTTAGGCCCCCCTCGCTCCTGCGGGGGGCCTCAGGGACGGGGTGCAGGACATCCCCAGTCTTGCCAGTACGGCAGTCGCCCTGCGCAGGCCGCGTCCGGTAGCGTTGACACCGGCATCCCCGCTTCATTCAAACATCCACCCCGCGGACATTTTCCGCCGTGACATCCACCGCGGTATCATCCCCTGCGAGAAAATCCCCCGCGCAACATCCCCTTCGCGGACTTCATCCGCGCAACTTCCCCTTTGCGGACTTCCCCCGCTCAACATTCCATGAGCGAACATCCCCCGCTCCAAGCGACAAGCCCTGGAGAACTGCCCCCGCGAGGAACAAGTGCTCTTCCCCTTCTTCAGACGCAAGCCGGATCCCCCGCCCCTTGAGGTCCCCCACGGGGTGCCGTTCGCGGTGACGGACGAGCTAATCAGCTGCGAGGGGGTGTCCGTGTGCTTCGGGAAGGGCAGCTCCAGGTCGCCGGCGATACGTGACGTGTCGTTCAGCGTCTTCCCGGGCGAGTTCGTGTGCGTGATGGGACCGTCCGGGTGCGGCAAGAGCACGGTCCTGAACGTCCTCGCCGGGTTCATGCCGCCCACGGAGGGCAGGGTGCTCCTGAACCACGCGGAGATCCGCGGCGTGGACCGACACCGCGGGGTCGTTTTCCAGAAGCCGCCGCTCTTCGAGTGGTTCAGCGTCCGCAAGAACATCGCCTTCGGCCCGAAGATGCGGGGCCTTCCCAAGGACGAGATAGCCAGGCTGACCGACCTCTTCCTCGAGAGGGTGGGGCTAGAGGACGCCGCCGACCGCATGGTCTACGAGCTCTCGGGAGGCATGCGCCAGAGGGTGGCGATTGCCAGGTCGCTCATAAACGATCCCGAGATTCTGCTGATGGACGAGCCCTTCGGGGCGCTGGACGCTCTCACCCGCGAGCAGATGCAGGATTTGGTCCGCCGCATATGGTGGAACACCAGGAAGACCATATTCTTCATCACCCACGACGTGGACGAGGCCCTGAAGCTCGCGACCCGCGTTCTCGTGATGTCCCGCTCGCCTGGCACAATTACGATGGACGTGCCGTCCGGATTCTCGCGGGAGTACGCCGAGGGATCTGACGACAGGATTTGGTTTTCCGACGAGTTCTACCGCACCCGACGCGAGATTCTCGATCTCATCACCGGCAGGGACGGGTCAGCCGTCGACCTGCGGAACTGGCAAGGCGTCCGCCCTGACGGAGCACCCGGCCCGGACTGCCCGGCAGAATCCGGCGGTACAGGCAGGGCGGCAGGAGCCGGCGGTCCAGGCAGGGCGTCAGGAGCCGGGGGTTCATATGGCCAAGCAGGACCAGACAGTCCGTATCTTGATGTTTCTGCCGGCGCTGATGTTCCGGGCCTTTCCGAAAAGGAAGGGAACGTCGGCGGCGCATGGGCAGGGTGGCCCGGGTCCGGCTCCGAAAGAACTGTCGCCTGAAGCAGGGCTTATGAAGGCTGTCAGGACCTGCGATGACGCCCGCGATAGCCTCCAGGTCCATCCGATATCGCCGGGTAACCTGCCGGTCCCCACTGGATCTTCCCCGTTCCCCTCCGGAGCTTCCCCGTTCCCCACTGGATCTTCCCCGTTCCGCTCCGGAGCTTCCCCGTTCCGCTCCGGAGCTTCCCCGCTCCGCTCCGGAGCTTCCCCGGTCCGCTCCGGAGCTTCCCCGGTCCGCTCCGGACCTTCCCCGGTCCGCTCCGGAGCTTCCCCGGTCCGTTCCGGAGCTTCCCCGTTCCCCTCCGGAGCTTCCCCGTTCCCCTCCGGAGCTTCCCCGCTCCGCTCCGGACCTTTCCAGGTCCCTTCCGGAGCTTCCCCGGTCCCCTCCGGGACTTCCCCGCTCCGCTCCGGAGCTTGCCCGTTCCGGTCCGGAGCTTCCCCGTTCCCATCCGGAGCTTCCCCGTTCCCCTCCGGAGCTTCCCTGTTCCGCTCCGGACCTTTCCAGGTCCGCTCCGGAGCTTCCCCGGGCCACTCGAGACCTTACCCGGTCAGCTCCGGACCTTCCCCGATCCGCTCCGGAGCTTCCCCGGTCCGCTCCGGAGCTTACCCGGTCCGCTCCGGACCGTCCCCGGTCCGCTCCGGACCTTCCCCGGTCCGCTCCGGAGCTTCCCCGGTCCGCTCCGGAGCTTTCCCGGTCCCCTCCGGAGCTTTCCCGGTCCCCTCCAGAGAGTCCCAGTTCCCCCAGGTTCGTATCCAGTTTCCCTCCGGATTCGGATCCGTTCCCCGGGTTCCCATCCGGTTCCCCTCCGGACCGGCAGGCAGCTGAAACGGAGCCATTTCCAGACGTCTCCCGGAACGGCCGGGGGATCGCTTGACGCCAGACAGGAAAGGCAGGGCCAGATGAGAGAGTCGATCCTTTCGCCGCAGGAGAAGAGGCTGGCGGCGGCCCGCGCGGGAATTCCGGTTGCTCCGGCGGCGGGCCGCGAGAGGGTGGCGCGCCTCATAGCCCTGTCCGGCGGCCGCAAGCCCAGGATAGACGTGGCGAGGGCCCTCCACTTCACCAGATCCATGAGGACTACCGAGGGGGAGCCCCTGAACCTGCGCTGGGCCAAGGCCCTGAGGGAGATAGCCGAGAACATGCCGGTCTACGTGACCGAGGGCCAGCTCCTCCTGGGACGCGCGGGCGCCCCGGGCCGCCACGGGATCCTGTACCCGGAGCTGGACGGAGACTTCCTGGATCTGGCAATTTCCGAGCTTCCCGGCAGGGAGGGGTCGCCGGCGGACATCTCCCCCGAGGACGCACGGACCGTGAAGGAGGAGATAGCGCCCTGGTGGAAAGGCAGGACCTACCACGAGGCCCTGAACCGCGCCCTCCCCGAGGACGTGAGGCGGCTCACCTACGCCGATCCGGACGGGCTGGTCTCGCGGTTCGTGGTGAACGAGACCAGCTCGTTCAGGTCCTCCATCCAGTGGGTCCACGACTACGAGAAGGTCCTGAGGCGCGGGTTCAGGGGGATATGGGAGGAGGCCAGGGAGAAGCTCGACGGGCTCGACCCCATGAGCCCGCTGGACCAGACCCGGAAGCGGCCGTTCTACGAGGCGGCGCTAATCGTCTGCGAGGCTGCGAGGGCCTTCGCGCTCAGGCACTCCGAGGCGGCCCGGGACGCGGCCGGCGCGGAGCCCGATCCGGCCCGCCGAATGGAGCTTGTCGAGATGGCCGACAGGGCCGCGCGGGTGCCCTGGCTCCCGGCGGAGAGCTTCAGGGACGCCGTCCAGTCGCAGTGGTTCGTGCAGACCCTCTCGAGGCTCGAGCAGAAGACCGGCACGATAGTCTCCAACGGCAGGATGGACCAGTACCTCTTCCCCTTCTACGAGCGGGACACAGAGCTGGGGATCCTGGACGACAGCTCCGCCCTGGAGTTCCTGGAGTGCCTGTGGGTCGAGCTCTCGGAGTTCGTTGACCTCTACATCTCTCCGGCCGGCGGCGCCTTCAACGAGGGGTACGCCCACTGGGAGGCGGTGACGGTTGGCGGCCAGACCCCGGACGGGAGGGACGCCGCGAACGGGCTCACCAGGCTTTTCCTTCGTTCCAAGCGCGAGTTCCCGCTCCACTACCCGGACCTGGCGGCCAGGGTCCACAGCCGCTCCCCCCAGTGGTACCTCATGGACATCGCCGAGACCGTGAAGGACGGCTCCGGCTTCCCGAAGCTCATAAACGACGAGGAGGTGGTCCCGCTCTACGTGGCGAAGGGGGCCCCCTTCGCCGAGGCGCTGGACTACGCGGTCTCCGGCTGCACCGAGGCCAGGATGCCCAACCGGGACACCTACACTTCCGGGGGCGCCTACGTGAACTTCGCGGCGGCCTTAGAGATGGCGCTCCGGAACGGGAGGCTCCTGAAATGGCCGGACCTGCAGCTGGGCCCGGAGACGGGCAGGTCGGAGGGCTTCGGGAGCTGGGACGAGCTCTGGGAGGCCTACCTGGCCCAGCACCTCTGGCTCCTCCGCACCGCCTTCATCCAGCAGGCGCACGTGAACCGGCTGAGGGCAGAGCATTTCGCGCAGCCCATGGGGTCGGCGCTGCACGCCCTCGCGATGAAGCACGCGGTCGACCTCCACCAGGAGCACGTGCCGGAGGGCCTGGACTTCGGGTACGTGGAGTTCATAGGCTACGCGACCGTGGCCGACTCGCTCGCGGCTCTCAAAAAGCGCGTCTTCGACGAGGGCCGCCTCACCATGCGCCAGGTGATGGAGGCGCTGGACCGCGACTTCGAGGGCATGGAGGCCGTGCGCCTTCTTCTCAGGTCCGCGCCCCGCTACGGCAACGACGACCCCTACGCCGACTCGATTGCCAGGGAACTCGACCGGGTGTCGGTCGAGTACGCCGCCAGGTACTCGCGGGAGCTGGGCATCAACAACGACGTCCGCTACGTGCCCTTCACGTCTCACGTGCCCTTCGGCAGGTCCGTCTCTGCCACGCCCAACGGGAGGAGGGCCTGGCGCCCCCTCTCTGACGGGTCCTCGCCCTCCCAGGGCGCCGACGAGAGGGGCCCGACCTCCATCCTCCTCTCCAACAGCAACACCAAGAACATGGACCTCTCCGCCCGGGCGGCGAGAATGCTGAACATCAAGTTCACCCCGCGCTGCCTGGAGGGGCGGTCCGGCTCCGAGAAGCTCGCGGCGTTCATCCGGGCCTTCTGCGACCTCAAGCTCTGGCATGTGCAGTTCAACGTCATCAACCGCCAGACGCTCGTGGACGCCCAGAACGACCCGGACGGCCACAGGGGGCTCATCGTGAGGATCGCCGGATACAGCGCCTACTTCACCGATCTCTCCCGCGACCTCCAGGACGACCTGATAGCCCGCTACGGCCACGAATCCCTCTAGGGGAGGGGGGCGGCTTTTTGACTGTCTTGTTGGTTTTGTCTGTTTAGCCTGTTTCGCCTCCCTTAAGCCTTTTTCCCGATGACTCCGGCCCTCCCGGCCCTCCCGGCCCTCCCGGCCCTCCCGGCCCTCCGGCCCTCCGGCCCTCCGGCCCTCCGGCCCTCCCGGCCCTCCGGCCCTCCCGGCCCTCCGGCCCTCCGGCCCTCCCGGCTCTCACTGCCCCCGTCTCTTCGCCGGCTCCTGAGCAGTGTCCGGCAGGCATTTGCAGTTTGACTGCTGCATTTCTTAACCAGGCCGCGCCCAGGCGCGGATCTCCCGGACGGCACCATGGACACCCGGACCCTTCGCCAGGCGGACACCGACAACATCTGGCACCACCTTACCCGACACTCTGGCCGTCCCGGACCCGTGATGGTCAGGGGCGAGGGCCTGCGGCTGTGGGACCTGGACGGGAAGGAGTACCTGGACGCGACGTCCGGCGGGGTCTGGTGCGTGAACGTTGGCTACGGCCGACGCGAGATAGCCGAGCGGGTCGCCCGGCAGCTCGAGACCCTGCCCTATTACGTGGGGTCCGCCGGGAACGTCCCTGCGGCGGAGTTCTCCGCGAGGCTCCTGCGGCACGCGCCCGGCCTTTCCAGGCTGTACTTCTCCTCGTCCGGATCTGAGGCGAACGAGAAGGCGTACAAGATGGCGCGGCTTATCGCTTATCTCAGGGGCACGAAGGACCCGGTCATCCTCTACCGCGACCGCGACTATCACGGGACCACGCTGGGGGCACTCTCCACCTCAGGGCAGAGCGAGCGCCGGGACGGGTTCGGGCCGTTCCTGCCGGGATTCTCCGAGGTGCCGGCGGCACACTGCTACCGCTGCGCCTTCGGGCTCGAGCGCGGGTCCTGCTCGCTGGAATGCGCCGCAGCCGTCGAGGAGGCCATAGTGCGCTCCGGAAGCGGCAGGGTCGCGGCGGCGGTCTTCGAGACGGTCACCGCCGGCGGCGGCGTCATCGTGCCGCCCGAGGGCTACTGGCCGGAGGTGGCGGAAATCCTCAGGAGGCACGGGGCGCTCCTGATCCTGGACGAGGTGGTGACGGGGATGGGACGCACCGGAGCCATGTTCGCCTTCGATCGTTACGGCATTGACCCTGACGTCGTGACCCTGGCCAAGGGGGTCGCGAGCGCCTACATGCCGGTCTCGGTCACGCTGACCACCGAGGAGGTCTTCCGCGGCCTCCAGGAGGGGGAGGGCGCCCTCGGCTACTTCAGGGACATCTCCACCTTCGGGGGCTCTGCCGCCGCGGCAGCCGCCGCGGACGAGAACCTCGCCATCATAGAGCGCGAGGGGCTGGTGGCCCGCGCCGGGACTATGGGCGAGGAGCTTCTCAGGAAGCTCTCGGAGGCGCTCGCCCATCCCATGGTGGGTGACGTCCGCGGGCTGGGTCTCCTGTGCGGGGTCGAGCTCGTGAAGTCCAAGGAGAGCCGCGAGCCGCTCTCCGAGGACAGGGCGATGGCGGTCGTGGCCCGCATGGCCGAGCTGGGCGTGCTGGCCGGACGCACCAACCGCTCAATCCCCGGAGGCAACAACACAATCAACTTCGCCCCGGCATACACCGTCACGAGCGAGGACATCGAGACCATCGGCGCCACGCTCATGAAGGCGCTTTCCGACGTGCTGGGGTGACGTCTGCCCGACTGAAGGAGGGAATGTCAGTCATGGAATCCTCTGCGTATCTGCCCAGTTGGCCGGTCGTCAGGCACACCCGCCTTCCGTCCGGAGGCGCGGGGGACGACATGGCGCGTGGCCATGCGGCCGCGTCGCCAGGTCCTGCGCCAGTCCAGCCGGCCCCGGCCCTCACGGGGCTCCTGCCGGTCATGGCCCTCATGTGGTTTCTGCCGGTCATGGCCCTCACGGGGCTCCTGCAGGCCCCTGTCATCGCTGGGCTCCTGCCGGCCCCTGCCACCGCTGGGCTCCTGAAAGCTCCGCCCCTCGCTGGGCTCCTGCAGGTCATGGCCCTCACGGCGCCCCTGCTGATCATGGCCCTCACGGGTCTTCTGCCGAAACTGACGACCTCAGGACTTCTGCCGGCCCTGACCCGACTGGCCTCGGCTTGCCGGGCGGCATCGGCCTCAGCCCTCTTCGCTCCGACTCACATGTTCCGGTACCCGGGCCCGGTACAGTCCGCTCCCGCCTCCGGCCCCCCCCAGGGGACGGCCCGCCGGCCGCTCCCGCACGTTCCCGTCCGCCCCGCCACGGCGCGGGGCTGCTGCTGTTGACTCTGAACCTGACCATCACGCGGTAAGGCTTCCCCGCTTGCATGCACCCCCGCAGACACCGTAGGGAGGATCACGTTGCAGCCAGAGACGACGGAAACACGCGACACGCTGGAAGAGGTTTTCAGGGACATATGGCCGCGGCTCACTGAGCGCGAGAGGAGGCTCTTCGCCGCCTCCGAGGCCCGCAAGTGGGGCTACGGGGGCATCTCGCTCGTGAGCGGCATCTGCGGGCTCTCCCGGGCCACCATTTCCAAGGGGCTCCGGGAGCTTGACGCCCCGCCCATCGCGGAAAACCGCATCCGCAGGCCGGGGGCCGGCCGCCCGAACCTGGTCAAGTCCGACCCGGAGATAACTGCGCTCCTGGAGGCGAGGATCTCGGGAGGCACGCCCGTTCTCCTGCCCCACGCCGCTTTCCCGCCGGGGCCCGGCCACGCCGCCGTCTGGACGGGGCCGCCCCGGCCCGCCGGGGAGGACACGGACGCCTGGGAGGGTGCCGAGACCTCGGGTGACACGTCCGTCAAGCCCGGGGAGTTCGCCGGCGCCTCCAGGGAGCCGGCCGTCAGCCAGGGGGAGGGTGTCGAGTCCTCCGGTGAGACGAGCGTCAGCTCTGGGGAGGTTGACGAGTCCTCAGGGCAGACTTCTGTCAAGCCCGGAGAGGTCGCCGGAGCCTTCTGGGAGACAGACGAGTCCCCGGTGGATCCGTCGTCTTCCCCAAGCGAGGGTGGCGAGGTCTCCGGGGAGGGGATCGCCAACTCGGGGGATGGTGCCGTGGCCTCCTTGGAGGCGGCTGCCAACTCGCGGGATGGTGCCGTGGCCTCCGGGGAGGCGGTCGCCAGCTCGGGTGAGGGTGCCGAGGCCTCCGGGGAGGCGGTTGCCAGCTCGGGTGAGGGTGCCGAGGCCTCCGGGGAGGTCGACGGGTCTTCTGCGGAGACGTCGTCTTCCTCCGGCGAGGTCGCCGAGGCATCCGGGGGGACTGCCAGCCCGGGGGAGGTCGCCGAGGCCTCCGGGGAGGTGCCCTCCAGCCCGGGGGAGGTCGCCGAGGCCTCCGGTGAGGGGTCCGCCAGCTCGGAGGAGGTTGCCGAGGCCTCCGGTGAGGGGACCGCCAACTCGAGTGAGGTCGCCGAGGCCTCCGGTGAGGCGGCTGCCAGCCCGGAGGGGGGTGCCGAGGTCTCCGGGGATTCGACCGCCGCCTCCGGCGGTGGTGCCGGGGCCTCCGTTCCCGGGACGGCATTCAACGGCAGGCTCGTCGCCCCCCCGGCGGAGCCGTCCCCTGTTTCGGGGGAGGCCGCACCGTCCGACCCGCACGGCTCGGCCGGGCCCCCGCCAGCCCAGCCCGGCCCCGCGCTGTCCTGGACCCTCAAGAGCACCAGGACACTCGCGAGGGAGCTCTCCGACGCCAAGCACCCCATAAGCTACGTGAAGGTGGGGCAGATTCTGAAGGATCTGGGCTACAGCCTGAAGGGCAACAAGAAGACCGGGAAGGAGCGCTCCATCCCGGACTCCGAGAGCCAGTACAGGGTCCTGGACACGGAGGCGCGGGCCGCGGCCTTGAGCGGCATGCCCCTGGTGCATCTCGAGAGCCGCTCGGCCAGGGGCGAGGGCTTCGACGTCTCCGCCGCCGTGACCGAGAGGACCGGGTCCGACCCCGGTGCCTTCGCGGCGGGGCTCATCGCCAGGTGGTGGGAGGCCGAGGGCCGCTCGCTCTACCCCGCCGCCGGGGGGGCGCTGGTCACCGTCTACGACAGCCCGGGCGGCCTCTTCGCCGGCGAGGAGGCCGGAAAGGGGCTCGCGGAACTCGCCGCCGGGCTGGGGGTGCCCGTGAAGGTCCTCTTCTTTCCCGCCGGCACCCACAGGTGGAACTACCCCGCGAGGGAGCTGTACTCGTTCCTCACGCCGCCTATGGGTAACGCCGTCCCTCGCAGGTGCGTGGTGAAGGCCACCCTGGTCGCACCTGCCGGGCCCGCCGCCGGCTGGACCCCCGAGAGCTACTCGATGGAGCCCGTCCCCAGCGTGGCGCAGCGGGACGACCAGTCGCCGAGGGAGACGGCACACGGGAGGGACGGCGCCCCCGGTTTCCGGGAGTCCGCCGCCAGGGCCAGGGACCGGGCGGGAGACTGGGGGTTCGTGGTGGAGCCCTGAGCCGCCTGACGTCCGTTCCAGTTTCTGGGGCGTGCTGCTAATGCGGCTCGGCCTTGCGGGACCGTCTGGCGCAACCGTGCCTGAAACGGCGGCCTGCGTCAGAATTTGCGGAAGGCGACATCATCCTGTGCCGGGAGGCAGGCGGCCTCCTGTCCCCGCTGAAGGCTCTTGCAGGCCTGGAGGGAGGCCGCCCTGGGCTGGAAGGAAGTCTCGAATGTTTCTGTCGTGAAGGATTGGCCAGAACGGCCCGTGTTGACCTCGAAATGCCCGGACCGGCTGGAAATCCGGCCCGGGCGTACGGGAGGGGCCCGTGCGTGATCCAGGAAAGGCCGGGAGTGGCCGTTAGCGGGTGTTGTAGGCAGCGCTGCTCCCTCCGGCACGGTCAGCTCTCCCATCCTGTGACCAAGCAGGCCGGCCTCCAGGGGAGCGGCAAGCTCCTCCCCTGGATCATGCCGGTCACAGGCAGGTGTTGGGCCAGCTTCTACACAGAATCCGTCAGCTTTCATCCGTGACGGGGCTGGCCGTCCTTTGGTGCCAGGCCTTCTCCGGCAGTTAAAATTTTCGTCGCGGATCGGCCGGTCGCGGGTGAGTCGGAGCGGCTGATGGCTGGTGAGGGGGAACCTATCTACGTCTGGGCGAATGAAGAGGCGGCTCCCGGCCCGCGACAATGACACTGTCTTTCCGGGGCGGGAGAGGCTCCCGGAGACAGGGACGCCGCAGGCTGAGAGCCGCCCGGGCGTCAGGCGGCGGATGACTGGCTGGCGAAGCGGCGTCCGCTTTCACGGAGGACGCGGCATGTCCTGGCTCATGCACTTCGCCCTGTCTTTCTACCCCGCTGAAGCTGCTGCAGGCCGTCCGTCGAGAGCATGGCCCTGGAGGCCGCACGAGCTTCCACAGCATCATTTTTCTCGAGGCGGGGGATGATTATCGTCCTGCTGATAATTTTAAAAATATTGACGAAGACTAAAATGTCCAGGAGGAAGAGCATCGCCACGTCATAGAAGTCCATGACAGCCTCATTTTCCAAAGGATCAGTCCGGAAAAACTACGCCAGAATTTCTAAACAGAATAAATACAGAGAAGCCGCCACGTTAGCTGAACCGATGCGCTGGAACATGGCCACCAGAGGCGAGCCGACTGTCGCCCTCTCGAAGGATCATGTCACCACGTAGCAGAGAAACTTGAAGCTCCCTCTCCATGGTGGCAGGACTCCGTCCAGGGATACCAGGTGCTGAGGCCGATTCCCGGCTTTGAGCGTAGAGCTGAATTGGTCAGGAACTGCATCCCATTTCTTTCGATCATGAAAGGAATCGCCATGGACTTGATGGAGGTGCCCTGAGCTGGGAGGGAGGCGGCTCATGTCCCTGCTGAAGGCTCGCGCCGACCAGGAGGGATGCCTCCCTGGGCAGGGAGGGATTCTCCCCTGTCTCAGAATTGAAAGGATACACAGCCATGATGGTCCGTGTTGGCCACGGAAATGACCGGACTGGCCCGGAAGGACCGTCACGGATGGGTACGGAAGGTGCAGGGTGGCCCTGGAAAGGCAGGGAGTGTCCGTTCGAGGGTGGAGGCCGCTCTCCTCCCTCCGTCACAAGCCTGCTTCCCCCTCAAGGGATCATGCAGCCCACCTTCCGAGGAGCGGCAAGCTCATCCCCTGGAGCATGCTGGTCATCGTCAGGCATCGGGCCATCTCGTTCATGGCACCCGTCCTCTCTCACCCGTGACCGGGCTGGCCGTCCTCTGGTGCCAGGCCTCATAAGGTAGTGAAAATTTACGTCGCGGGTCGCCCGGTCGCAGGAGAGCCGGTGCGGCTGGGGCGGTAGCGGCGGAAGAACTAATTTACGTCAGGGCGAATGATGAGGCGGCTCCCCGCCTGCGACGATGAGACTGTGCGTCCGGGGCGGGAGAGGTTCCCGGAGACAGTGTCGCCGCAGGCTGAGAGCCGCCTGGATGTCAGGTGGCGGATGACGGGCTGACGGAGCGGCGTCCGCTTGCACGGAGGGAGCGGCATGGCCGGGATCATGCACTTC
>JAISFP010000538.1 GCA_031263525.1 Deltaproteobacteria bacterium | reverse complement strand
ACGAGGGCAGTCATGGACCAGGGGGACGGCCGCAACGGGCCTGGACGAAGGCAGTCATGGACCAGGGGGACGGCCGCAACGGGCCTGGACGAAGGCAGTCATGGACCAGGGGGACGACCGCCACGGGCCTGGACGAAGGCAGTCATGGACCAGGGGTACGGCCGCCACGGGCCTGGACGAAGGCAGTCATGGACCAGGGGAACGGCCGCAACTGGCCTGGACGAAGGCCGAGCTTGCCTCGGGCGTGGTCACTCCTGCTTTTGTCTGTGAACAGATACCATTCTGAAATGTTTCGATGACCGGGTCCGGCAGGCCGGGTCGGGTCCCGCAAGCCCATTACGCAGGAAGGGCGGGTGGATCTATCCCTGAGACCTTGTCTCCGGCAGACCGGCCCGGTCGGCCACAAAACCCATGTTGCAGGCAGGGACAGGCCATCCGGGCACGGTGACCATGCCGCAGGCCGACCGTGTCAAAAGCCACGGATCCCATGACGCAGACAGGGTGGCTCAGGCGTTCACGTTGCTGCCCATGTCTTCGGCAGGCCGGGGCAGCGCAGGCCGCCGGTCTCGAAGTCCAGCCGGAGGCCGACCGTCACGGTCGCCTATGGAGCGCGTGTCTCCTGCAGGCCATGCCATGCCTGGCCGACCGGCTCGGCGGGCATCGGAGCCCATGCCGCTGGCCGACCGGTCAAGAGGTCGCGGACCCCGCGTCTCCGGAATGGCAGGGCCGGACGGGTGCGCCTCCCATGTCGCAGGCCGGCTCAGCCGGCCACGAAGCCGATGTCCTTCTTGGCCTTGGACGGGGGGATGTTCTTGATGGCCTGGACGAGGCTAGCGTTGTCGATGGCCTCGAGGCCGGCCCGGGCGGCCAGCCTGGCCGCCTCGCGCATGACGAAGCTCGCGTCGGAAAGCGGCTTGCGGGTGAGGGCCGTTATCGCGGGGGCGAGGTCGAGGTCCTTGTCCGCCGCGTGGGTCTTCAGGAGGTGGGCCATGAGCTCCTTCACCTCCTCGGCGTCGGGGAGCTCGATCTTTATCTTGTAGTCGAAGCGGCCCTGGCGCAGGATGGCGACGTCTATGGTGTCCATCATGTTCGTCATGGCGATGATGAGGACCTTCTTGTCCAGGGCGTCGGGGATGCGCCTAAGGAACTCGCCCACCTCCTCAACCTGGTGCTGGTGGACGTTGTTCATCTGCCGGCTGGAGAGGTAGGCCTCCATCTCGTCGATCACGAGGATCGAGGGGGCGTTCTTGATGGCCTTGTCGAAGACCTGGGAGATCTTCCTGGCCGTGTCGTGGATGTACGGGCTCGCCACGGAGGAGGAGTTGATGTAGTTGACGGGCCACTCGATGAACTCGACCAGCCGGTCGACGGCGTAGGTCTTGCCGCAGCCCGGGGGCCCGTGGAGGATGCTTGCCGCGGGGAACTCGATGCCAAGCTTCTTGTACTTGTCCGGGTTCATTATAATCTCGACGATGTGGTCGTTGAAGAACTTCTCGAGCTCCCTGCGGCCGGGGAGGTGGAAGATCTTCTCCTCGTCCGGGCCGTGGGCCCGCCGGGGCAGCGGGTCGCGGGGGGCGTTCCCGCGGCGGGACTTCTCGTCCTTCTCCTTGCGCGGCTTCTCGCCGTCCTGGGCCCAGCGCAGGCTCTCGGGCAGTCCGTCCCCGCGGCGACCGTCGCGGCTGCGGCTGTCCTTGTCCTTGCCCCCGTCCTTGGCGGCGCGCGGGGAGTCCTCGGCGGAGCGTCCGGAGCCGCCCGGGGCGCGGTAGCTCTCGGGGACGCTGAAGCCCGCAGTGCGCAGGACCCTCGCCAGCTGGGCCGATGACATGTAGTCCACCATGCAGGAGAGCTGGGTGAAGGACTTGGTGGAAACCCCCAGTCCCTCGCAGAGCCAGGTCCCGAAGTCCAGCTCGTCGTCGAGGGGGTCGGGCGGGTTCCGGGGGACGGGGAGCACGGTGCCGAAGTGCTCGCAGTAGATGGCCTTGGCGAAGCTGGTCTCGGAGTCGAGCTTCCGCGACCTCCGGAATGCGACCGCCAGTTCCGAGGCAACCTCCTCAGTGCGGGGGAGCTCCCTGGAAAGGAGCGGCGCGAGACGTGCGCGGGGAGGGCTGGCGAAGAACTTCAGGTGGGTGTCTGAGACCTTGAGGACCTGGACGAACTCCGGCTCCACCAGACCGCGTTCGCTCCAGCGGTCCATGAGCCCGGGCTTAGCGACCAGGATCCTTCCGCCGCCCTGGATGGAATGGATCTCCCACCCTCCGGGGCGCATGTGGAGGAGCGAGACGGTCCTGCCCGTACCAGGGATCTCCTGGTCGGGTCTGAGCCATGGATCTCTTGACATAGTTCTAAAAGTGAGGCTTTCTGCCGGGTCTGGGCGTCTGTGGACAGCGGGTGGCTGAGGCGAAAAAAAAAGGGCTTCCCGGAGCCGCCCTGAAGGGTTGTCCGGAAAACCGCAGGTGAGGGCGAGGAAGGGGGGTACCGGTGGTCCCGCCAGACTCAGATGATACACGCAAGCGGGGGGGGCGTCAAACGTCGCGCGGGGGGCTCTGGACCGGGCCGGACGCCTTTCAGCAGGCCGGGTGCGGCCTTTGGTCACTACTCATCACTAAGGTAAGCACCGGCTTGCCAGAGGTCAAGGGCTCCTGCTGTCCGGTACGGGGGGGCGGAGAGGCAGCTTTCGGCGGAAACCGGCCGGGTTGCCAGGGTTGCGGGAGGCACCGGAGTTCCGGGGCCGGCAGCCGGAAGGGCTCCGTCGGGATGGCGGCGATGGCAGGGTTGCGTCCGGGAAGTTGGAGACGGGTCGGCTGAGCCGGGTGGATGGCGGCGGCCAGGAAGTTGGCAGCGGGCCGGCTGAGCCGGGGGGAAGCCGGCGGCCAGGAAGTTGGCGGCGGGCCGGCTATCAGGATGGCGGCGGCTGGCCGGTTGCGACCGGGAAGTTGGTGTCGGGCCGGCTCTCGGGATGGCGGCTGGAAAGTTGGCGTCGGGCCGGCTCTCGGGATGGCGATGGCAGGCCGGTTGCGACCGGGCAGTTGGCAGCGGGTCGGCTGAGCCGGGATGGCGGCGGCCAGGAAGTTGGCGTCGGGCCGGCTCTCGGGATGGCGGCGGCTGGAAAGTTGGCGTCGGGACGGCTCTCGGGATGGCTATGACAGGGCGGTTGCGGTCTATAAGTTGGCAGCGGGCTGTCTCAGCTGGGATGGAGCGGCCCGGAGGTTGGCAATGGGGACGGAAGTGGCCAGGCCGTTGGCAGTTGGCAGTTGGACAGCTCCTGTCAGGACTGAGGCGGTTAGACGGGCACGGGCAGGTTGTTGGCAGCCAGCTGGACGGAGCCCATCAGGAAGGTGCCAGCCGGATGGGCACGGACAGGATGCCGGCCTCCTTGTTCCCGTTCCGCCGACTCGCCTGTCCGGGCGACGGGGCCGGCGGCCGTGCTTTTCTCGAGGAGTGGGGCTTTTCCGGTCGGCCTTTCCGGTGCTGGGGAAATCGGTTCGCAAGCAGTTGCTTCCGGGGGTGGCCACCCTTTCCGGGACCGGGGTCAGGGGCCTCAGTCCGGGGCCGCGACCCTGGATCCGGGCACGGGGACTGCGGTTCGGGATCTTGGGTCGTTGCCAGTGGGCGTGGACCTTGGTCTGGGGACCTTGGAAAGGGACCTGGGCCTGGGGGACTGCGGTTTGAGACCTGGGGCCGTTGACGGTGGGCATGGACCTTGGCCTGGGGACCTTGGTCAGGGACCTGGACCTGGGCCTGGGGGACTGCGGTTTGAGACCTTGGGCCGTTGACGGAGGGCGTGGACCTTGGTCAGGGACCTGGGCCTGGGCCTGGGGGACTGCGGTTCGGGGCCTTGAGCCGTGGCCAGTGGCCTGGACCTTGGCCTGGGGACCTTGGCCAGGGACCTGGGCCTGGGACTGGGGGACTGCGGTTCGGGCCCTTGGGCCGTGGCCAGTGGGCGTGGACCTCGGCCTGGGGACCTTGGTCAGGGACCTGGGCCCGGGGGACTGCGGTTCGGGCCCTTGGGCCGTGGCCAGTGGGCCTGAACCTCGACCCAGGGCTCGTGGTTCTGGAACTGGGCCCGTGTCAAGAAGCCCATGGGCCATGACCCGTGGCAAGAAGCCCATGGACCATGACCCGTGGCAAGTGGCCCGTGGCCCTGGAGCTTGGCCTGTGGCAAGGGACCCGTGGCCCTGGACCTTGGCCCGTGGACCAGGAACTTTGACTGGGAACCGTGGTTCTGGACCAGGGTCCGGGGTTCGTGGAACGGGATTCGCGTCCCTTTCGAAGATGGCTCCAGGCGGGCGAGCGCGGGAGACGGAAGGAGGCGTCTCGGCACGGCCCCTGGCGTTCAGGGAATTTCCGGAAGCCTGGCCGGGCGTTCCAGGTACATGTCGGCCAGGACCAGGAGGGTCATGGCCTCGGCCACGGGGGCCAGCCTCGGGCCTATGCATGGGTCGTGGCGGCCCTTGATCTCTACGGTGGCGGGGGCACCGTCCAGATCCGCCGTCTTCTGGGGGTGGCTGACCGAGGGGGTGGGCCGGACCCAGAGACGGGCCGTGACGGGGGAGCCTGTGGAGATCCCGCCGAGCACCCCCCCGTGGAGGGGGCCCATGGGCCCCGAGGAGCCCATGGGGTCGTTGGCCATGGAGCCTGGCAGGGAGCTGAGCCTGATCCCCTCCCCGAACTCCACGGCGCGGACGGCCCCTATGGAGAAGTAGGCCCCTCCCAGGAGCGCCTCCAGCTTGCCGAAGACCGGCTCGCCCCAGCCGGCGGGGACGCCAGCCGCCTCGACCTCGACAACCGATCCGGCGGAGTCGCCCTTGGCCATGAGCGAGCCGACCGCCTCGCGGGCATCCGCGGCCCTGGCCGGGTCCAGGAACCTCAGGGGGTCGGTCTCGGAGAAGTCCCAGTCACGGGCCGAGGCCGTGACCCCGGCCGCCATGACGACCCCGGCCCGCACCGTGACGCACGCGCGGGCGAGAAGCGCCCGCGCCATGGCCCCCGCCGCCACGCGGGCGGCGGTCTCCCGGCCGGAAGAGCGTCCTCCCCCGGGCTGGGGCGGGATGCCGTACTTCTTGAAGTACGTCCAGTCGGCATGCCCGGGCCGGAAGAGCCTGGACAGGGGAGAGTAGTCCGAGCCCCTGGCGTTGGTGTTCCTTATGAGTACGGCCACGGGCGAGCCGCAGGTGAGGCCCTCGGACGTGAGGCCCGAGAGTATTTCGCAGCGGTCCGCCTCCTTGCGGGGGGTGGCGAAGGGGGAGTTTCCCGGCCTGCGGCGGTCGAGATCTCTCTGAATAAGTTCCTCGGAAAGCTCCAGCCCCGCCGGGAGGCCGTCCACCACGCAGCCGAGACCAGGCCCGTGGCTCTCGCCGAAGGTGGCCACCCTGAGGTTCTTACCGAATGTGCTGCCGGGCATGGGAGGGGGCTCCTTTGTCAGGGCCGGGTCGGTGAGGTGCCCGCGCGTGGGCCGGAAAGGGGATGGTATGGAGGGCAGAGGTGTCTGGTAGCAGGGGGGAGGCGGCGGGCTGGGGGAGCCTGTAACGGGCCCGGAGGGCCTGGAGGGTGGGGGAGGCCGGATGCCGGCTCCTGGATTGTCGTCAGGTCACAGGCGTTGCGGACCGGAGGACTGTCAGGCATGGAGGCTTGTTCTGAAACGTCCTTCTGGTTTCATGAGCCTCCGCATAAGAAAAATGACATGGACGGGAGGAAGCAATTCGGCTGACTGGCCGGGGTGCTTCAGGCTGCTGGCCGGGGTCCTTCACCTCATTGGCCAAGGTATTGCATTTTAGACTTTAGGCTCCTAGAAGACAAGCGTTTAATGCAAGACCCAAGACGAGGGTTATTCTCGCTGGTGAATCCTGTCCTGTATTATTTCATTGTCCTGACTATGCCCGAACATGTTCCGTATTAATCAAGAAAATTATTATTTCAAAATATTTGAATTTCTCTAACTGTTCAGGTGCCCCATCAATTAAGGACCTTTTCGGAGGAAGAGAGCCCTGTTGATGACCCATTGAAGGTGAAGAGTCAACTAAGAATGCTCTATGCGGAGGCTATGAGCGACTGCAGAGGGTATTTAGATCGTGAAGCTACCCCCGGTTGAGTTCCTCTTGGGGGGGGGGGCAGCTGAACAGTTACCTCATCTTTAGGTAGGAATTGATGCCCAGCATCTAAACATACTGGATAACATCTCTTCTTTGCCATCCTTTGCTGAATATCACGAGACCTGCCAAACATCTGCCATCTCCAGCCTTCCCTTCCCCAGCCAACTAAGCCTGCCGCTCTCCAGCGCCGGGCCTATTCCCCCAGTCAGCCTGTATATCGCCACTATACAAAGGTAAGTATAAAGAGCTTAAAAATTTCCTATTTAATTATTGCAGATCAGTCATCTCTAATCAGTTATCGAATCATAAATTTACTGGAGCTGTAATTAAATTACAACAAATATTACTTTTAGTTGTGATAATCGACAGTTCTGATCATATCACAAGTATCAAACTCTGAAGCTCTCAAAGAGATGATATATTTATTAAATTATTAACACTTCTGATCTTTTCGTATGAGCTGTACAGGAAAGCTCTTGCAGAAAACCGTCATCCAGTTGATTTTAAAGATAAATGATAACTATAGTTGGCAGGATGTATTTCACATATGATATTGACAATTCAATATGTCATTTTTCTCTATGACCTACTTGCAGGTAACTTATGGCAACTTTGCCCCTCCCCACCACGGAAACGGCAACTGCCCAGACGTCAGCAGTCTCGACCAAATAAGGAGTTGCATAACCGTTATCTTCTATCTGTTTAAATGCCAACTTAATTCCTCTGGCTAGAAGCTTAGATTTGCGTTGCTCATACTCCATATTCTTAGATTTCTTCAAGTTAACTGTCTCTCCATTGAAAGTGAATGAGTCTGTCGGGAATCTGGTCGTTCCGTTGCCGTTAAGGTCTGTTCCTTGCAGGATTGAGGTTTCAGGGAGCGTCAATTCAATATTATTTTCATCATCTGACGTCAACTTATGATATTTGACCTCTATTACAAACACTTGTCCGCGCATTTTAAGGACGAAATCAGCATCACCTTCAGACTTGCTGTCTTCTGCTGTCAAGTGTCCTCTCGAAAAGTACAAAGCCTTTTCTATATGGGATTTGTGGAAGGCTTCAGTTTCTTCAAAGGTTTGATGAGAAACAGTGGAGAAAAAGATCTGGAGAAGTCTTGCCGCTTTTGCTCCATCGCGGTCACAGAATGCATTTGAAAAATCAGTAGAAATTTTAATTAGATCTTTCCGGGCTTGTGAAGAAAGCAAAGGATATTCCATTTCGATCAGATAATCTTCGGCAAACGACATCCTGACTTCCGTATTCGGAATGGTAATATTATATATTTCCACCTGTGACTCTATGTCATCTGTCGCCGTAGCAATATCATTTGTTTGCGAACTATCAAGCGTAAGATATCCTGTAGCCACCAAGGCCGAAGTGGCGGACAGCTGAGATAATTCTAGGTCAGTTGCTGTCGCAGTGTAAGATAATTTTCCCGAAAACACCTTAAAATAATCTTCGTCAGTTGCTTGCTGGCGCTGCAGAAACCCGGGACCTCCGGTTTTATACCAGTATCGTCTGAATTTTTTCCACTTAAGAAAGGCAATGACTGACAAAGGATTCAACACTCTGTTATTGCCGTCCCAGCTATAGCCATCGTACCAATCACGGATAGAATTGAGCAAATCTGTGATTGTTGAGTACTTGGAAAGTTTTCTCTCGATAATAAGTTGATCATAAGTTTCAAAAATGTGCCCAATATAATTTCGCAATATTTCGTTCGGAGTGAACCCACAAATTGTCGAATATCTTGGTGAAAAAGTTATATCTGCGGGGCTGTTCAGACTAGAAAACGGAGAGTATTGGGAAAAGGTTGTCATGCCTGTAATAAATAAGAAACGTGTAAAATGAGCTACTTAGTTACTGCTGAAAAACCTAAGTATGCGAAATCACTAGTCTTTTTTCTGCTGGCTGATCCTCGGCTTGGGGGTCAAATCGAACTAAATTGAATTTAATAATTTTAATTTAAATTATA
>JAISFP010000512.1 GCA_031263525.1 Deltaproteobacteria bacterium | reverse complement strand
CGAGAGCCGGAGGGGGAGGGGAGGGCACGAGGCGGCCGCGAGAGCCGGAGGGGGAGGGCACGAAGCTGCCGCGAGAGCCGGAGGGGGAGGTCACGAAGCGGCCGCGAGAGCCGGAGGGGGAGGTCACGAAGCGGCCGCGAGAGCCGGAGGGGTGGGCACGAAGCGGCCGCGAGAGCCGGAGGGGGAGGTCACGAAGCGGTCGCGAGAGCCGGAGGGGGTGGTCCTTAAGCGGTCGTGAGATCCTGCGGAAACCGACGGAGGATGCGATCGGCTGTACCGGAACTGCCCCAGCAGTTTCGGAAAATTGTTTTTCGGTGCAGCAACGCAACACATCAAAATATTTCGACTTTTCCCGTCGGTGAATCGGAGCCCGGAAACCCGCTCCGGCGCTGGGTTTCACGGGGGGACTCTCTGGGTTCCCGCGCAGCCGCCCGCTGTGATCGCTGTCCCCGAAGCTGGCCGTTTCCGCCGTTTCCCGGACGAAAAGGCTTGACAAGTCCAGGCGATTTCCCTACAGTGTGTCCTGTCGAGAGCAAACGTTTTTCCCGCTTGACCACCGAGTGCCGAGGCGCCTTTTAAAGGCTTAATAGGGAAGACAGTCAAAGTCTGTCACGGTCCCGCCGCTGTAACCGGGGAGCGGGGTCTTTTCGGCCTGGGAAGGCCGGCCACTCCTCCAGGATAAGGATCTGGGAACGTCCCGGAGGGGGAAGGCAGGACCCGCAGCTACGATCCGGAAGTCAGAAGACCTGCCCTGGCACCGCCTACGTCCGTCATGACGGATGCCGCCTCGCGGCGTCGCGTCTGGAGGACGGCAAGGCGCACCTGACTGAACCCGAAAAAACGGATCGCGGTTCCGTCGCATTTTGCGGCCGGAGCCGTTTTTTTTTGCCTTGCGGCGCTCTTGCCCCCCGCCTGCCGTGCCCTGCATGGGCCTTTGGGTTTCTGCCGTGCCCCGGCACTCCTCTTCCTCTCTGTCCGTTCTTTCGCGCGGCCCCCTCTCCCTCTGTCTTCCGGTCCGTTCTTTCGCGCGGGTTTCTTTCCCCTCGCCCCTTGTCCTCCAAGTCCGTTCATTCCGGTTCCTTTCGCGCGTGCTCCGCGCCCCAGCTCATTCCTGTCCTGTCCTTTTCGCGCGGGCTCCGCGCCCCAGATCATCCCCGTCCGGTCCTCTCCGCGCGGGATCCGCGCCCATCGCCTTTCCTGTCCAGCCTTTTTCATCCCCGGCAGCATGTCCTGTGTTGCCTTTTCATGCTCCCCGCTTCCCACGTCTTGACATCGCGTCTCGACGAGGCGAGGCCCGGCGGCACTGGCGGTCTCCGAATTGTCCAGTGTTCCGCATCTCGCGCTACGGGATTCTTGCGTCCCTGCAAACGCCTCTGATGTCCGGGATTCCATTACTTCCTGACTGCCAGCTGCTTCCTTCCCGTTCGAAGTTTTCAGAGTTTCCTCAAACCCTGTTTCAGACTTTCCAGCCCGAACCCTCCGTTTCCCCGTTTCCGGCAGAACAGTCCATCCATCCTGAGCGCCTGCATGAACGCTCCGGGCAATGATGCTCTGCCGTCGATCGGACGTCCCCGTTTCAGGGCCGCGTCCCGGCCCTGATCTTCCTCACGCCCGGCGGCAGGGAGTTCTCCGCACATGAAGTTTCGCCCCTCGCGTGCCGAGTCTCGTTTCCTTCCCGTTTTTCCGGGGCCTCCTGCCCGGTTTCGTTGCCGCTGTCCCGGCCTCCGTCAGCGCCGTTTTTGCCGTGCGTATCGCTCAGGGCCAAGATCAGGCCGGACGCACGGCTGAGCCGGCATGTTTCCGCGAGTTCCGCGACAGGCCGGGGGACGCCTGACGCGGGACATGCCCTTCCCCCCTGCCGGGGGCCGTCCCGGTCCGGGGGCTCCGTCGCGGCGAGGGCCGCCCCGGAACCGTCTCTCGCTTAGGAGTGGAGGGGGGCAACGGGGCGCCCGCGCCGCCCTTTGCGGGAACACCTGCCCGGCAGCTCGCCCGGGCGTTCCTTCGGGCCTGGAGGCTCCCGCCCCTGTGCCTGAAGTCCCCGAGCCGCGGCTTGCCGAGTGCCGGACTTTGCTCTCACGTCATAATCTTCCGTTCAGCATTCTGCCTCATGCTTTATGGCTTTAGCATTGTTCCATACGCTTTCTCTCTAATGCCATCTGTATTAAGCATTGTTCCATACGCTTTCTCTCTAATGCCTTCTGCATTAAGCATTGTTCCATATGCTTTCTCTCTGACGCCTTCTGCATTATGGATTGTTCCAAGCGCTTTCTCCCATACGCCGTTTGTCCGGCGACTTCTTCCTTCTGTCCTCCGCCTTCAACATTGTTTCACGTGCTTTCTCTCCTGCTCCATCTGCCAGGTATTTTCTGCCGTCTCCTTTCCTGTCCGCGCCAACATGTACCAGCGATAACGCGCCGGCCGGTTCCCCGGCCCCTGCCTCCCGGCCCGGAGTGAGGGGGGGCGGCTTCGGGCCGTTTCGGTTTCCGGCGTTTTTGGCCTATAATCCGGGCGATCCCCCGGCTTCGGCCCGTGGAAGTCCGCCCAAGCCCCGAGAGGTGCCTTGAATGAGATCCAACCCGCTCACGAATCGTCTTATGAGGAGAGACTTAAGCATGATTCCCGCCCTTCTTGCCGCCCTGGCGCTCCTGGCAGCGGCCTCCCTGGTGTCGACCGCCACGGACGCCCTGGCCTTCGAGAGGAAGCCCCAGAAGCCGGCCATCGTGCTCGCGGCCTTCGGAACCACCGAGGTCGAGGCGCTGGAGGCCATACTGAACATCGAGTCGAGGGTCAAGGCCGCCTTCCCCGCCTACGACGTCCATCTGGCCTTCACTTCCAACATCATCAGGGACGTCTGGCACGGCAGGGCCAACGACGCGGCCTTCAAGAAGGCCAACCCGAAGGTCCCCGCCGAGCTTTACACGATCAACAACGCCCTGACCGAGCTGGCCAAGATCCAGGAGGAAGGCGCACGCCTCGTGCTGGTCCAGTCCCTCCACGTGACTGACGGCGAGGAGTACACCGATCTGGCGAAGCTCGTCGACGCGCTGGACAAGTACAACACCGTCAAGTCCGTCCTGAAGCCCTTCCCCTGGATCGGCGTGGGCGAGCCCGCCCTGGGGACCGGCGACGGCCAGCCCAAGTACATCGACCGCGCCGTCCAGGCCATCGCCCCCCTGGCCCAGCAGGCCAAGGACGCCGGCTCCATCCTGGTGCTCATGGGCCACGGCAACGAGCACCTGACCCAGCAGATTTACCAGAAGGTCGAGGCGGCGCTCAGGAAGGCCTACGGCCCCCAGATCTACCTGGGCACCGTCGAGTCCCCCCCGCACGCCCCCGAGATCATCGAGGCCATCAGGAAGGACTCCTCCGCTCCCAAGAGCGTGCTCCTGGCCCCCTTCATGATCGTCGCCGGCGACCACGCCCGCAACGACATGGCCGGCGACGAGCCCGACAGCTGGGCGAGCGCCTTCAAGGCGGCCGGCTTCGAGGTGACCTCGCACCTCCAGGGCCTGGGCTCCAACAACTCCTGGGCCGACATCTACGTCGAGCACCTGAAGGCCCTGGAGCCCGTGGTCAAGGCCAAGCAGGACAAGGACCCCGACAAGTAGCCTAATCTGGCGCAGCCGGGCCGGCCGGGGCCGGGAACAGGCCGGGGGAGGACAGGCCCCCGCCGGATTCCCCCAGGCCCGTCCCGGCGGGAGCCATCAGCCCTGCGGACGTGCGGGCCCCGGCGGCCTTGACCGCCGGCGTCCGCGCGGCCTGCGGGCTTTTTCGCGTCTGGAGGACGACATGGACAGCGCAGGCAGGGCCCCGGACGGCAGCACGGGGCGGGGCGGAGGCGCCCGGGGCGGGGGGACGGTCTCGCGGACAGTTGCCCGCGTCGGTGGGGACGGTACGGGGCATGCCGGGCGGAGAGCCTTGACGGAGGCCCCTGCCGGGGCTTTCGGAGCGTCCGTAAGGGGGCTGACGGCCCCGGCCGGTGCTTTCGGAGCGTCCGGGACAGGGCTGACTGCCCCGGCAGGGGCTGTCGTAGCGTCATCGACAGGGCTGACGGCCCCGGCAGGGGCTTTCGGAGCGTCATCGACAGGGCTGACGGCCCCGTCCG
>JAISFP010000507.1 GCA_031263525.1 Deltaproteobacteria bacterium | reverse complement strand
CAGCCCGGCCGGTCCTGCCGGGTGGTGCCTCCCCAGCCCGGCAGGCCTGCGGAGGGGCTCAGGATGCCGGGCTCGACCGGATCGAGGCGATGGACCGGTCTTCCGGACCGGAACATCGCCCGGATAATTAAATTTTACCACGACCTTTCCGAAATACAGATAACCGTGTTGGATTGGCCGAAAACGAGGTGCCGGGTCACAGCACAAAATACATAAGCAGCACTGAAAATGTGTCAGATTTTATCACCTAAAAATAATGATATTTCTCGCCTAACCGCTACCTCTATTAATTCTTGAGCGTATGTTTGTTTGTCTTACAATGCTACATATTGACAACATTACTATTTTATATAATGTTGCAATCGTTTTTGCTTTTACTGCAAGTCCAACATCTTTGTGCGACTTTGAGGTCAATGAAAGGGCTGAAAGAGCCGAAACCACCGAAAACGCCCGAAGCAACGTTGGAGATGCAGGCATAAATTACTATTCGTGCATTTACGCTAGGATTATGCCTGCATATTGCATAGTTTGCTAATATTTGTAAATTCTTTCGTGCAACCTTCAGAATCTGCCTCTTTCCGGCCTGTAGGCCGTCGCTAACGTCAATGTCAGGCATGACGCCAGCTTTTTGCCGCAAAACATGAAAAGGCCGAGGTGGCTTCCGTCCTCCCCGTCCCCCTCAACTGTCCAGACCAGCGTTCTGCTCAGTTTCGACTGACCGGCCTCCCAGCTCAAGGTACCCGCCCTCCCAGCTCAAGGCTCCTGGCCTCCCAGCTCCAGGCTCCTGGACTCCCAGTTCCAGGCTCCTGACATTCCAGTTCCAGGCTCCTGGCCTCCAAGCTCCAGCCTCCTGGCCTCCCCGCTCCAGGAACCCGGCTCCCATGGTCCAGGAACCCGGCTTCCATGCACCAGGAACCTGGCCTCCCCGCTCCAGGAACCCAGCTCCCATGCCCCGGGTACCCGGCCTCCCAGCTCCAGCCCCCTGTCCTCCCAGCTCCAGGAACCAGGCTCCCATGCTCTAGGACCCTGGCCTCCCCGTTCCAGGAACCCGGCTCCCATGCTCCATGCTCCAGGCACCCGGCCTACCCGCTCCAGGCACCCGGCCTACCCGCTCCAGGCACTCGCCCTGCCAGTTCCAGGCTCCCGCCCTGCCAGTTCCAGGCTCCCGCCCTGCCAGTTCCAGGCTCCTGGCCTCCCAGTTCCAGCCTCCCGCCCTGCCAGTTCCAGGCTCCTGGCCACCCAGTTCCAGGAACCAGGCTCCTATGCTCCAGGCACCCGGCTTTCATGCTCCAGGAACCTGGCCTCCCCGCTCCAGGCACCGGCCTCCATACTGTAGGTACCCGCCTTCGATGCCAGGTTCCGTCCCGGACTCTCAGCCCGGCCCGGCAGCCTGCCCACAGTGCCTGGCACCTCTGTCCCCTCCGCATCAGGCTCGAACCCGGCGGCTCAGGTCACCCGTAATCCGACACGCCCAGGACATCGGCCTACATGCCGATGAGCCTCAGAATCTCGCCCAGGCTCGCGCAGACCTCCCATGCTCCCGCCTCGCTGAGCGCCTCCGCCGAGGTGCCCCCGGTGGAGACCCCGATGGCCGTGACCCCGGCGGCGACTGCGGCCTTCATGTCCAGGTGCGAGTCGCCCACGAGCACCGCCCTCGAGGGCGGGACGTCGAGGGTCCTGAGCGCCCTCAGCACTGGATCGGGGAAGGGTTTCGGACGCGCCACGTCCTCGGCACCCACTATGGCGTCGAACTGTCCCGCAAGACCAGAGGTCTCCACCGCGAGGCGGGCCATCCAGCGGTTGGTCACGACCGCTGTCCTGACCCCAGCGAACCGGAGCTTCGCCATGACCTCCAGGGTATCGGGGAAGGGCCTGAACCCGGAAATCTCCACGGTCTTGTATTTCGCGCGGTAGTAGTCAGGCCAGCCGGGCTCGCAACGGCCCCAGTAGCTCATCCAGGTCTCCTCCAGAGTGAGGCCTATGGCCTTCATGAGGGCGGCCTCCGTGACGGGGGGGAGATCCTTCTCCCGGGCGAACATGTTCATGGACTTCAGTATCGACCCGGCCGTGTCCGCCACGGTCATGTCGAAGTCGAATAGGGCCGCGTGAGGCAGGCGGTTCCCCGGCACTGTCATCGGTAAAGTCTCCTTTGGGCGTGAGTCGCCCCAGTCCTGCGGCGCCGTCCGTCGCGGGCGGCGGGCCGACCCGGAGGCCTCCCGCCCGTCCCCCAGTACAGGCCATGCGGCATGGGGCAATGTTAGGCTGCGAGGCGCGGCGGCATGAGGCCTGACCGACACGTGCCGCAGTTCCGGCAATGGGAAAAGGGTTAATGCGTGATGCGCTGCCGAACGAGGCAGCCCTGGCCGGACCCTGATGGGGGCCATGCTGAAACGGGGTTCGGAGAGATGCGCTGCCGAACGAGGCAGGCCTGGCCGGACCCCGATGGATGCCATGCTGAAACGGGTTCCGGCGCGGGGTGCTGACGAACGAGGCAGGCCTGGCCGGACCCGGATGGGGGCCATGCCGAAAGCTGGAGCCGGGGGATGCCCTCACCTTCTGAACGGACCGGTCCTCAGCGCGGGGCGGCGCCTGACCCTTCGGACGCCCTTCAGCCGGCCTGCCCTCCGGGCCGAAAGCGGGAGCTGGGGGATGCCCTCGCCTGCTGAACGGACCGGCCCTCAGCGCGGGGCGGTGCCTGACCCTTCGGACGCCATTCAGCCGGCCTGCCCTCCGGGCCGAAAGCGGGAGCCGGGGGATGCCCTCGCCCGCTGAACGGACCGGTCCTCAGCGCGGGGCGCCGCCTGACCCTTCGGGCGCCCTTCAGCCGGCCTGCCCTCCGGCTCCTGCCGTCTGCCCTCCTGAGTCTCCGGGTTCGGGCAGGCCCAGGGGTATCCTGGACACCTCGATCCGGGGCAGGAGATCCTCCAGATCGCTGTCCACGAAGGCGCCCGTCTCCTCGCAGAGGGCGCTCGCGCAGGAGAGCGCCACGGCGAACCTCACGGTCCGCTCGGCGTCCCAGCCCTCGGCCATGCCGGTAGCGAAGCCGGCCACCATGGTGTCCCCGCATCCCACGGCGTTGCGGGGGACGATCTTGGGAGGCTTCGCGCGGATGACGCCCGCGGGCGAGGCGAAGACCACCCCCTCCGCCCCCATCGAGACCGCCGCGGCCCCCGCCCCCCTGGCCATGAGCTCCGTCGCGGCCAGGGCGACCTCGGCCAGGCCCCTCAGCCTGCGGCCCAGGAGGGCCCCGGCCTCATCCACGTTGGGCTTAACGAGATCCGGGTACCCGGTGAGGGACGCCGAGAGGGCCCCCCCGCTGGAGTCGACTATGACCTTCGCGCCGGACTCCCTGGCAATGGAGGCCAGCTGCCCGTAGAAGCCGGGCGGCACTCCCTTCGGCAGGCTCCCGGACATGGCGACCACCTTGCCAGGTCCGACGGCCCTCGCGAAGCGGGAGTTGAAGTCCCACAGCGCCGTGTCGTCAATGGACGGCCCCGGCTCCAGGAACTCCGTCTGCCTTCCGGAGGAGGCCTCGACCACGTTCACGCAGCAGCGGCTCTCGCCCACGCCTCTCGCGAAGTCGTGCCTTATGCCCAGCTTCCTGAGCTCCTCCTCGATGAAGTCCCCGTTATGGCCCGCCGTGATGCCCAGGGCCAGGACCTCCTGGTCCAGCTGCTTAAGCACCCTGGTGACGTTCAGGCCCTTCCCGCCCGCGGTGTTGCGGCAGGAGTAGACCCGCATGACCTTGCCCGGGTCGAGGGTCTCCACCCGGTAGAGCTTGTCCACCGCGGCGTTCATGGTGACGGTGATTATCATTTCTTGCTCCGGCCTGGCTCTGCCGATGTCCCGGCATGGGCTCGCGGCTTCATCCCTTCCGGCCATCTGACCGGTTCCGGCAGGTAGCGCCGCAGGGGGCGCGGGACGGGCCGCATGGTCAGGTTGAATGAGAGATCCTGGCTGTTCGCCCCGGATGCCTCTGCCAGAGAGGATGCGTCTGAAAAGACTTAAAACTTTTTGTAGCATTTAATAAAACAAAATAATGTGAAGTCTGCAGGATGCCCGGGCATCCTGTCCCGGACGACAGGTTTCCGCGTCAAAGAGAACCGTCCGAACTGCCGGGGCCCGTCCGCCAGCGGCGGCCCCGGCTGCAGCGGAGGCGGCCCCGGCCGCAACCGAGGACCGGGGAGCACCGGCTGCCCGGCATCCCCGAACGTCCGGACCGGGGAGACTGACCACGATCGTACGGCGGCATTGCCGAACTCGCGTCCGGACGGCATCACGTCCACTTGCGGACGGGCGGCATCACGGCACTCACGCCTGGGCTGCATCACGGACACTTGCGTATGGGCAGTATCACTTAACTCACGCCCGGTCTGCATCACTTACACTTACAGACGGACCGCAACATTGCACTCACGCCTGGTCTGCATCACGTACACTTACGGACGAACCGCATCACTGCTCTCCCGCCTGGGCTGCATCACCCACACTTGCGGACGGACGGCATCACCGCTCTCTCGACTGGACGGCATCATGGACCGTTGTTGACAAAGTTTGTTAATCCGACCGCGCCTGGACGGCATCATGGACCGTTGTTGACGGAGTTTGTTAATCCGACCGCGCCTGGACCGCATCACGGACCTTAGTTGACGGAGTGTGATAATCCGACCGCGCCTGGACGGCATCACGGACCGTTGTTGACGGAGTGTGTCAATCCGCCCGCGCCTGGACGGCATCACGGACCGTTGTTGACGGAGCGTGTCAATCCGCCCGCGCCAGGACGGCATCACGGACCGTAGTTGACGGAGTTTGTCAATCCGCCCGCGCCTGAACGGCTGCACAGCCCCGACGGACTGAATCACGGGCCGGGCAGACGGACATCGTCAGTGCCCGGTCGGACGGGAAGCATGGCGACGGCAACGGCGTGCCGGCCGAGCGGTCCATGCCGGGACTCCGGACTGTCGTCCGGAGCCTGCGGAAGGACCCTGGGAGGCCGCAGGCCGTCTCTGGCGACGGGTGCGGGGCCCCCGGCCGACAATCGGCCGGGGACCCCTTCCCCGCTGCCCGGGCGCGCCGCACTTCGCCCGGACATTCCTTGGACTACTCCGGGTTCACGAGCAGGATCTTGCCCTTGACCGCGCCGGGAGTCTTGAAGAGCTCGAAGGCCTCCCCCGCCCTTTCCATCGGAAAGGTCCTGAAGACGAGCGAGGGATCGAAGGCGAGGCCGCCGTCCCCGAACCGCTCCGCCGTCCAGCTCCACTCGCGGCCCGGGAAGGGGGCGCTGTAGGACATCCAGGACCCGGTGAGGGCGAACTCTTTGCGGTTCATCTTCTCGAAGAGCTTCCAGGGGAACTTGAGGTCGGCGTGAGCGGTGCCTATGAAGCACACACTCGCCCTGCCGGCGGCGAGATCGAAGGCCATGGCCATGGTGGCGTTCGTGCCGGCGGTCTCGAAGACGTGGCCGAAGCCCCCTCCCCGGGTGAAGCACATGGCGTTCTCCAGGAAGGACGCCTCGGACGTGTCGAAGGCCGCGTCCGCGCCGAGCCTCAGGGCCAGCTCGAGGCGTTCCCGGGAGATGTCGAAGGCGGCGGCCCTCCTGGCCCCCAGGAGCTTGGCCCACTGGAGGGCGAAGAGTCCCACCGTGCCGGCGCCGAGCACGGCCACGTCGCCGCCGGGCCGGAAGCCCGCGTGCAGGAGCCCGTGCAGGGCCACGGTGGCTGGCTCGAAGAAGGCGGCCTGCTCGAAGGGGACGGTGTCGCCGAAAGTCACCACCCCCATCGCTGGGACGGCCACGTAGTCGGCGAAGGCGCCGTTCACCCGCGAGCCTATGAACCTGTAGTCGGGGCACAGGGCGTAGTCGCCCCTCTGGCAGTCCGGGCAGCGCATGCAGGGGACGAGCGGGGCGGCGGTGGCCCTCTGCCCGACCGCGAGGCCGGTGACGCCCTCCCCCAGCCCGGCTATGACGCCGGAGAACTCGTGGCCCAGGACTATCGGGAAGAAATGCGCGGCGTCCCCGTTCACACGGGGAACGTCCGAGCCGCAGATGCCGGCTGCCCGGACCCGGAGGAGCACCTCGCCCGGCCCGGGGACGGGCGTGGGGACCTTCTCGTAACGGATGTCCTCACGTGCGTGAAGTACTGCGGCATTCATCATCTCGCGCCCTCCTTTCTCGAGAACAGGTGACTCGCCCTGCCCTCCGACCCGCAGAGGCGGATCTTGTCCAGCACCAGGTTGCGGACCGCCTCCCGGCCCGCCCTCGAGTACAGCTTCGGGTCGAAGGCGTCCGGTGACGACATCACGGAATGGCGGACCGCCCCCGTGTAGGCCATCCTCAGCTCCGTGGCGAAATTGACCTTGGCCATGCCGAGCCTCACGCACTTCCTCACCACCTCGTCCGGGAGCCCGGAGGCCCCGTGCAGGACGAGGGGCACGGGGATCCTCGCGCGTAGCACCTTTATGAGATCGGTGTTGAGCTTCGGCTCGTCCTTGTAAATCCCGTGGGCGGTGCCCACGCCGACGGCCAGGAAGCTCACCCCCGTGCCCGCCACGAAGGCCTCGGCCTCGTCCGGGTCGGTGTACCCGCCCCCGGAATCCTCCATGTCGTCCTCCTTGCCGCCCACTCGCCCGAGCTCGCCCTCCACGGGCACCCCGCAGGGCGAGCACATCTCGACCGCCTGGCGCGTGACGGCCATGTTCCCCTCCAGCGGCTCCCTGGAGCCGTCTATCATTATGGAGGTGTAGCCCGCCCTCAGGGCCCTGGCCACGATGGCCAGGGAGTCCCCGTGGTCCAGATGCACGGCGGCCGGCGCCCTGAGCGTCCCGGCCACGGCGGCCGCCATGCCGAGGAACACGGCCGGCTGGGCGTGCCTTATCGTCCCCGGCGTGGTCTGTATGATCACCGGGGCCCTGGCCTCCTCCGCGGCCGAGAGTATGGCCTGGACCATCTCCATGTTCTCCGCGTTGAAGGCGCCGACGGCGTAGCCGCCCTCCATGGCGTCCCTCAGCATGTCCAAAGATGTCGTAAGCGACATGTCCGTCCTCCCTTCTTTCCTCGCTTCCGCTGCTGTCCGTCAGCTCTCCCCGCCGTGGTTCCGTGCCGGGGACCTGCGTGCCGCCTTCCGGCAGGTGTTCCCGGCCGGGGACCTGCGGCACGCCTTCCGGCAGGGGTTCCCTGCCGTGAAACCGCGGCCCGCCTTCCGGCAGGGGTTCCCGGCCGAGGACCTGCGGCACGCCTTCCGGCAGGGGTTCCCGGCCTTGACCTGCGGCCCGCCTTCCGGCAGGGGTTCCCGGCCTTGACCTGCTGCCCGCCTTCCCGCCGGGGTTCCCGGCCTGGGAGCCGCGGCCCGCCTTACGGCAGGGGTTCCCTGCCTGGGCCTGCGGCCGGCCTTCAGGCGGAGGTCCAGTGACGGCGGCCGCCGACAGCTCCGAAGCCGGGCCTCCGGACCCGGTCCGGGCGTCCGGGCCCCCTCCCTCAGCCCAGGATCTCCTTCACCTCCGTGACGCTCCCCGCCTTCAGGACCCTCGCGGCGAGCTCCTTGGCCTCGGAGTAGCTGCGGTTGCGGACGAGGTACCTGGCGTCGGGAATCTGCGAGGCGGTCATGCTGAACCCGTCCAGGCCCATGCCGAGGAGCACGGCCACGGCCTTCTCGTTCCCGGCGAGCTCGCCGCACATGTGGACCGGAATCCCCGCGGCGTGGCCAGCCTCTATGACGGAGGCGACCGAGCGCAGGACGGCGGGGTGCATGGAGTCGAAGGAGGCGGCCACCCGGCGGTTGCCGCGGTCCACCGCCAGGGTGTACTGGGTGAGGTCGTTGGTCCCTATGCTGAAGAAGTCCACCTTCCTCGCGAGCTCCGGGGCCAGCATCACGGCGGCCGGGGTCTCGACCATCATCCCGCACTTGATTTCCGGGTTGTAGCCGGCCCCGTGGCCCTCCACCTCCCGCTTGCAGGCGGCCAGGATCTCCAGCGACCTGTCCAGCTCCTCCATGGATATGATCATGGGGAACATGATCCTGACGTCCCCGAAGGCGCTGGCCCTGAGGATGGCCCTGATCTGGGTCTTGAAGACCTCCACCATGTCCAGGCACATCCTTATGGCCCGCCACCCCAGGTAGGGGTTCTCCTCCTCCTCGAACTTGAAGTAGGGCAGGCTCTTGTCGCCGCCCACGTCCAGGGTGCGTATGACGAGCTCGCCCGGCACCGCCTGGGCGGCGGCCTTGTAGGCGGCGAACTGCTCGTCCTCGGTGGGGAAGGCCTGGCTCTCCATGTACAGGAACTCGCTCCGGAGCAGGCCCACCCCGTCGATGCCGTAGGGCACGGCGCTCCTCACGTCCCTCATGTTGCCCACGTTGGCGCAGAGGAGGACGCGCCTTCCGTCCGGGGTCTCGGCGGGGAGCCCGCTCATGGCCGCGAGCGTCCTTCTCCTCTCGCCGAACTCCCTGGCCTTCCTGACGTAGAACTCGCGGGTCTCCGTGTCGGGGGATACGATGACCGCACCGTCCACCGCGTCCAGGATGATCTCCGCGCCCGAGGGCACCATGTCCGTCACGCCCTTCGCCCCCACCACTGCCGGGAGGCCCAGGCCCCTGGCCATGATGGCCACGTGGCTGGTTGTCCCGCCCTCGGCGGTGATGATGCCCAGGACCAGCGACGTGTCCAGCCCCGCCGTGTCCGAGGGGGTGAGGTTGTCGGCCACGAGTATCACCGGCCGGTCGATCCCTGAGATCCCCGTGCCGGAAAGCCCCTTCAGCCGCCTCATGACCCGCCCGCACACGTCTTTCACGTCCGCCGACCTCTCCCGGAGGTACTCGTCGTCGATGGCCTCGAACCGGGCGGCTATCTCGTCCGCGGTCTCCTCCAGCGCGAGCTCGGCGTTCTTGTGCTCCTGGGTGATCTTGGCCGACACCGTCTCCTGGATGAAGGGGTCGTCGGCAATCTCGACGTGCGCCGCGAAAATCTCCGACTGCCCCGCGAGCTCCACCACGCGCCTCCTGGCGGAGGCCAGCGCGTCCATGAAGCGGCCGAGCTCCCGGCTGGTGTGCTTGTGGGAGATGAGGCCCCGGTCGGCCTCAATCCTCCTCGGCATGTACAGGAACGCCTCGCCTATGGCGATGCCCTTGGACGCCGGCTTCCTTATGGAAATCTTCTGCATGTCCCACCTCCCCCGCGCCGGGCCGGCCGTGAGCGCCGGCCTCCGCCCGCGGAATTCAGTGTCCTCACCCGGCCTCCGGAAACCGGGTCCGTGCCGGCCGGCCGCGCGGCCGCAGGGAAGCCGTTCCGGGCGACCGCCCTGCCACGGTCCCGGGGAGCCCCGACCGTGTCGCCTGGCAGGGTTCCGCCCCGCGCGCGCCCTCGGGCGCAGGCCCGGACACGGTGTCCGTCTTCCCGGCCATCTCGCTCCAAGCCCCCGGGCAAGAGAGTCTTCTCCCAGGTCGGGCAGCCGCAGGGGGAATCCTCCCGAGGCTTCCAATCTCCCGCAGCATCGCCGCAGGGGGTATCCTCCCGAGGCTTCTGCTCGACCGGGCCGTCCAAGGGGAATCCTCCCGAGGCTTCTACCCGATCGGGCCGTCCAAGAGGGAATCCTCCCGAGGCTTCCTCTCGACCGGGCCGTCCAGGGGGGAATCCTCCCGAGGCTTCTACCCGGTCGAGCCGCCGCAGGCGGAATCCACCCGAGGTTTCTACCCGGTCGGGCCGCCGCAGGCGGAATCCTCCAGAGGCTTCTCATCTCCGGCGGCACCGCCGCAGGGGGGCTTCTCCTCCCCCGGCGTCACCGCCTCCGACTCAATCTCGACCTTGTCATGGGCAAAGCTCTCGAGGAGCTCCACGAGACCGGCCAGGGCCTCGGCCTCGTCAGGGCCGTTCACCTTCAGCTCCACCTCGGTCCCGTTCTTTATTGCCGCTCCCAGGAGGCCGACTATGCTTCGGCAGTTGACCTCGCCCTTCGGGGTGACCATGACTATCTCGCTCTTGAAGCTCTTGACAGCCTTCATGAACTTCGAGAGAGGCCGCGCGTGAAGTCCCGCAGGGCTCTTGATGACCAGCTTCTCGGAAACCATAGCTATCTCCGCTGCGGAGGGGCCGGACGAGCCTCAAGGCCCTCCGCCCGCCGCCTGTCATGGACTGTTGTGTTCCGGCCGGAGGCGTTTCAGCCGCAGGCTCATTTCAGTTTCGAGGATGCCCGCCAAACGGCCGCCTGCGGCCTCCGGGTGCCCGGCATTGATTATCGTAGCGCGCTTCATTCAGGATCGCTTTGACGCGAGAAATATTTACGAAGCTTAAGTCCTTCAGCTGTTGTTTATTTGGGTATCGCCAGTCCTGTACTTTATCGACCAGTCCTTATTCTGTCGTCCTGTCCCGTACTGTGCCGTCAAGTAATGGATTGTAAAGTTCTGTCATGCCTCGGCCGGTTCAGACCTGTCCTACCTCGCTCTGTCCAGACCTGTCCTGCCTCGCCCTGTCCTGTCTTACCTCTCCTCGCCCTGTCCAGAATCGTCCTGTCCTGTCCTGCCCTGTCCTGTCTAACCTCTCCTCGCCCTGTCCGGAATCGTCCTGTCCCGTCCTGCCTCGCGAGGGCCTGTCCTGCCTCGCCCGCACTGCCGGGTCGGGTCGGGAGGCGACCCAGTCCGTCCCCGACCGCGTCCCAGGCATGTCCGTCCGATCTCGGCGACTCCCGGCCAGGGAGCCGGGCGGGCCGGCGTCCGGGACCGTAGTCCCGGACGCCCGGACGCCCGCAGGGCCCGTTCTGCGGCCCTTACGCGCCGTGGGGGGCGGTGACGCCGGAGAGCTTGGCGGCTGCGACTGCCGCCCTCTTCTTGGCCATCCTCGAACGGTAGATGAGGGCCGTGAAGACGATGCAGAACGCGTAGACGATGCCTATCACCATGAAGCCGTTGACGTTCATGACGCCCAGCACCTGGGTCAGGAGGTAGGTGATGGGGCTCCCCCCCTGGTCGAGGGAGGCTATCCGGGTGGCCTCGTCCACGACGAGGCTGGAGCCGACGCTCTTGGCGAGCATGGTGTTCAGGGCTATGGTCTGGTTCGCGATCCAGATCGTGATGACCATGATGATCGAGCCGGATATGAGGGTCCGGAAGAGGTTGCCCTTATGGATGCCGACCGCCATGGCGATGAAGAAGCCGATGGTTGCGAGATCGCCGAAGGGGAGGACCTCGTTTCCGGGCATGAGGATCGCTATGACGATGGTGAGCGGCACGAAGATGAGCCCGGCCGAGACGACCTGGGAGTCGCCCAGGAGAATCGCGGGGTCGAGGCCGATGTAGAAGTTGCCGCCGGAGAACCTCTTCTGGAGTGAGGCCTTCGCGGCCTCGGAGATGGGGAGCAGGCCCTCCATGATGCACTTGACGACCTTGGGCATGAGGACCATGACGGCGGCCATCTGGATGCCGAGGGTGAGGACCCCCCTCACGTCGTAGCCGGCCAGGAACCCTATGATGCAGCCCAGGATGCCACCGAGCACCATGGGCTCGCCGAAGGTGCCGAACTTCTCCTCGATGAGGGTCGAGTTGATGTTGATGTCGCGGATGCCGGGGATCCTGTCAATGGCCCAGTCGACGGGCACGGCCACCGGCCCCATGTAGGCGGAGGTGCCGTGGGGCACGGCGATGCCTTCGAGCTCGTAGTACTCCTCGATGACCGGGGCGAACCAGTCTCCGAACTTGTAGGCCAGGGCGGAGTGGACGACGACGCCGAAGATGCCCCAGGCGAGGCTGCCGGTGGCGAGGTTCACGAGCGCGCCCGTGAAGGCGAAGTGCCAGATGTTCCAGATGTCCACGTTCACCACCCGTGTCGTCCGGGTGAAGAGCATGAGCAGGTTCACCAGTATCGCGACCGGTATGGCCAGGACGGCGACGCGGGATGCCCAGGTGAGCGGGCTGGCGCCTGGCCAGCCGATGTCCACGACCGACAGGCTCATGCCGAAGCGCTGGGACATGTCGTGGGCGGCGGGTCCGAGGTTGTTGGTGAGCAGGCTTATGACAAGCCCAATCCCGACGAAGCCGACGCCGATTATCATGCCGGAGCGGAGGGCCCGTCCGAAGCTGACGCGGAAGCAGAGGGCTAGCACCGTCATCACCACGGGGAGCATGACGGAGGGACCGAGATCCACGATGAACTGGATCGCTTTCAGAAATTGTTCCATGTTGAAAATCCCTTGGAAGTTGAAGGGCTGGCGGGGCACGGCCTGTCGCCTGCTTCCCGCCTCTCAAGGGGCCCGGCAGGGCCTCGTTCCACGCCGCCTATTCCGCCTTCAGCGCGTCCAGGATGGCCTGGCGGGCCTTGTCGACCCCCACCCCGGAGATGAAAGGCATCCCGCTCACGAAGGGGATGCCGTAGTCCTTGGTGACCTTGCTGGTCGCCACGATCAGGGCCGCACCGTCGGCGTGCGACGCTATCTCCGAGACCCTGCACTGCACGATCTCGACGTCCACCCCCGACTCCGCGCAAAGTTCGGTCACCTTGCTGGCGGCCACCGTGGAAGTGGCCACGGCCCCCCCGCAGGCGACTATTACCCTCTTCTTCATCTGGACACGCTCCTTTTCTCCGGCCGGGGCACGGCCCCGCCGGTCTTCAGCCCCACGGCCCTGCGCGACGCGCGGGTCCGGGCGGCCCGTCATCCGCCGCCGTTCCGGGAGGCGGCCTGCTCCTTCGCGCGGATAATCTCCATCACCTCGCCCGCCGTACCCGCCGCAGCCAGCCGCTCGAGGGTCCCCAGGTCCCGGAGGACCGAGAGGAGCGCCTCGACGAAGTCCAGATGCGCGGCCGGGTCGTCAATGGCCAGGGCGCAGACTATCCTCGCGTCCACGAACTCGTCGTCGGTGCCCATCGCCGTGAAGCGAACCGGGGCAACGGGCACGCCAATGGCTATCCCCGGGCTTATCACGTGCGTCACGTCCGTGTGCGGTATCGCTATCCCGAAGCCGCCCATGTCAAGGCCGGTCGGCGACTCGGCCTCGCGGGCTACCAGGGCCTGCGGGTAGCTCTCCCTGCACAGCCCGGACTCGACCAGTGTCGAGCCAAGCTCCGTCAGGAGCCCGTCGCGCGACACGCTCCCCATTCCAAGCCTGATCCTGGAAAGATCCAGTCTCTCGATTATCATGCCAGCCACGCCTTTCAGGAATTTCGTGAAGGGGCCGCAACTCACCGCCCTCACGGACGTTCGGGCCTGGCTTCCCTTCCCTCAGCCTCAGATGCAATATACATTCAAACCGCTCCGGAGCTGCTGCCCCCGGGGCGGTTCATGCGTAATTTTTTATGTTTTCATCCTCATGCGGTCTCCTTCCGGTCGTCTGCCGGCCGCCACGGCAGTCCGTGTGTCAGGCAACATACGTTCCGGAACGTCATGTCGCGCCGGCTGACGTCCCCGCTCGGCTGACTTTACAGGATAAAACGTGCCGCCTGCTACGCGTTGCCGTTCCCGGACACGGCATTGACTTGCCTTTCTCCAGCCGAGCTTTCTCGACGTCAGCCATACGGCCGTTTCGGAGCCGGAATCTGGTGTCGAGCTCGCAGAGTTCCGGACGCCTCCGACAGAAGGCTCGGAGCGCAGGCAGCTGACTGAGGCACAGAACTGAGGCGCAGAACTGAGGCGCAGAACGGACATGTCGTCCAATGACGGAAATCATGCGAATGACAAGAAACATGCCAGCATCTGCCTTAACGTTCATTTCAACACTCTTTCGGTTTAGGGTCTTTCCTGTAATTTCCTGAGTCATGCCCCCTGCAACTTCCTGAGTGCCACCGAATTTCAGAAAACTCTTGACTTGCCGGCTTGACTGTCCACTTCACACTAAAAGATTGTGACAGGTTCCTAATCGTGTCTGGAGACCTGACATTCATGAGCAATATTTTTTTTCAAACATATTACCCGTTTAATTGAATGTCGGAATCTTCTTCCATGTTTTAGAGCGAATCATGACAAGGAGATAGCAGGGCTGGGCTGTTTCCCAGTCTCTCCACCCGTAGGCTGACAGCTAAAATTCAGACATTAAATTAAACGGGTAATAGCAATATTGACAGTATAAGGTTGAATTTTTTTAGATTATACTGTCCTCGAGAATTATTTTGCTTAACGCGTCAAAAATTCCACATAATACTTCCAATTTCAAATAATTTTAAAATTTTTCGGTTCTTCAAAAATTCCATCCATTACCTAAGCAAGAATAATTTAACAGGAATGGTCAATAATTTCCGAGCGGGAACTGACTGCGGCAGACAAGGTATTGTGACATCAGAGAATTTTACTGTCGGGCTGCGAAGCCAGGCCGGCCCGAACCTGGGACCATCCCAAGCTCTGACGTCATGTGGGCGGTAACTTCCGAAGACCAAACAGCATGAGGACGTGAGGTTCCCGATGCCCAACGGTCTGAATCATGGGAAACTCAAGAGATTTTGACGACCACGGCCCGGCATGTTTCGATTTCCGAAGGCGCGAAAGGAGAAAAATGCGCGAAAGGCCAATGTCCTCGGCAGCCCGAACCTCCCGGCTTTCTGCTGGTCTCCCCCGTCCCTTCCGCCGGGAAGGTTAAAGGCGATGCGGAGAAATTTTCCGGGTCGTCAAGGGGGTGTCGTCGCGACGGTCAGTTGCGAGGGTTGATCGTTGCGGCGGTGGTGGGAGGAGGAAAGGGACCAGATCCAGTCAAGCCGTGCCGGGCTAAAACACGGGGAAAGCCTCTTCGTCTCTTCATTCGCGGAGGTCAACCCATTTGGACAACCGGAAAGGGTCCGCCGTTAAGCTCACCCGTCTATGTCCTCCAGGCGCAGGAGCCATTCCGTGATTATCCCTTCCTGTATCATAGCCTCCAGTTGGCCGCCGCAAAAACGATCTTTGCGGACCGCGAAGAAAATGTACGCGACTGCCGTGTGCGCGTCGATGCGCGCGGGATCGGGACGCTCATACGCACTCCTGGTGCTTGCGCCCTTCCTCTTAAGCACCCCAAGGTAGTACCTAAGCCCGTACTCCGGATGAAGCATTTCGAAAGCGTAAACGGCACGCTCAAACTCAATGACAAGAGAGTCCCAAGGCTCGTTGGGAACGCGGTAGCGATGACGGACAATTCCGTACCCTGTTCTGTCGCGCTCCCACCTTCCGTGCGAGGAAGCGCAGGCGGCAAGCCTCGGTCCAAAATCGGTAAGCCACCTGTAAACCCCGACCCTGCGCGGAGCGAAGCATTCCCAGGCAAGAGCTATCGCGCGAAGGTCCCCGTCGAGCATGCCCATGGCCCCGGAGCGGAGGTTTTCCGGCACGCCGTAGTAAGCGCCTGCAAGGGCGCCGGCCATGGACGTTACGGTAGGGCTGTCCCCGCCCAGCGACGCCGCCGAACGGACCGCCTCCTCGAAGGAAGTTGATTCCAGGAAACACTCTATGGCCACCGGGACGGTGCCGCGGCATGTCGCGTCGTATCTGTAACTCGACCGAACATCGGAGATCCGGAAATTCAAAGGATAAAAATTCCCAGATATCTTCTTGCGAATCAGGCAGGTGGATTCGCCGTCACGAGCCATGCAGAGCGCGACGGCCAAGGCCCGGGCACCCCTTGTTCCCTCCACGTGGTCGTGCGTGAGCGAGCAGAGCGTCTCGGCAGTCCGCGACGCGTCGTGGCAATCGAAAGCGGCCAGCCCGGCGGCGGACGCCCTCGCGGCACCGCCGCTCCCGAAGCTCCCGAAGGGCCCTGCTCCGTCTTGTCCGAGCCATCCCAGCATCCGGCTTCCAAGGATGGGAAGCTCGCGCCCGGATGCCAGCGCCCGCATGCGCGAAGCCGCGATAACGCCCAGCAGTGCGCGGCGCCTGTCCCCGTCCATGTCCCCATTGGATCGGGTATCCGCCCCGGAAAGCCTGCCGGGTTCCGACGTGTCTTCGGGCGGCGCGGGGGCCCGCCAGGTGGGGCAGGCCCACGAGATCGCCGCTACGGACTCGCGCGTAGGCAGTCCGCTCCAGAGCGCTTCGCAGCGTGACTTGCCGCCGGCTTTCATCTGGACACTCGGAACGGGAGAGGGGAAGGCGGATCTGGCGGCCATAACCGCATCGGCGCAGGCCAGTGTCATGACGCTAATCCCAGTAGGACGCGAGCCTGCGGACAACAGCTCGAAGTCCGGCTTCGGGCGGACCCCCGGACCGAAACTCGAACCTATGATGTCCCCTAAAATTGCCCCCATGACCATAACTTCTGTTCCTCCCTGCCTCCTGGAACGAATTAGGGTCAGCGGCCCCGCAACAGTCCCGCTTCCCAATCCTATGAGGCGCAACGCCAATTCGATAACTTTCGAAGTATATCCCCTTCGCTACCCTTTTGCAAATCTGTACAGAAGATTCTGACTCAATCATCGAAAATATAGGGGCAAATCCGTACCGGGGTATCCGTTTACGAGGAAGCGTGCCACCCTCCCCCGCCTCCCGGCAACCCTCGTCCGGGTCGCGAAAGGCCTCCGCCCGGCCTCCCGGCAACCTTCATCCGGGTCCAGGACCGCCTCCGCCCAACCGCCCGGCAACCCTCATTCGGCTCCGCTTTCCGTCTCGCCCGGCCTTCCTCCCCTGGCTGCCGGAAAGTCTTCGCCCGGCACCTGGCCTCTCAGCCCGTGAACAGATACTGAACGGATACCCAAAAGATACAAACACATAACTCTTCATAATTCACCATATGTTCCGAATAGCCAAAAAAAAATTCTTTACTATGACTGAGTTCTCAACATGTGCCTTATACAGCATGTCTTTGATATATTACCCGTTTAATCAAATGTCGGAATTTGGCTATCAGCCCAAAAGTGGAAATGTCGGGCAAAACCCAGTCCTGGTATCAGCTTGCTATGATCAGCTACTAAATATGGAAGAAGATTCCGACATTTGATTAAACTGGCAATACCAATACTTCAATCCATCTCTAATGGCCAGGTCCCAATTGGCAGAGGACACGGACGCCAGGTCATGGCAAGCGGACGCGCCTCGACGACGCGCTCGCGAATCCGAGGGGGGACTCGCGCAAAACGCGGGACTTTCCACCCCCCAGGCTCGGGTTTTTCCGAAAACGTGACCGCGACAGCCCGCCCTGAAAGACCCAGGGACCTCCATGTGAGTCCGTCGACGACACGCGCCAACATCTTGAGATGAGTTGGCCTGAGCCAGCCTCTCCCGGTCAGCCCCGTCATCTGCTCTCGCGATCGGAAACGCCGGCTGAATGTCTTGCAATGGCGCGACAGGGCACCTCCGCCACGCCCGCAAAACCGTACTGGGCCGTACCGTCCCGTGCTGACAGCCAGGGCCACCGGGGACAAAGATCATCCCATCGTCTGAACAATCTGGTACACCTTCCCCAGCGCCTGATTCGTCCGCCCGCGCTGGACTTTCTGCGTCTTTTGCTGCCCCGTCCGCGCCAGGACAGCCATGACGACTCTTGCCCCGGGCACCGTTCCGACCGTCAACACCAGCCTTCACCCTCCGGACCTTCGCTCCCTCCCATGGACCCGTCGCTCCGGAACTTCGCTCACTTCCATGGACCCGTCGCTCCTGCTTTTCTCTCGCTCCCCCTGAGAGCACAGACTGCCGCCCGGACCCTGCTGTCGCCACGACCGCCGAGGAACGGGGGGAGGCGAGCCCCGGATCGCTCTCCTGATCTGAAAGCTTCCTGCGGCCGTGCAATGCCGTGCCGGACGGGCTCTGCCCGGCTGTCCAGACCGGGTCCGTCATCCGGCCGGCTCACGGCTGAGACGGCGGGCGACGTGCTGTCCCGTGCCCAAAAAGGCGATGCTGCCGGCTGATAAACGCCCCCGGAACCGGACAGGCCTAGCGCCGGCCCTTCCCTCTGCCGAAGAGGCTCTTCTTCACCGGCTCCGGGAAATACGCCACGCGGAACCCGTACGAGCCCCGGATCTCTTCAGGCACCTCTGCCGGATCGGAGCCCAGCCGGTCTGCGGGACGGGCGTGGAAGGGATCGTCGTGGCGCGAGCCCCCGCGGACCACCCTCTCCGTGCCCGAGGCGGGCCCCGTCGGGTCCTCCACCCTCCTGGCCTCGGCGTAATGGTGGTACCCGTACCGGTCCTCCACCCACTCGCCGACGTTCCCGTGCATGTCGAAGAGCCCGTAGGGTCCGGGATCCTTCGTGCCCACCGGATGGGTGACGCCGCCCGAGTTCGAGCGCACCCAGTCGTAGCGCCCGAGCAGCGACGTGTCGTCCCCGAAGAAGAACCTGGACCTCGTCCCACCCCTCGCGGCGTGCTCCCACTCGGCTTCCGTGGGCAGGCGGTACTTCCGCGTCCCCTCGCGGGCGTTCAGAAGGCTGACGAACTCGCGGGCGTCCTCCCAGCTCACGCTGTCCACCGGGTTGTCCGGCCCGGGGAACACGCTCGGGTTGCGGCCCGTCACGAGCTCGAACTGCCTCTGGGTGACCTCGTGGCGGCCCAAGCGGAAGTCCCGTGTCAGCGTGACCTCCCTGAGCGGCGCCTCGTCGTCCTCGCCTTCCAGATCCCCCATGACGAAGACGCCGGCCGGCACGAGCACGAACTCCATGCCCAGCGTGTTCACGGCAATCCCGGTATCTTCCGGGCCGCCCCGCGCCGCCCCCGGAGGAGCGGCATGGACAGGCGGCGGCAGCGCCGCGCCGGTCGCCGCGAAAAAAACGGCACAGAAAAAGGCCATGGTCCGGCACAGAAGTCCTGGACGGGACTTCCGGGCCGTGCCCGGCTGGTCGGGGCCGCAGGCCGCCGAGCGCCCAGTCCAGCGGAGAGGACCCTCCGTCGCGCCCCGTCCTGCGGAGAGCTCCCCCCTCGGCCTCAGCGGAGCCACAGGAAGGTCGTGTTGTCCCGGCAGCCCAGCCCCTTCAGCGCGCTGGCCATGCGGAACGCGCCCTCGCCGGGGGCCGCCCCGGAGGCCATGCGCTCCATCTCGCTCCTGGGAAGCGCCTCCCACACGCCGTCGGAGCACACCAGGAACTCGTCCCCGTCCTGGAGGGGGACCTCCCGGAAGAACGCCCTGGGCTGGTCCGGGGAGTCCTGGACCGAGGACGTCAGGATGTGCTTCAGGTGGTGGGTGGCCATCTCCTCCTCGGTGATGGCCCCGGAGGCGTAGAGCTCGTAGACCAGCGAGTGGTCCTTGGTCACGAGATCGAAGTACCCGTGCCGGATCCGGTAGACCCGGCAGTCCCCGCAGTTGAAGGCCAGCGCCCTGTCCCCCCGGGCCCACAGCCCGGCCACGGCGGTGCCCATGCCGGCCAGGCCCATGTCCGCGTCCGCGAGCCTCACGAGCTCCATGGCCGTGCCGGCGAGAGAGCGGGTCACCATGTCCCTCGCCTCGTCCCAGAACGCCGGTAGCGGGAGCGCCGCGAGGTTCGCGAGCACCGCGCGGGCCGCCTGCGCCCCCCCGGGCCCGCCGCCCATGCCGTCCGCCACGGCCCCCATGAAGTTCGCGGAGGCGGGCTCCCTCTCGGCCGGCACGTCCATCTCGTCCGCCCAGAGGACCTCGCCCCACAGCAGGGCGTCCTCGTTCCTCTCGCGCACTCCGCCCCTGTCGGTGAACGCCCAGGCCCTCACGTCACCACCTTTAAGACCGCACGGGTGGAGAGCATGACCTCGTCGCCGGGGCCCACATCGGAGGCGGCGCCCTTCTCCAGGTACGCGCCGTTCACGTAGGTGGCGTTTTCGGAGAGGCTGGTGACGTGCCACTTCCCCTCCCTGAAGGCCACCAGCAGATGCCTCCTGGAGACCGTGGGCCAGCGTTCCAGGAGCTCGGCCCCCTCGGCAGACCGCCCCACGACGTCCCCGTCCCTCACGGCGAAGCTCGCGGTCCCGTCCAGGACGAATATCAGCTCGGGGGGGGGAGGGGGGGGATTATCGCCCCTGTCGAAGGGCACGATGTCCACGCCCGATATGTCCTCGCCGCAGTCAGGGTCCAGGCACAGGCACGCGCCTGGAGGGTTCACGTGGCCCCGCGAGCAGATCTTGACCGGCGTGCCCGGCCCCGGTGGCGCGTCCAGGAGGGGCGCCCCGGGGCCGCCCCCGAAGTCCGCCGGGCCGGGCGCGCCGCCCGCGCCGCCCCTGTCGCCGATCGCCCACGCCCTCACGGCGCCACCCCGAGGGCCACGCGGGTGGAGAGCTTGACTTCGTCGCCCGGGCCCACCTCGGCGGCGGAGCCCTTCTCCAGGTACGCGCCGTTTACGTAGGTTCCATTGTCGGAGAGGCTGGTGACGTACCACTTCCCCTCCCTGAAGGCCACCTTCAGGTGCCTCCTGGAGACCGTGGGCCAGCGCTCCAGGAGAACGGCCCCCTTGGCCAGCCGCCCCACGCCGTCCCCGTCCCTCACGGCGAAGCTCGCGGTCCCGTCCAGGACGAATATCAGCTGCTCCTCCTCGCGATAGAAGATCGGCGGCACGTCCTCAGCCTGCACGGGCGCCGCGCCCGGCCCCGTCCCGTCCCCCGCCTGCCGCCGCTCCCCGCCGCCCGGGGATCCTCCCGGCCCGGCCGGCTCCGGGATGCCTGTCCCCGCGGACGCACCCCCGGCTGCGGCCCTGGCACCGAAAGGCACGATGTCCCCGCTCGAGATGTCCTCGCCGCAGCCCGGGTCCATGCACAGCCACGCGCCTGGAGGGTTAACGTGGCCCCGCGAGCAGATCTTGACCGGCGTGTCCGGCCCCGGGGGCGCGTCCGGGAGAGGCGCCCCGGGGCCCCCCCCGAAGTCCGCCGTCCCGGGCGCCCCGCCCGCGACGTCCGCGACGCCCCTGTCGGCGACAGCCCAGGCCATCACGGCGCCACCTTGAGGTCCACGTGGGCGGTGACCCTGACCTCGTCGCCGGGGTCCACCTCGGAGGTGGCGCCCTTCTCCAGGCACACTCCGTTTACGTAGGCTCCGATGTCGGAGAGATTGGTGGCGTACCACTTTCCGTCCCTGGAGACCATCCTCAGGTTAATCATGGCGACCGCAATCTCGCCCTCCAGGAGATCGGCCCCCTCGGCCGGCAGCGCCTCGGCGTCCCCGCCACTCGCGGCGAGGCCCGCGTTCACGTCTTGAATGATTTCCAACTGTTCCTCCTCGGGATAAATGACAAGCGGCTCGTCGGGCTGACAGGTCAGAACGGGCAAACCGGGCGGCTTCCGGCCCCTGGCCCCGAAGTACACTATGTCCGCGCCCGGCATGTCCTCGCCGCAGTCCGCTTCCAGGCACAGAAGCGCGCCTGGAGGGTTCACGTGGCCCCTCGGGCAGATCCTGACCGGCGTGTCCGGCTCCGGGGGCGCTTCCAGGAGATGCGCCACGGGGCCGCCCCCGAAGTCCCCCGGGCCGGGATCCCCGCCAGCGTCGCCCCTGTCGGCAATCGCCCAGGCCCTCACGGCGCCACCATGAGGGCCACGCGGGTGGAGAGCTTGACCTCGTCTCCGGGGCCCACCTCGGAGGTGGAGCCCTTCTCCAGGTACGCCCCGTTTACGTAGGTGCCGTTTTCGGAGAGGTTGGTGGCATACCACTTCCCCTCCCTGAAGGCCACCTTCAGGTGCCTCCTGGAGACCGTTGGCCAGCGCTCCAGGAGATCGGCCCCCTTGGCCAGCCGCCCCACGACGTCCCCGTCCCTCACGGCGAAGCTCGCGGTCCCGTCCAGGACGAATATCAGCTGCTCCTCCTCGGGATAGATGATCAGCGGCTCGTCCTCAGCCTCCACGGGCCCCGCGCCCGGCCCCGTCCCGTCCCCCGCCTGCCGCCGGTCCCCGCCGCCCGGAGATCCTCCCGGCCCGGCCGGGTCCGGGATGCCTGTCCCCGCGGACGTGCCCCCGGCCACGGCCCTGACACCGAAGGGCACGATGTCCCCGGTCGATATGTCCTCGCCGCAACCCGGGTCCATGCACAGCCAAGCGCCTGGAGGGTTAACGTGGCCCCGCGAGCAGATCTTGACCGGCGTGTCCGGCCCAGGAGCCGCGTCCAGGAGAGGCGCCTCGGGGCCGCCCCCGAAGTCCGCAGGGCCGGGCGCACCGCCATCCCCCCGCGCACCGTCCGGGTCACCGGGGTCAGTCCCGGCGGCGCCCAGGGCCCCCCAGGCCGAGGATTCCGGGGAGGGGGAGGAAGCCCGGCCTCCCCGCCCGGAACCACGGGGAGGCGGCGCCGGGGCCGCCGGAAAGGCGGCCCCGGCCCGGAAGCCGGGGAGATCCCGCAGTTCGGTCGCCGGGCCGGCGCGGTCAGGCGGGGGGCCGCCCGCGTCCGGCTCCCCGCGGAGCTCCGGGAAAAGCTCGTCCGCCGGGTCCGCGAGCTCGACCTCGATGTCTCCGTCGTCAGCATAGACGTCCACGGCCACGTCGACGGCAGCCTCCGGCTCGACGTCCGCGCCTCCGACTCCCGGACCGGGACCGTCCTCGCCGCTGCCGCCGGGGCCTTCCACGAACTCCGCAGGGAACATGGACAGATCCCCCCCGCAGTCGGCGCAACGGTACGCGAGCGGGGAGTTGAGGCGCCCGCAGGCGCATAGCTTCGCGAAGGCCATGGGGGTTCGGACCTTTCCAGCTTCCGTCCTGGCGGACGATGTTCGCGGGGCGGAAGATTCGGACGCGCCTGCCGTCACGTCCGCTCCGGCAGTCCCGAAGCTCCGGGCGTCACGACCGCTCGGGGAGCCCCGAAAACGCCGGCTCCGTCTCGGCAGTTCCGGCAGTCACGGGGACGTCAGCCGTCCCGGCGGCTCCGGCAGCAACGGGGTCGTCAGCCGTCTCTGCCGCCGGGACCGCACGGGTCCCGTCCCAACGAAATACTATCATAAGTGCCAATCTTTGGGATCCCCAGGATCCTCACCACCCCCTCGGGGAAGGCCACCATCTGGAGCGGCCACTCCTCGGAGGCCTCCCACGCGGCATAGAGCCGGGCGAGCTGGCCCCCGGCGAACACAGTGAGGGTCTGGCCCTCGGAGCCCTTCCAGGGCCTGGAGGACGGCCTGCCCTCCTCGAAGGGGCCGTCCACCAGGGCGGTCACGAGCTCCGGAACCCAGGGGAATGCCTCCACGAGCTCGCCAGCCCTCCTCCCGGAATAGACGAGCACGTCCCCCACGCCGCCCTCCCGGCAGAGCTCGAGGAAGATCCTGAGCGCCTCGGGCCTGTAGAAGGGCTCGCCCCCGGAGACGGTGAGGCCGGAGAGCCCCCCATCCCTCACGGTCGCTGCCGCCCAGGCCGCCAGATCCGCGGCGGGAACCGCGTCCTCGGGCCCGGCCGCCTGGAGCTCGGGGGCCACGCAGCCCGGGCATCCCAGATCGCACCCGCATGTCCACACCCCAGCCCGGAGGCCGGGGCCCAGGGCTGCCAGGGGGGCGTGGGTGAAGCCCAGGAAGAGGCGGTCGTCCGGGAGCGGCCTCTCCGGAGCCCGGACGGAAGACATGACGGACGGATCCCCTGGCACGGGCCCGCCGGCCCCGGAGCCCCCGCGCCCGTCCGCCTGGCCGTCCGGGCCTCCCGCAACGGCCGGGTCCGCGCCGGCACCCCCCGCCCCGGTCCGGAGGTCAGCGATGCCCGTCTCCCGGCCTGTTCCTGTGCCTTTTAAGGGATCCTTCTCCAAAGCCCTCTCCGTTCCTTTCCTTGCCACAGCAAGCGATCCGGAACCAGTTCCCGGATGTCGCAGGCACGTTTAAAAATGCAATCGCGCCCTCACGTCTCTCCCCAACTCAGCAGAGCCCGGACCGACCGTCAGCCCGGACACCGGCACAGGCGGCCCGGACCGGGTGCCGAGACAGTGCATCCTGACCAGAACTTGCCATAATTGAACTGAACTAACCTGGCTTGACCTGGCTTGACCTGGCTTGAACTGAGCTGACTTGACCTTGCCAGGCCTAAAGTGACCTGACTTGACCTTGCCTGGCCTTGCCTGGTGCCGGCAACGTGCTTCCCGAGGCGGACCAGCGACGGTCGCGGGACCGGACCCAGCGCCGGAGCCGGCATGTCGGGCGGGACACGACGGCCTGACTCGGGCCCTGGCCCCGGCTTTCCGAGCAGGAAAATGGTACCCGCAATGGTGTCCGGAACCGGCTCAGTCAGTCCGGACCGATGTCCGGAACGAACAGGCACGGGCACCGGGAACCCGCCCCGTGACAGGACGCCGCGACATGCCGGCAACTTGCCAGGGGACCCAGCCCTGCAAGCCGCCACGGGACGCCGGCCGGCCCGGCCCGCCAGTTTAAAGCATTATCAGACTTATCTCCGGCCTCCCGCCCTCGCCTGGGGCCACGCTGCAGGCTATCCGGTCCCCGTTGGCGGCATCAATGGCGTAGAGCTCCCGCGATAGCGGATTCACGAAGCACTCCTCCAGTGCGTTCCCAATGCCGCGCCCGCCCATGGAGAGATCTCGGGTCACCCAGGCGCCCAGCGTGTTCAGCCCGGTGGTGTCCATCTCCACCTGGATCTGGCGCTGGTCTGAGAGCCGTTCAAGGACGTTCCCCAGCATCTTGCGGAAGATGCCGCCCGCGGTCTTCTCCCGTATAAAGTCGAAGACCACGATGTTCTTGCCGATGCGGTTCAGGAGCTCCGGGCGGTTCAGCGTGAAGGTGAAGAACTCCCTGATGGCCCCCTGGATGCGGGCCTCCACCTCCGGGAAGGGCATGTCCTGGGTGACCAGGGGCTCCTTCTCGCCTCCCGGCCCCTCGCGGTAGACGCCCAGGTTGCTGGTGAAGACCAGGACCGCGTCCGAGAAGTAGGCTGTCTCCCCGCGCCCGGAGGTGAGCCGCCCGTCGTCCAGGATCTGGAGGAAGATGTCCATGATGCGGGGGTGCGACTTCTCTATCTCGTCGAAGAGGATCAGGGTGAAGGGGCGCTGGCGCACGGAGTTCGTGAGCTCGCCGCCCACCTCGTAGCCCACGTAGCCGGGGGGCGCGCCCATGAGCCTCTGGTCGGAATGCGACTGGTTGAACTCCGACATGTCGAAGCGCACGTAGTTTTCAGGCGACCCGAAGACCAGCTCGGTTATGCCCTTCGCGAGCTCGGTCTTGCCAACGCCGGTGGGCCCGGCGAAGAAGAGGACACCCTTGGGCTTCTGGGAGTGGGGGGAGAACTGGGCGCCGGAAAGGTCGAAGATGGAGCGCTTTATTATGTCCAGGCTGTGGGACACCGCGTGCTCCTGGCCGATGACCCGCCTCGACAGGACCTCCCCGCCTTTCAGGATGGTCTCCCGGTCCAGCCTGTCCCAGGGGTTGTCTGGCACGCCCAGCTTGTAGTGGCGCACGGCGTCCCCTATCCGGGTTATGTCCGTGCGGTCCTGGACGGCCATGGAGGCTATCGAGACGAGCTCGCCCGCGTAGAGGCCCCCGGTCTGGTCGGCGAAGAGGTTCACCAGGCCCCTGAGCCTCGCCGGGTCCTTCATGGCGGTCTCGCGGTATCCGGCGATGAGGGGCCCGGCGGAGCGGATTATCTTGCGCCTCACGTCGTGGTCGGGCCGCGGCACCGGCACGGGCATGATCCGCGAGTTCCTGTACCAGGCCGGGAGGTCGTTTTCCTTGTCGATGGACCAGATGACGAGGCTGAAGCGGCCTTGCTCGGCCCGGGCGCTCAGCGACAGCCGGAAAAGCTGGTAGAGGAACTGCTGGTATTCCGCGGGGCACAGCTCGGCAAGCCTCGACGCGTAGCTCACGAGTATCGCCGAGGGCTCCCTGCGGGCCTCCAGGTCCCTCGCGAGCCTCGAGAGCCTCTCCAGGGTGATCCCCTCCGCGCCCCGGGGCGGGAGCTCCGTGCCCTCCAGCGCTCCGTCGTCGGGCGGCCCGATGAGCGTCGTGAGCACGAAGGGCTCGTACTTGAAGAAGAGCGTGTAGCCCCGCTCGGCGAGCACGGCCTTCAGGAACATGTCCATGGTCCCGGTGCCGGTCTCGGCCGTGCCGGGGATGGGGACGGGGTAGACGTCGTAGACGTTCCCGAAGAGGATGAACTGGGACTTCACCCCCAGGAACCTCTGGATCTCCCTGGCCCACTTGGGCAGCCCGGAGGACGCGTCCTGCGGGGCGGGGGCGGCCTGGCTCTTCGGCACCAGGGTTACGCCACCCTGCTGGGGCGGGTTTCGCGGTGTCTCCATCGCTCTCACGTGTCCTTTCAGATTTGCCGGGGGAAGGGGCCGGCGGCAGGGCACCTTCGCAGGTCCGCCCGGCCTCCGGTTCAGTCAAGCATGGCACCAATGCCTCCGGAGGTCAAGGGCGGCGCCGCCGTGGCTTGCCGGCCGCCGGCAGGCAGGACACGGGAACTGCGCGGGACGTCCGGGCCCCGGTGCCGGCGATGCCCGGGACAGGAGACTGCTGACCGGGTGCCGGGTCATGAGGAAATGTCAGAGGGGTTCAGGGAAGGGAGAACGGGGTCACTGGTGACTGGCAACAGTGGGCAGGAGACCGGGAAAGATGTCCGCCTCGAACGCAAAGCCGGGAAGGCATGGTCTTCATGCCGAAAAATTTCACGGAATGCCGTTAGGTGCATAAATTTTTATCCCGGATGAACTTGTCACAGACGCTTCATGCTTTCTGCGTCGCTCCCGATGTTCATGGTGGAGATTCGTAGGATTGCAGACATTCAGTTACATAATTGTTTTGTAGTTAGTTCACTCAATACTGAGCAAAGGTTATGAATATTCCCAAGTTCTAAAGTCAATTCATTAAACAATTCTAAAATTTTATTATGTATTCAAGCAATTGCCAACAACAACAACAATAATAATAATAATAATCGAAACAACAACAGTTGTATTGTTGAGGATATGGAAATTTCATCCAAGAGTGTGAATGGAAACATCGTCACAGACAGTGCAAGAAGGAATAAGAAAAACACATTTGTGATAAACATTAAAAATAAGAAAACCAAAGATGCGTGTGACGTTATGGCGACAAAGGACAAGGATAATTCTGTAAGATCCGGCTTTTCTGACGACAGAGAAAAGGTTAAGAAACCTCCTGCTGGTCGGCACAGTTTTTCGACCAATCTTAAGCAGACATTGTGCAACATATTCCGAATCCGGAAACTGCCATCTCCTGATCATGTTTCCATAGGAGAGAAGCCTGAAATGGCAGCATGTTGTGTGGCAAATGGGACCATCTCTAGCAGTGACAGCGTCGATGTCGGCGGCAAAGCACCGTTCCTGACACGTGCACTGCCACCTCTCCCCGCCACCGTGATGCTTCCAGATGGTGACCTAGATGCCACTCCCCTGCCCTCTCCTGAGGACAGGCCCATGGCTGCGGAGGAGGAGGAGGAATTTGGAGAGGAGCCCAGCATGGACTTTGCCTCGAGCATTGAGAAAGTGAAGGATGTAAGCTTACACATTCATGTGGTTGTGCTTGGTCTGCTGAGTATTGTGGCTGTTACGGCGGCATGTGTTAGAATAGTGGTTGAGGTGCTATGCGACAATCCAAACGGTTGTGGGTTCGAGACGCATTGAGGTGAATTTTTTCAATTTGCCTAATCCTTCCGGCCGCACTAGACCCTGGGGTTCACTCAGCCTCTAACAGAAATGAGTACCAGAAGCAGAGAAATAATGTTTCTGGGGAGTAGAGCGCGGCCAGTGTGTAAGGCTGACAACCTCGCCGCCATCTGTGAGCCGATTGTCTAAATAATGTGGTACTTACTGGATAGGAGGCTGGGTGGTGCTCAGAGCTGATCTTGATGCTGCGGAAGAGAGATAAATTCTGTTCCTATGAGAACTGAGCCCCAGTTCCTAGGTCACTCATTCTATAACCTAGTCACAGTATTGACTACACCACCTCAGCCCCACTGTTACTGATTTGAATCATTTGTCGCACATTTTCAAGAAACACATACAGATGAAGTTGACATATTATCATATTCTTCACATAATTGTAAATTGGCAGTTCTATAGTGGTGAGACATTTGTGTGCAGTTAGGCCATCATGGCAACTTTCAGGGTTGGTATTCGACAGCAGATTATATATTCGGTTGGGGATGCACTTTCAAAACAGTAATGTGGTACCATCAACCTACTAGTGTCATATGTAGCAGTCTGTCACTAACAAACTCTTCCTTTTAACTGCTTCACTAGTTCAAATTGTAAAAATTAAATAAACGTTTACCATTGGCCATATAATCTCTGACCTTAGTGTTTTTTATTTTTTTTATTATACTGTCATAGATGTTTCATATTGTTTCAGTATGGTTGGTACTGGGGTCCCATTTCTGGAGAAGCTGCTGAGAAGATTCTCTCCAACGAGCCAGATGGTTCCTTCATTGTTCGGGACAGCAGTGATGACCATTATATTTTCTCATTAACTTTCAAACTGAACGGCTGTATTCGGCACGTTCGGATTGAGCATGATCAGGGTTAGTAAAACTGAGAGTGTCTTTACGATCAGTTTGGGGGGCAGTTAAAAGAGATAAGCAGTTCAAGAATGAAATGGTACCCAGAGACATGTCACAGCACTAAATTTTAAACTCAAATCTGTTTCAAATCACTTCAACCTTTTTAGGATCTGAGGTTCTCACATCAGTGGTCATGAACAGTTGTGTCTTCTTGCATATAATGCCGCTTAGTCCATCGAAAGTGAACCAGTGTTTTGGGGGAATGTGTTGCTGCCAGATAGACAACTCCAAATAAAAGAACGTAAAAAATCAGTATGTCTACTAAGCTGCATGAAATGTTGTGTACTGACTCCTGAGACATGCTAGTACTGTCATCTTTCGTTGCGTTGTGCTACTGCAACTGCTGTACAGATGGCAGCACCAGTCCCAGAAATTAAGGGTACCCCCTCATATCCAGTATCACTTCATTCCTTATTTTGTCTTGCAGCATCTGTGCTGTGCAGATGGACAGAACGTTGGCTACGAAACTTACAAGACTTGCTTTTACTTAGGAGAATAATATTGAGAGTAAGGAAAGTAAGGAAAAATTTTGAGAGGTGGCCCAGAATCATGTGGTTCAGGATAGGGAACAGTGTGATGAACCTTGAGACACAGTGGCAGCTATTGGCATTTCAACAGTGGCTCTTTTGCATATAGTTAGTACTTGAACTTTAAACTGGAATATAAACAACAAGCACAAAGTTTCACATACGCAGATCAAGTATTAGCAGGACCTCGTCTTATAAAGGGTTCAGATATATCATAGTTTGTATCGTGCCCCTCAATATGCGTACACATGTTTTAGGTCATACAAATTTGCACAGAGCATCTCAGTTGCAACATAAGGCTGACTGCATTACAGCATTCCTTGCTGTAGTCTGCAGGTACATGAGGTGAAGTCCACAATGCAGTACAGATAGGCAGTATGTTTCTGGTTTCCCTGACTCTGATATCTTTTGGAAAGAGGAACATTTAGTGAGTAGCCTTTTTTTACTGCTCAGCCACAAATTGTCGGAAATCTTGCTGATCTGCTGAGCTTGGACAGCTGTCTGTTTGCTTTTAATGCATGTGCTGAAGGTTTACCCCCCCCCCCGACACCTGCTTTGTAATAAAGGTTTGCTGTATAATGTTGTTGCTAAGAAGAAATTTAAAAAAAGAAAGTCACAAGTTGTGAAATGGAAACTCTCTGAGTTGTGTTGAAAGTATGGTGTATGCTGATTATAATTTCTGGGCTGTTGGCAGTCTGTGCTTACCAGTTGAGAATCGCTTGTTTGGCTGATGAAAGACAGAGGTAGGGCTTCCATGTTCCATACTTTCTCTTCAGACATATATACAAAGCTTGCATAAAATATGCAGGTGTAATTTGTATGAGGTTTCAAGTTGTACGGCATTGAATGCCAAAGTTACAATCTGTAAGGTGTAATGCTTTGTACTTCCGTGTACATGACATCGCATCTCCTAAGGTAATTTGTCTCCCTGTTATGTATTCAGTGTCACACGTTGTTATTGGCAGTGTTGGTGTCCATTGACAGATGAGGTTATTGGAGTGATTCTGTATTGCAGGTAATTTTAGTTTTGGAAGCTGTACAAAGTTCAAGAGTCACACAATTGTAGACTTCATAGAGAACGCAGTGGAGCATTCGCGTAGCGGGCGTTACCTGTTCTTCTTGCACCGGCGCCCCGTTCTGGGACCCATGAGAGTACAGCTGTTACATCCTGTGTCGCGGTTCAAGCAGGTGCAAAGCCTACAGCATATGTGCAGGTAACTGATGTCTGTTGTTGATCTAGCGGTTGGTAACCCTGTCTCTCTCTCATCTGAGAGCTTCTTGGCTGGGAGATGAGACAACCTTGCCTCGTCCAGAATATTATAAATGGGCATGTGAGAAGTGAGGTTCTCATAGCACTGAATGTGAAGCTGGGATGTGATTCTGTGTAGTGTGGTAAGAAGCTACTGACATGTTTCTTGTGCCCTGCGGATGATTCAGTATGTTCTTCCATGCCATCACATAGTCAGTAATGTTGTGAGTTCTCTGGTTTTAGCTGTTTAAGCCACTTGCTTGGAAGAGAGGGAAGGAAATGGCCATACAGTGTTTGCATGGATCCTAGGGAGGTAGTTGCAAGAGAGAACAGCCTAGGGACTGCAGGGCCAGTGTCAGAATGTAATGTTGCAAGTGCTGAATGGTTCAGTTCTCTTGCTGGAAAGCAACTAACGAAGCTTCAGAAATTGTTTGGGTGGAAAGTATTATTGAAAGTTGATGTGGTTGATGTTTAGTTTACAAAGTCTGCAGTAGAGTGATGAAGATAATTTTAAATATATACAGTAAAAGTTGTCCATGGTGGAACGTAAATAAGGCAGAAACTTGCTCAGTGCGAACAGATTCTATAGTCCCGGCCAGAAGAATAGGCATTACAGTGTTATTTATGTTGTATAGTTTGGAATCTGCGCAGCGCAGAAACGGAAAGCAATATTTGAAGAACTGATTAAAAATTACTTGTATAAGGTGGAAAAGTGTTTTAAAAATACACTTATATTTATTATATTTTGGCTCTTGTGTTTCTTTTTGTCTTCGTTTGAGGATTAATGTTGCTCAGCTGGTGTGATTGATTGGGCTCTGTTAAAGTATTGTGCATATTGAGTAAGTTGGTAGGAGAAGTGAGGAGGGAACACGTGTTGAGGGTGTTGAGGAGAGGGATGAAGTGATAGCAGGCATAATGAGGAACTGCATAATTTGTACTGTTCAACACATGATCTGAATGAAGAATTCAAGGAAGATGAGATGGACAGGGCATGTAGCACACATGGGGAGGATTAAAAAGAAGAAGAGGAGGAGGAGGAGGAGTATGTACAAGATTTCTGGTGGGAAAGTCCAGAGGAAAGAGACTACTAGGATGACCTAGATGTGTGTTGGAGTATGATATTAAAATTTAAAAAAAAAAAACTCCATGGTCTGAGTCCACGCGCGAACTATACCGACCGAGCAACCACCGCTTGTCGGCGAAGTGATTGCCAACTTTTGCGGATAAAGGGTTCCACGTGGTCAGCGTGACAGATCCCTACGGCCATATTCTCGATTTTCTAGACAGGAGCCGCTACTTTTCTGTCAAGTAGCTCCTCAGTTGTACTCACGAGGCCGAGTGGACCCCGTTCCAGACCAACTACTTTTTTTTTTTGGTAGTGCCGGGAATCGAACCCGGGCCTCCGGATCTGTAGCCAGGAACTCTGACCACTAGACCACAGAGGCGGTCAATATTAAAATTAATTAAGGGAATTGGGTGGGGTTAGTGGCATGGATTGGATTTGTTCGACTCAGGATATGGACCAGTGGTGGGCTCTTTTGAACACATTAATGAACCTTTGGGTTAAAAGAAATGCTGGAAAATTGTTAAGTAGCTGAGCAAGTAACAGCTTCTCAAGAAGAACTCAGCTGGATATAGTTAGCTTGTGTGATAATTTGTATACTCTTGTTGGTTAGTCAAGTTAGTTTGCTTGTAAGCTGCTTGCTGTGTGTGGCCCTGATGAAGTTGCGTCTCCTCTCTCCCGCAGGTTTGTGATTCTGAAGCTGGTGCGCCGGGACCTGATCCCAGCTCTGCCCCTGCCACGCAGGGTCATCGACTACCTGAGCACTCCTCACTACTACTCAGAGCAGCTGGTGCTGGAGGAGGACCTGGCGCCCTCTCCTGACGATGTAGACATGCTTTCCTTTGTGCCACAGGGACTTTCCTGAGGTATGCTCCCGCTAGGCAGTTGCTGTAAGGGAGCATGAAAGAGACGGTATGATAACGGCACATTGCACCATAACCTATGTTGCGGTTACAACGTAATATGCACATCAGACATAATTTCTGTGGTTGTAAGTACAAATATCTTTCATGACATGATTTAGCCTCTGTGTCATCATTCCTGTTGTCTCATATGTGGGTTTGATTCCACGTATAAGTGTAGGTCCCCTGAAAGAAGCTGCCCTGTAACACTTGTAAAGATGAGACATGTTGCATTTGCTGGCCACTGTGCATACTAGATCGCTTTGTATTTGGGTAATATGAACAGTGAAGCTGGGAGGATGGGTTGACTGTCCACAGTGTTTTTACAGACCAAAATGAATAGTGAATTCCTGCCGTGACAGATATGTAAAAACAAAAATTAGTATAACCTTCGGCTAACAATCTTGCAAGATAAGTGTTGAATATTAGAAGATTGTTAGAAAAATTATAGACTTTGGCATCATTGTCCTTAACCAATATCACCTGGGCTTTGGAATGGTCCTATGGAGTACAGGGTTGAATGGGGTTTCCTATAAAACAGTTTATGATATAGCGTAAAGCGTACTCATATTTTATTGTTGCCATATGGAATACATAGATCTTTCTTTATTTATATATTTTCAAAAGAAAACTGATCAGTTTTGTATATATATATTGAATAATTTATGTTACTGTTTTACTTAACCCTCTGGGCACTCAATTGCTGTAGCACATGTAATGTCCACAAGTTTTTATCTTAACATTTATGAGTATTCTAACACATGTTATTATTTATTAATTATTCCTTTGTATATCCTTGATTCTTCAAGTGTTTGACACCTTCATTTTTCATACTGAAAGTACTCCTGAAACAATGCATGCCCATACTACTGTATCATTGAGCTGAGCAACTTTCATGTTGTGTTTCTGCTTGCAGACCTTGTATTTTGGTTTATAATTTCATCCCTTCATATAACTATCACAGTTCTGGACATTGTCCATCATTATCCTGTCTTTTATTTAAATCACAGCTCAACTATATAGGTTTGTCCGTACCTCACAGGAAACACATTACGTCTCCGCTATGAGCCCAACAGGTTAATGCTGTCTATAGGTTTGTGACAATGGTATTTAATATAACTATCACAATCCTTGGCATTATCCATTGTCCTGTCTTTACAGACTGAATTCTGTCTCCATCTACAAGTGGAATGAACTCAGTTGGGCCCAATAGTTAGAGCTAGTCTCTGTCTCCAGACTCATGTTTGTTTCTCAATACACAGTACATGTTTCATCTCCCCTGCTTTCAATCTCCTTACATGTTCTACCAACAGAGATTTCAGTTTGTATATTTAGTGTAAATTGGTTTTGACACATCGAGTATTGCAATTATATGTGTGCCTACTGCTCAAAGGGTTAGAGTATGATTATAATTTTGCATTTTTGAGACGTATATAAAGGGGTGCATAGACAGGTACAATTTTCCTTTAACTTACTATGTAAGACATTGCAGTAGTATATGTATGCAGTCAACTAACTTAAAATATGAATTAAAGAGAAAGTGTTTTGCACAGAATATACATCCAGAGATAGACCGAAATCTTATACTGATGAAACGTTTTGGTGTGGTGCGTGGTTTGTCTCTATTAGGATTCATAAATTGTTCATTTGTGCCCAATTCTGAGTGACAGGGCTTATTACTCAGATCCTAATCTGTGCCGAAATTGAAGTTATGTGATGCAATTCCCTTTTTCCAGTCCCCTCCTGTAATTGTTTACAATTGATTAAACAGGGTATTTAAAAATAAGTGCCGTGGGGGGGGGGGGGGGGGCGCGCGCCCCGGGGGGCGGGGGGGGGGGGCGGTGTGGGGGGGGAGTGGGTGGGGGGGGGG
>JAISFP010000450.1 GCA_031263525.1 Deltaproteobacteria bacterium | reverse complement strand
TGCCTGGGAGGGGCGGAAAGGAGGCAGGGGAGTGAAGCCCTGGGCTGGCCGGAAAGATGGTGGGCACGTGAAGGCCCTGGTGGGGCCGGAAAGGAGGCGGGGGAGTTATTCCCTGGGCTGGCCGGAAAGCTGGCGGGGCGTGAAGCCCTGGGCTGGCCGGAAAGGAGGAGGGGCGTGAAGTGCCTGGAGGGGGGGGGCTGAAAGGAGGCGGGGGCGTTAAGTGCCTGGAGGGGGGGCTGAAAGGAGGCGGGGGCTGGATAGCCCGGAGATGCCGGAACCGGTGGGGTTCACGGGTCGGGGTCAGCCTCGGGGTTCTGGGGGAGTCCCGCAGGCCAAGTCGTGCGAGCAGGGAGGCTTGCCCAGGAAGAGGTGGGCGGTATGCCGGTCTTCCGGGGAGGCATGTCCGCAGGCAGCGGTTCACGTTCCGCGTCCTTCTAAAAATGGGGGAAAAAGGCTATAATCACAAAGGGCAGGTAACCGCCCGGCCTTGCCGGGCAGGCGGCCAGCCGACAGAGTTTCCCTTCACCCTCGCCCAGGGCCCTCCGGGGCCCGCCCAACTTCACGGGCCTCCCCGTAAAGGGGGGGCAACATGTTTTCCGGAGGCCTCAACCCCGCCAGTTCCCGCGTCTTCCCCCAGAATCCTGCCAGACATCACTATTTTGAGGCGCGAGGGGCGAACTCTCTGGCCTCCGCAGGGACAGGGCTCCGTGCCCCGTCACCGGGAGGGTCTTTTTCATGAACCCGGTCCTGAAACTGGCCGCATGCGCGGCACTTGCGCTCGGCCTGGCCGCCTGCGGCGACGCCAGGCTCGACACCACTGACGCCCAGGCCTTCGCGGCGAGCATCCAGAGGATGTACGACTCCACGAAGGGCGCAGCGAGGGAGGACTTCCAGAGGTACTTCTTCATCGCCATGAACGGCAGAAGCGATCTCATAACCATGAGCGTCCTGAACGGCGGGGAGATATCCGGGCTCTCCGCGTACTTCAACGCCATGAAGGACAAGAGGAGCGCGAGGGATCTCGAGCAGCTGAACGGCCTCACTGCGGGGGAGGTGGTCGAGCTGGGCCGGGGGCTCAAGATCACCTACCTGGAGGGCCGCCTCCAGGAGCTCCAGCGCGACATGGATCAGCTCCGGGACAGGGCGGGCTTCTATTCCGGGTACCAGGAGCAGCTGGGCAGGGTTGACGTGACGGTCATAGCCGTGGCCGATCCCGTTGCCGGCGACGAAGGGAAGACCTCACGGGCAAAGGTGACCGTGACGGTCCAGAACGGGTCGGACCTCAACCTCACCGGGCTCCAGCGGCCCGGCGGCGTCACCCCCTGGAGCGCCGAGATCTCCCTCGGGGAGAGCCGCCTGAACGTCCCCGTCGCCTCGGACGGCTTCACGGCCGCCGACGGGAAGCCGGCCTTCCCGATAGTCCCCGGCCAGGAGGCGAACATCTCGCTCGAGTCCGACGTTACCTCGGCCGGCTGGCCCTACCCTCCCGAGATCCCCCTCCGCGCCGCCTTCCCCGAGGGCATAGAGGCCTGCCTGGACGGCTGCGAGAGGGTCCCCCCGGCCAGGGACGCCTTCCTCCGGCTCCAGGACGTCGAGAGGCATCACGCCCGGCTCACCCAGGAGCTCTCCGACACGAAGGTCTAGGAGGGCCGGCCCGCCCGGCACGGGCAAGTCAATGTCGACCCCGTCCGCGGAGCTCTTCGCGGACGGGGTTTTTTCATGCCCGGATGCGCGTCCGGGAGGGCAGGGGAACGGCGGATCTTCGTGTCGTCCTGGATCTGCAGGTGATTTTGGCGGGAGCCGGGGGATGGCCCCGGTCGGGAGCCCGGGGGAGGACGTCGGGCCGGGAGTCGGGGAAGGGCCGCGGCGCCTCGCCAATGGCGCGAGGCGGGGCACGGCAGCTGGCATCCGGCTGGCGGCGCCCAGAACGGCAGGCCATGCGGCCCGGACATGGTGCGGGAGCCTCAGGGCGGCACTAGCCGTCGGAACCCTCCGGGCTCCCGGCGGGCCCGAGCTCCGCGAGCTTCTTCACGGCTTCGGGAAGCCCGTTCTCGGCGGCCTCCCTCACCATGGCGACGCCGGCCTCCTCGTCCTTCTCGACGCCCCTCCCCTCCAGGAGGAGCTCGCCGTAGCGGAGCCTGGCCTCGTCCAGGTTCTCGGCGGCCTCCCTCACCATGGCGACGCCGGACCCCTCGTCCTTCTCGACGCCCAGTCCTTCGAGGAGCAGCTGCCCGTAGAAGAACTTGGCCTCGTCGGAAGTCTCGGAGGCATCACGCACGAGCGCGGCCGCCGCCTTCTCGTCCTTCGGGACGCCGGTGCCCGCCAGGAGGAGCCTCGCGTAGAGGACCCTGGCCTCGTCCATGGTTTCGGCGGCCTTCCCGATCAACTCGGTGCCCACCTCCTCGTCCTGCTGGACGCCCTTGCCGTCGAGGAGGCGCTCCCCGATCATGAGCATGGCGGGGGGGTAGTTCCAGGCCGCCAGGCGGAGGCAGGCCGCCCCGGCCTGCTCGTCCTTCTCCGCCGTCTCGCCTTCCATCAGGAACTTCCCGTACAGGTATCTTGCGGAGTCGCTGGTCCTGGAACCCATCCTGAGCCAGCGGGCGCCTTCCAGCTTGTCCTCCGCCACTCCGTCGCCCAGGAAGAGCGCCCTGCCGTAGACGTACTTGGCCCAGCCCTGGTCCATGCTCTCCGCGGCATCGCGGATGTAGGCCAGGCCTGCCTGCGCGTCCTTTTCGACCCCGTCGCCCCGAATCAGGCGCTGCCCGTAAATGCACCTGGCCCGGTCCAGCCTGTCCGCCGCCGACCTTATCATCTCCAGGCCGGCCTTCTCGTCACGGTCCACGATCTTTCCGTCGATGAGAAGCATCCCGTAGTCGACTGCCGCGTCGGGCTCGGTTTCGGCTGCCTCCTTCAGCATGGCGGCGCCCCTCTCCGGGTCCGGGCTGACGCAGGTGCCCTGGAGGAGCATCCGTCCGTACAGGGCCTTCGCGCCGACGTCGCCCTCGGAGGCCATCTCCTGCCACCATGTAGCCTCCGCCTTGGTGTCGGAGTCTCCACGCCCCATGAGGTGCATGAAGTAGCAGTCCCGGTACTCGGGCGAGCCGAGCGAGGCATCCCTCATCAGCTCCATCCCCCTCTCCACGTCCTGCAGGTGGTCCGGCCCGTGAATGAGCATCCTGGCGTAGACGAACTTCGCCCTGTCCGAGTAGGCGCAGGCCTTCTCCAGGATAACGGCGGCCCTCCCCATGTGCTTCGCGACCCCTATGCCGTAGATGAGGCACTCGGCCATCTCGGCCAGCGAGTCGCCGAAGAGCCTGTCTCCCATCTCTAACCGGATTGACATGGCGGCCAGCGAGTCGCCGCCGAGAAGGTCTCCCATCTTGAACCGGCTGAACATGTCCGAGATCCGCGCCGTCTCCTCCTCGGTGAGCTCCCTGTCGGCGGCCTCGGGGCCCACCTTTCCGAACAGGTACTCGGAAAGGGTCGTTCCCGCCTCACTGGTCCCGACGCAGGCGGCCTTCCAGAGCCACTCCCCGTACTTCTCCCGGTCCATGTCCACGCCCTTGCGCCCGCCCTTGTAGATGTCCGCGAGGGAGACCATGGCCCTCGCGCTGCCCATTCCGGCGGCCTCCTCGTAGAGCCTCACGGCCTTCCCCTCGTTCAGGAGCACCTTCCTGCCGGACATGCACTCGTCGGCGAGCTCGCAAATGGCGTCCAGGTCCTTGTTCTCGGCCCTGTCCCTGATGTCCGAAAGCTTCTTGCCGTCTATCAGTTTCCGCGCGGCACCGAAGGCGCCGAACTTCACAGGCTGGCGGCGGGCGCGCTTCCGCTCCTGGTAGGCGTCGTACTCTTCGTCAAAGACGCTGCGGCCCTCCTCCCTGGCCTTCGCTCTCCTCGCCTTCTCGTCCTCGTCGTCGGCCATGCCCAGCTTCTTGTTGGCGTCGTCTGCCGCGGCCTCCACTGCCATCTCGGCGATCGTCACCCCCATCTTCGCGGCCGACTTGCCGGCGGCCTTCAGGGCGTCCAGGGCGGTCTCCTTGTCGGAGAGCTTCTCGGCGAAGTTCTTGGCGTCGTCCACGGTCTCCTTCGCGGTCTTCTTGACGTCGTCCACGGTCTCCTTCGCGACCTCCTTGACGATGTCCGCAGTCTCCTTGGCGGCCTTCTTGATGCTGTCCCAGAGTCCCATTGGATTCCTCCTTGCTTTCTCCCGCTGATGGGCGTTCCCGGCACAGGCTCGAGCCTGAACCTGCCGGAAGGGGGCTCGGCCTCTGAATGCTTGGAACGAACAGGCCCGGACGTGCCCGCGCTGACGAGGCTGGTGAGTCTGAGCAGACGGGAAGTTCGGGAAATGGAATGACGTTGTTTCCGACTGTGCCGGAATTTTATCCCGCAGATGATTCGGATAGTCAATTGATTATCCTGCTAAATATTTCCATATTCTGGATACGTAATGAATCCATATTCTGGAAATTTATTGAATATTTTATAAATTTTATGAGCATGTGGTGTTCGACAGGCCGGAAGAATGTTCGACAGGCCTGCATGGAAAGCTGGTCAGGCAGAATAGGCTTGAAATTGATGCTGGCTTTCGGAGGGATATAAACCCATAAAAGATAGGTACTGAACATTGATGTTAATTCGGGAAAACTCTTTGGGCATAGGAGGGGGGGGCTGGTCGAGTTGGCAGCTGTCGAAAAGAGGGGCTCGAAAGATGGGGCTGGAAGGCTGAGGAGGTGGGACTGGAGTCCGGGGGAGGGATGAAGGGGGGCATGGATCCAGGGGATGTGGGGCAGTGGTCGAAAGATGGGGCTGGAATGCTGGCGAGACGGGGCTGGAGTCCGGGGAA
>JAISFP010000180.1 GCA_031263525.1 Deltaproteobacteria bacterium | reverse complement strand
GCCGCTATGGCGTCCAGCTTCTCGTTCCGGCGGCGCGCGAGCTCGATCTCCACGGCCTTCATGGAGGCGAGCTCGCGCAGGAGCCCCGCCTCGGGGAGCGTGGAGAGCTCCTGCTCGTGCCAGTTGGCGGAGCCCAGGCGCATGTTCGCGAGGTACCAGAAGAGCGCGTCCTGGGAGAGCAGGCCGTCCGCGAGCCCCGGCGGCTCGCCGGCGCCGCCCATGTCCTCCCACTTGCCCCTGACCCAGTCCTCCAGGCCCTCCACCGAGGGGGCGCGATCGGCGGCCTGGCGCGCCAGGACGGACTGGTAGAGGGCCAGGCGCGTCTCGAAGTCCCGCCTGCGGGCCTCGTAGGCGCGGCCCGCCGGGGTGGCCAGCTGGCCCTCGGAGAGATCCGGCGCGGGGTAGGGGCTCGCGAGGGTCTCGATGAGCCTGGCCGCGTCGGCGGTCTCCTCCAGGGTGTAGGTGCCGGGGCCGGACGCGGGACCCAGGAGCCCCGCGGCCTTCTCCGGCCCGGGCCACCCCGGGGCGAGCCGCTCCTCCTGGAAGTCCAGGGGTCTCAGGAAGCGCCCGCGCCTGGACATGACACGCCCGCTTATGTCCTCGAAGGCCCTCGCCAGGGTGCGGGAGGAGATCTGGTAGCCCGCCCCCATGGCGTCGTTGCCGCAGACGGCGGGCGGCTGGCTCCCCGCCTCGTAGGTCCTCTCTATCTGCCGCTCCGCCGCGCCCTTGTCGGCGGCCTTGACGGCCGCCTCCATGGACTTGGACGCGAAGAGCACCGCCTCGCGGATCGCCGTCAGATCCTTGTGGAGCTCGCCCGCGCCCCAGGCGGCGGACTCACGCACCGCCAGCTCGACCGGCGGGGCTATGCCCGCCGTCACCTGGTCCGCGGCTGCGCGCAGCAGGCCCTGGAGGGCGGGGCACGGGCAGCCCTGGGCGAGGGCGGGGGAGGGCGCGGCCAGGAACGTGACGGTCAGGAACGTGACGGTCAGGAAGGCGGCGGCCAGGAGCGCCGCAAGCGCGGCGAACGAGCCGGACGCGGCGGGCGCTGGGGCGGGCGGGGCGGCGGACGGGGTCGGGCGTGTCATGGTCGAGCCTTTCGGTGCGGCGCGCGGGGCGCGGCTTCTTGGGCGGTGGAGAGGCGGCGTGGAATCCGGACGGGATATCGCTTGAAGCGCATGTTGCGGGTCGGGATGCGTCCCGCTGAAAGTCGGTTTTCGGGCGAATCGCGGAGTCCGATGGCGTCTGGCGATATTCGCCCGTCGCGAAGGGCAGACGGTGCGCGGGTCTGGCGGCCGGAACCGCTGCCCGCGGGGGCGACTCGTTGCGGTCCGGCACGGGGATGTCTCGGCGGGAAGGCCTTTCCCGTCTGTCCGCCGGGACTGGTCTCGCGAAGACAGGGAGGCGTTCAGCAGAACCGGGGCCTCGAATAGCCGGGCGGCGGCCCGTGACCGGGAATCTGGCCCTGGCCGTGCCCGTGACCGGGAATCTGGCTCTGGCTTTGGCCGGGACCGTGACCCTGGTCGGGGCCGTGGGTCTGGCTCCGACCGGGGCCGGGACGGGGAACTTGGCTCCGGCCGTGGCCCTGATCCGGCCAGGCGTCCGGTGCAGGCGTCCCGTCCGGCGCCGCCCCGAAGTCCGGATCGTGATCGGCCGCGGGGGACTCGGCGTCTCGGAAGGCCCAGTCCTCGAAAGCCGAGAAGCTCAGGGGCGCCCAGCCTCCGGCGGCGAGCTCCGCGTCGGTGGGGTACGGGCTCCCGGAGCGGTCGCCGGGGACCGGCCGGGAGGAGGGTCCGTGTCCGGGCCGCATGGGGTTCCTGAGGTCCCAGAAGCAGTCCGCGTTGCCCTTGAGGGACGCGCGCCAGCATCCCTCCCCGTCCTGCCAGGGGTGCGCCTCCAGGGTGGAGGCCCTCACGCCCACCGGGTCGCCGGGCCTGAAGTTCATGCGGAGGAAGGTCTCGGCGTTGCGGCCCCACAGGGCCATGTCGTACCAGGCGACGTCGGGGCCGTCCGAACGCCGGGGCGGGAAGAGCTTGGCGGCCACCGTCAGGCGGACGCGCCTTACGCCGCCCGGTCCGGACTGCTCGACGTGGCCGATGCGGCCGATTATCAGGTGCTGCGAGAAGCCGTATCTCATATGGGAGCCGTTCAAGCTGACCTCCAGCGGGGCGTCTGTCCCCGGATGGCTTGGCGTCTCCGGCGTCGGCGGAGGGCCGTAAGAGCTCGGAAGTCTGGCGTTCCGGAGGCGAGCTGCCGCATGCGACAGGCAGCCGCCGGAGGGACGGACACGACGGGGCCGAGGATTGCGGACCGGACCGAACAGGACCGGGCAGGGCAGGACCGGGCAGGACTGGGCAAGGCAGGACCGGGCAGTGCGGAGAGGTCTGAGATATGTCGGAACGCAGGGAAAGAAAGGCGAAAACATTGGTCTGGTGACTCGGTAAGCTCACAGAAGGGCGCCGGGCCGAAATGGCCCGGAGAGCGATAGGCCGTTCACGGCCCGGCGCCCCGCTGTCTTCCAAAGGAGGTTGAATGAATTCGACGGGAATCCCCCGCCGCGGCGGCGGGGGGCCGCGCGGATCTCCGGGTCATGAAAGGCCCGGGGACCGCACGTCCGATGGGGCGCGCGCGGCGCCGCCCCGAAATTCTGGAATCGTCCGCCGGACGGCGGACGGGACCGTCGATCGTCCGGACCCATGCGATCGCCTTGGCTTCATCGCCCCGGCGGGGGCCGGAGGGTCACAGAAGGACGCCGGGCGGGAATCTCCCGGAGAGCCGTGCCGGTCGTTTCCGGCCCGGCGTCCCGCTGTCTTCCAAGGAGGTAGGGGTTCTGTTGCCAAAGTGTCCCCCGCCACGGCGGCGGGGGGGGGCGAGCGGTTTTCCGGGTCATGAACGACCTGGGTGCCGCACGTTCGATGGGGCGCGCGTGCCGTGCCCAGAAATTCTGGAATCGGGCGGTGGACGGCGTCCGGGCTCATGGGATCGTCCGGGCTCATGGGATCGCCTTATGGCTGTTCGGCAGCCGCCGTCCCCTTTCCTGCGAGCCCGCCGGACCCCTTGCGCTTGCGCTTCCGCGGGCGGGCCGCGCGCCTCAGCTTCCGCCGGTCGCGCACTCCCGCCCTCGGACGTGCCCTGATGCGGGTCGCCGCTCATCGGGCGGCCTCCGCCGCCATGGCGGAGGCGAGCTCGTCTATCAGGTCCGGCACGGCGCCGCGCCCGGTCCCGGGGTTACCGGAGTCCTCCTCCATGGCCTTGCGCCTCTCCACCTCGGCCTTGAGCCCGGCGGGCCAGCGGCGGGACAGGTAGCCGAGGGTCCTTTCCACCCCGAAGCGGGCGTAGAGGGCGGAGCGCACGTGGGCGTCCTCGGCGGTGGTGGAGAAGGCCCAGAGGAGCTCCGGGGAGAGGGTGCTCTTGAGGAGCTGGGCCGAGGGGCCCGCGGAGGTCTTGAAGAGCGCCCCGAAGCCCGCGCCGTCCGGGCCGGGCTTGCCGATCCGGGCGAGCGCGGCGGAGAAGCCCCCGTCAAGGCCGAAGGCCCGGGCCACGCGCTCCAGCCCGGATGCCGAGCCCGCGCCGGGCAGGAACACCGACGTGGCCAGATCCAGGAACACTTCCGGGAAGTCCGCGAGGCTCTGGGAGTAGAGCCCGACGGAGAGGTTCCACTTGCGGGACTCCCTGGCGCAGCTCTCCAGATCGCCCGCGAGCTGGGCGCGCACCGCCGGCTCCCCGGTGACCCGGTGGAGCTCGTCGTAGCACAGGCGCTTGGGCTCGCGGCGGATCTCGTCTATGAGCCCGGCGTGGTGGTCCCGGTAGGCCGGGGGGGCCAGGAGCGCGTCCTCGGGCATCATGAAGAACCGCGCCCCGCAAAGGTGCCGGGCCAGCATGTACATGACCGCCGCGCGGCGGTCGCCCGCGGGGCCTCCGCCCCGGGGCGCGCACTCGTCCAGGTCCAGCGCCACGACCCGCGCGTCGCCCAGCGAGAGGCAGGTGGCCCGGGAGAGCGCCGGGTAGTCCTTCACGGCCTCGGAAAGCGCCCGCCAGACGTAGGCGCAGAGCCGCTCGCCCGTGCCCGCGACCGCGTAGCCGTAGGCCGCCCGCGCGGCGTCGTCCGTGCGGGCCCGGGCCGCGGCGTCCCTCAGGGTCGGCACCGCGTGGCGCTGCCAGAGCGAGGCCTCGTGGATCATGCCCCTCCCGAAGAGGAAGTCCACCGCCTCCCACACGCTGGACGCGCGGTCCAGGGGGAAGCCCTGGGCCAGGGTGAAGCCGTAGAGGTCGGGGTCCAGGTCGGGGGTGAGGAGCCGCGGACGCCGGGCGAGTTCCAGGTAGGCGCCCTCGACGGCCAGCCGCACGAGGCCGCCCGTGCCCGGCGGGGGCGGGGCGCCCAACGGCGAGCACAGGAGCGTCAGGAGGTTCTCGAGGAAGGAGAGCTGGGCGGGGAGCGGGAAACGGAACCCCAGCGGGGTGTCGAACGGGTTCACGGCCGTCTCCGGCCCGCCCCTGACGCGCAGGAACGCCGCCTCGTGCCGGCGGGACGCCGGGAGCGCCGAGCGCGCCAGATCGATTAGCCCCCGCGAGCTGGGGCCCACGTCTATGATCGACAGGAGCGGGAGCCGCCTCGCCCCGGCCTGGAGGATGAAGGCGAGGTTCAGGGTGTTCAGGAGGACGCTCTTGCCCGCTCCCATGGGCGCGATGCCCAGATCCACCCAGGCGGCCTGGACCGAGGAGTTGTGCGCGAAGGGCATGGGCTTGCCGTCGAAGGTCCTCAGGACCAGCGGGCCCTCCCGCCAGGGCGAGGCGGGCCTCGCAGGCATGAAGCCCCAGGCCTCCTCCAGGGGCGCCGCCGCCCGGGCCGCGGGCCCGCCGTGGGGCATGAGCCCGGGGAGCGCGGCCGCGACCCCCAGGAGCGGGTCGCCCGCGCACTCCTGGCAGCCCGCCTCCCCCCAGCCGCTCACGAGCCTCGCGAGCTCCCCGCGCCGGCGCCGGAGCGCCCGCACGGCGTCCGCCACGTCCCGGTGATCGCCCACGTCCGTGTCCGTGTCGCAGGCGAACGAGATCCCGCAGACGGCCACGCCCCCCTCGGCCATGGCCTTCACGCCGTCGATGGCCGAGGCAAGCTGCCGGTCGTCCCGGGAGGTGAACGAGAGGATCCGCGCGAGCGTCCCCCGCGCCGCGAGACCCTCCAGCCCCCCGGGGGAGAGCGAGACGGCCATCCGCAGGGGGAGCCTGGGCTTCCTGGAGCTCAGCGCCGCGAACAGCCTCGAGAACGGCTTGGGGTCCCGGGGCGGGAGCGAGAGGAAGAAGGGCGCGTGCAGCCTCTCCCCGGCCAGCAGGAACTCCCGCTCGCGGACGACGCACGGGCCGGGGAAGATCTGGGACTTCAGGGACGGGTAGACGCCCGGGCGGGAGTCCGTCCCGTCCGGCTCCAGGAGAGGGATGCGGTCCCAGGGGAGCGCCGGCGTCCAGGACCGCGGCACGGAGGGCCCGTACAGGGCGGCCCTTATCTCCCGCGCGAGCCGGCGTCCCGGAAGCGGCGCGCTCAGGAGCCCCGCGGCCCCGAGGCCCTCCGAGAGCGCGGACGCAGCCCCCTTGTGGGCGGATCTAAGCTCCGCCGCGCCCGCGAGGATGCCGTCCGCCGAGGCTTCCGCGAAGTCCCGGGCGGCCCTGCGGCGCTCGGCCGGGGGCAGCGCCGCCAGGGTGGTCCACAGGACCACCGTGAGGCTCTCCTCCCCGCAGGCGGCGCCCAGCGCGGCCTCCCAGCCGTCCAGCACGCGGCCCAGATCGAGCCCGCAGTCCGCGGCCGCGCGGCGGGAGGGGGCGAGCGCGCCGCGCACGGCCTCCCCGCCGCCGTCCGGGCGGTAGTCGAAGACCGCCTTCACGAAATGCCCGCCCCGCTCGAAGAGGGACCGGGTCTTCTCGGAGAGCGCGGCCGCGGCCTTGAGCGACAGCGCGTCCGAGGGGGGCGCCAGGGTCCCTTCCACCGAGAAGGCGCTGACCAGCGAGCCGTCGTCCGCGCAGAGGGTGAGCTCGTCGTCCAGGCCCTCCAGGCGGCAGTAGCTCGAGGCGGGGCCCCGGAAGAGCTCGTAGAGGCCGTCGGCGGCCTTGTTCAGGGTATCCAGGATGCTCATGTCGCTCTCGTCGCCCCTGCAGGGGAAGGTGGAGGTGCCGCGGGATCCGGCCTTGCCGCCGAACCGGCGCGGCCGGTCGGGGTCAGGTATTGCCGGCGGGCGGCAGGGCCGGTCGGGGTCAGGCCTTGCCGGTGGTGGGCAGGGTCGGTCGGTTCCGGTCGGCGTGGCCGGGGAGATCGGGTCGGTTTTTGTCGGCGAGCCGGGTGAGTGCTGGCATGCGGCTACCGGCATGTAGCGGATATTTTGGACAGATATACATACAAGCAGACTTTATTATGTTGACTATTTAGTATTATATAATATTAATTATAAAGTATATGATGTACATTATATGAAACCATAAACAAATAATATTGTTATGATTCATCTGGGGATTCGTGCGCCTGCGGCTGCCGAGGGGCGACTTCCCGCCGGGGCCCGCCTCCGGGAGGGGGAACCCTCCCGGAGGCGGGATCCCTAGTCGGCCTTGGATAAGACAATCTGGCGGATGACCGCGCCCCTGAGGTTCTGGCTCCGGGGGACCGTCATCGCCGTGATCTCCGCCAGGAGGCGCTGGTTGGAGATGATTCCCTCGGAGGACTGGAACGACACGAGCACCGGAAGCTCGACCTTCCAGAGCTGCCGGCCCTTGTCCTCGGCTCGGTCGACGAGCACGGGGGCGCTCTCCATCACCGCCGTGAGGTTAAGGCGCTGGCGCTCGATCTTCGTGATGTGGCCGCCGTCGCTCAGCGACCTGACGAAGCTCGCGAAGCCGTCGGGGTCGAACTCGTTGCGCACGTCGTTCAGCTGTCTCCGCCAGTTCAGGAA
>JAISFP010000416.1 GCA_031263525.1 Deltaproteobacteria bacterium | reverse complement strand
GCTCCGGTCGCTCCTGTCGTCAACTTTTACACTACGGGGGAGACTCCCCATGCCTTGCCGCCCCAGGCAGCTCCTGCCGTGACGCGATCTCCTGCCCGGCAGCCCCCCTCTCTCGCTGCAGAGACTGCGCCCGCCCCTTCCACTCCAGAGACCGACCCGGTCGAAACAGGGAGAACGGCAGGCCGGGGGAGAGGATGACCGACACTCCGGAACGGAGCTTGCGGCCGCTCCATGCCAGTCGGCATGACCGTTTCGGGGACTGCCTGGAATGTGACGCCGTGGCGCGGGAACCCGCTTTCGGACATGTTACGCCGGGAGCCGCTCAAGCGGACTGACGGGGACGGAATGGAGAGGACAGGCCTCATGCCGCCAACTGCGGAATCATGTATGACGGCCGGTCGGCACCCGGAGTTCTTTCAAGGAGGATGCCTGCTCACCATCAGCTCCCGGTCAAGCCATCCTGCTCCGGCATTCGTGAAAGCGGAGGACGCCGCGTTCAGCTGGAACCGTCCTGAGGCCGACAGGAGCCGCAAGGCAGCTGGCGGGCATTCACGCTGGCAGCCCCGGGGATACAGGCATGCCTGTCACTCTCACGGTGAGGCGCAGGGCCAGGGAAACGGGCAGGCGAATCATGCTCAGGCGCATAATCACCGCCATGCCAGCGAAAATGGCGCAGAGTGCAATCAGGGTGGAGCTGCAGAATCCAGACGTTGCAGCTGCTTATGTGGCAGGCGCTTCAGGCTGACAGCCCCCGTCTCCTGGAGGGCCCCTGCCCTCCGGGCGCGTGGCGACCGTCTGACGCCCGAGCCAGGTCGCCTACGCCTCTGCGGCGGCGGTCATGATCGGCGTGGGCAGCCAGGGGCCGGGCGCTTCCTCGCCGAGAAGGACCGGGAGCGCTTCGCCGGCAAGGTCCGCACCTTCGCCTTCACCCCGGGCCAGCCAGAGAGCGCTCGCCACGTCCCCGTTTCTCCTGGACGGCAGAGGCAGTCTCTTCGTGGCCAGGACCATCACCCCCTCACCGGATCGGCCAGCCGGACGCGCGAGGCCAGCCTCCGTCCAGCTCCTGTCTCACGCGGTGCTGGCCCCGCCTGACCGGAACGGGCCCGCACAATGCAGATCCGGAGCCTCTCGCCCAAGGGCTGGGAGGGCTGCCGCGTCCCTTGCTGCAGAAAGGTTTCTGGAGGACAACGGCAACGGGGACCAGAAGAAGAGGAAGAACGCGTGAACATCGCGATGCCCTGCAGTGGAGACAGGCACTGCTGCCTGACTCTTGCGCTGGATCTGGAACCATTACTTGAGACAGCGCCATTAGCAGCGCTGACGCCAGATCTAGCGCTAGTTCTGGCGCTTGCATAGGAACTGACCGGACCAGTTTAAGTTTTCGTTATCGGGTGGCAAGGTTCTTAAGCCGGCCCTGCCCTCCGCACAGACGACAAGCACTCTCTCCCGAAAGCACCTCGGCCCTCCAGGGACTTCAGCCCTCCGCGCTTTTCAGGACCATCAGGTCTCCAGTGTGCCAGTTCTCCAACTCAAAAGCACCTCCATCCTCTCAGTCACCCCCCCGTGAACGGATACATTTTGGCTGCTGCTAAACTTGGGACGGGAGGAGACCTGGGAGGAGGCGCAGGATTCGGAAGATGAAGAAAGGGTGGAGCTGAAGGCAAGGAGTTGGGCGAGAGACGGAGAAGTGGTGAGGGGATGCCGGTCGGAGGGAGCTGGACGAGGAGGAGAGAGGTCCGGAGGGGGACGGATTGGGAGAATTGGTCGAGACGAGAAGGCCTGCAGGGGAACTGGACTGAGACGGGGAACTGGGCGCTGGAGGCCGGAGAGGAGGGGAGGGGGAGGCGGTCAGGATTCCGGACGCGACAGGTTGCCAAAACGGAGCAGGACAGGAGTAGAATGGGGGCAGGCGCCCTTGACGTCCCCGCCGTGGCGGGGGAACCGCGCCTGGAGGGGCGCCGCTGGCCGGCGCAGGAGGAGACTGGGGTGCCCGAACCTTTCAAGGAAACGATCTCGCGCGACTTCGTGAACAGGCTGGGGGAGGGGCTGGCCGAGGCGTCGCCCGGATTCGACGCCAGGGCCTTCGCGAGATCGGCCTGCCGGGCGGGCTTCCGGGATCTCGGGCTCATGGACCGGGTGGGCCGGGTCGCTGAGGCCCTGGGGAAGCATCTCCTGGGGGACGGCGGGACCGGGTACGGGGAGGCCCTGAAGGCTCTTGAGAAGGTGCAGCCGGACTTCGGGGGGCTCCCCGGCTTCGTGTTCCCGCGTTTCGCGGCCATGTTCGGGCTGACTCGCGAGCGTTTCGACATGTCCATGGACGTGCTCGCGCGGTTCACGCTCGGATCGTCCTCGGAGTTCGGGGTGAGGCCCTTCATAAGGGAAGATCCCGAAAGGGCGCTAGGACACATCACGAGGTGGGCGGCAAGCGACAACCACGAGATCCGGCGGCTTGCCTCGGAAGGCGCGAGGCCGCGGCTCCCGTGGGGGGGCTCGATCCAGGCTTTCGTGGACGATCCGGCACCGGTTATCGCGCTCGTGGAGGGGCTCATGGAGGATCCCTCGCTCTTCGTGAGGAAGAGCTGCGGGAACTCGCTGAACGACGTCACCAAGGACCACCCGGAACTCTTTCTGGAGTTCGCCGCCAGGCACATGGGCGGGGGGGAGCGCACGGACTGGGTCCTGAGGCGCGGGGCGAGGACGCTCATAAAGAGGAAGCACCCCGGCGCCATGAAGCTGTTCGGCTACGCGACGCTCTCCGCGGGCGGGTCCGGGAGGTCCGACGTGAAGGCCGGGACTGCCGCCGGGACAGGGAAGTCAGGGGCTGCGACCGGGACAGGGAAGGCCGGGGCCGGGAAGTCCGCCGTGAAGGCCGGGGCGGACGCCCGGGCCGGTAAGTCCGGTGCTGCGACCGGGGCAGGGAGGGGCGTGCCGGGCGGAAGGAGAGCCGGAGCAGGGCCGATAAAGAGTTCCAGCCTGGAGGTGTCCCCCGCCTCGGTGAAGATTGGCGGCTCGGCGGAGCTCCGGTACAGGGTGGAGCTTTCCCGGACCTTCGGGGGACTTGTCCGGCTGGAGTACAGGATGATATATCCTCCTGCGCCAGGGAAGCCTGCCGGCCGGGTGCCCCGCGAGAAGCTCTTCTTCCTCCGGGAGACGGACATGTCGGCGGGCCAGGTCCTGGAGGGAGTGCGCAAGGTGTCCTTCAAGGATCTGTCGATCCGCAGGCAGGTGCCGGGGGACCACCTGATAGAGCTTTCCGTGAACGGAATCGCCGCCGCGAAGGCCACTGTCCGGCTCAGGCGATAGAGGGGGGCCGGACTGCGCGGGGCCTCCTGGCCCGGGCCGCCGACGGGGCATGAAGTGAGGGGGGCGAGGGGTTCTCGGAAGACGTGGCTGTCGGGGGAGCATGAGGGGTTCTCAGGAGCCGGGGCTGTCGGGGGAGGCACCGAGCGACCAGGGTCAGCCGAAGCGGCGGGGACGTTTCCCAGGGTCAGCCGAAGCGGCGGGGACGTTTCCCAGGGTCAGCCGAAGCGGCGGGGACGTTTCCCAGGGTCAGCCGAAGCGGCGTGGACGTTTCCCTAGGTCAGCCGAAGCGGCGGGGACGTTTCTTGAAGGTGGCCAAACTGGCTGAAGGCGGGTGTCGGAGCGCCGCGATGGAAGGCTGCCAGGGGAAGAAGGGTCAGGGATCGTCCGGAAGGCCTGGGATGAAGGCTGGCAGTGGTCATCCGGAAGGCCGGGGATGAAGGCTGGCAGTAACTGTTCAGGCGCCCCCTCCCCCCAAGAGGAGCTTAACAGGAGGATCCTCCCAACCAAAATGCCCTCTTCAGAGGCACTGTCCCTCCACATGAAGTATCCATTGTTGACTCTTCAACTTTTAGAGTTCCTCTTTAGGGTTCTCTTCCTCCGAAAATGTCTTCAATAGAGGAGCGCCTGAACAGTTAATACCCGTTTAATCAAATGTCGGAATTTGGGTATCAGTCCAGGGGGAGAAAGTTCGGTCAAACCCCCAGTCCTGGTATCTACTCACTATGATTCGTTTCTAAAAAATGGAAGAAGATTCCGACATTTGGTTAAACGGGTAATACCACGAACTTAGTCGATTGAAAACCCGGTGGCACAGATGGGAACTGCTGGAAACATGCTCCCGCAACGTCTGACTCTCCTTCCGCTTGCTTCAGAGCTGTCGATAAGGGAAAATGGAATTCTCCCGGGTACCGGAAGTTAAACTTCCAGGTCGTTCGGAACCGGGAAGGCCAGTTCTTTAAGGAAGCACGCATGACGAACTCGAACAAACCGAATATCGCAAAAATAGGCAACAACATAGTCAACTTCTCGGAACTGAGGAACGAAGGCTACATCTACGTAGACAAGACCAAGTTTGTCCACGAAATTCTCTCAGGCCCTGACAAGCGTCTGTTCCTTTCCCGTCCAAGGCGGTTCGGCAAGACGTTGCTGATCGACACCCTCGAGGAAGCGGCAGTAGGCAGAAAGGAACTCTTTGCCGGACTAGCCATAGACAGGTTGCGCAAGGACGGCGATTGGCCACGTTACCACGTGCTGAGGATTGGCATGAGCCGTTTTGGCGACAACCCGGCCTTGCTGGACTGGAACCTAACCGACTTCTTACACTCCTTTGCTTCGCGAAGGGGATTCACCATAACAGGACAAGATTCAGCTTACAGCCTTACGAAGGTAATTACGTCTCTTTCCTTGAATTACGCCGATATACCAATTCTAACTGGCAATGTCAGAACACAAAATGCGTTGGTTTCGAACAGAGGAAAAATTATTGTCCTGATCGACGAGTATGATGCTCCGATAATTAACAATATTATGAATACTACAAATATTAATATAGCTAAAAAGACACTTCATAGCTTCTACAACGCCTTGAAATCATGCGACGACATGATCGAACGCGTTTTTATAACAGGAATTACAAAATTCGCTCAATTGTCCGTATTTTCAGCAATGAACAATCTCAGTGACATCACTTTCCAACCTGGATACGCTACAATATGCGGATTCACTCCCTATGAGATTTCAACCTGCTATTCTGTTCATCTTGACAAGGTTTTGGCAGACTTTAAGAAAAACAAAAAAATGGGTCCTGACTTCACGCGCGAGTCCCTCATGAAACGTATCGTAGATTGGTACGATGGATATAGCTGGAACGGTAAAGACCGCGTTATAAACCCGATATCTTTACAAAAATTCCTTCTAGATCATATTTTCAACAATTATTGGATTCAAACAGGAGGAATTAATTTCTTAAATCAAATGAATATTAAAGATGATGTTTTCTCCACAGTATTCAAAGGCGTTCCCGAATTTAGCGGAAGCGTGGATATTCAGGACGCCGGCAATGCCGATCCAGTAGCTGTGATGCTCCAGGCAGGCTATCTTACCGTGCGCAAACGAAAGCGTTTCAAGCAATCAGAGCTTTATCTTGCCGTGCCGAACAAGGAAGTCGGCATGACAATCATGAAAAATTATATCGACACCCGCGTAATTTCTTCCATTTCTCCCGACGATGACAATTTTACGCCAGAATTATGCAAGGAATTCTGCAACGCTTTCTGCCAGGCGCAATCAGACCGTGCCGAGGAACTTCTGCATGGTTTTCTGAGCGCGATACCGTACACGTTGCATGAGGAACTGGAATCGTTCTATCATTTATTCCTTCTATCCATATTCAAGATGTCCAGATTTAAGACCATTCCTGAACGCATCACGGCTAAAGGAATTGCAGATCTTGTAATAACTTCTCCTGAGCATGGTTGCATGGTTACGGAAATTAAATACGGCAAATCTTCCATCAATGCCGATACAGCTGATCCTGTTTCGGCAACCGGAATATCAGACAAAGATGAAAGAAAGCTTAATTCGTGCATCAGGGCCGCTTTCAGACAAATTTTAAAAAACGATTATCTCCTGCCATACGTCGGCGGTCGTTTTCCTGTCCGTGCCGTAGCGGTAGCCGTGTGCGGCAGGAACCGTGTCAGGATCAGAAGCTTTCCCGCAGAAGAGCTTATCCAGAGGGCGCAAGAATTCCTGGGAAATGCGAGCCGCAGAAAAATCGGAGCAGTCACCTCAGCCGCGCGAAACGACGAGCCTCCGCAGAATCCCCGGTCGCCCAGGCAAAGACGCTCAAGACAGTAGTTTGCCAGCAAAAAAAAACGCATGTTTCACGTCAGCACTCCAGCTTTCCTGTTTTTTTTTTTTTTAAAATCGCGCATTTCATGTCACATATCCGCCTTTTCTAGCCTTAAAAAAAACAGCATATTCCCCGTCAGTGTTCCATCTTTCCTGGCCTATAAAAAAATACCGCATGTTTCCCGTCAGTGAACAATCATATCCTACACCTTCATGAGGCACGGCGGCACCCCGGTCCATGAAAGCCTTGTCATGCAACACGGCAGCATGTCGGGGCTTCCCCGGTGGCGATGCACCGAAAACTCTTTCATGATATTACCCAGACGGATAAATGTCAGCGAAAATGCGAATTTACTCAAATAGTCTCCACGAATTCCAACGCGCATGCTTATCTAAAGTTAGGTGTTTATGCGCTAGAGCCTTAATTTTAATCTGATTTTGTATTCTCGTTAAGAAAGCCATTTAAATAGGTAAACCAGTAGACTCTAGCTAATTTATCACCTAAGAATGGGTGAGTTGAAAAAAATTAGCTAAGAGATCAGAATGCTACATTTCTGAACCTTTTGTTCACGGGAGCATAAATCTCACCCTTTACACTGCTGACATTTATCCGCCCGGATAATAATCTTTAAAAAAACAGCATGTTTCCCGTCAGTGATCAGGCTGGTCTGTGGCAGCCTTCCTCATGCTCCACGGCTACCTTCATCCTGGTCCAATCTGGTCTTCTTCCCGATCAAAGGTGGCCTTCCGCATGCTGCTTGCTAACCCGCCTCCGGCTACATGCCGGTCATCTCCATGCTCCATGCCGGCCCTCCTCCGGGTCATTGCCGACCTCCTTAAGGATTTATGGCGGCCTTGCTCCGTGGTCAGGACAGCCTCCCTTCCCGGTCAGGGCTAGTCAAATTGAGCCTTGGGGCCAAGTTTCTTTTTTAAGGTACTGCGTCCATCATTCGTTCATATTTACGTGAAAGGGTAATATTACCCGTCCTTTTAAATCTCGGAATTCTCTTGCATATTTTGAGTGCGAATCATAGTGAGGAGATACCAGGGCTGGGGGTTTGCCCAACCTTTCCACCCCGGGACTGATAGCCAAAATTCGTAACCATTCAGGTACCTTCCTAATGGGGACCCAACAGGGGGATCTTGACCAACCTAAACACCCTCGCTTGATACTATTTACCCCTACATGAAGTATCAATAGTTGACTCTTTAACTTCAAAGGTTCCTCATCATGGCTCTCTTCCCCCGAAAAATGTCTTCTATAGAGGGGTACCTGAATGGTTAC
>JAISFP010000430.1 GCA_031263525.1 Deltaproteobacteria bacterium | reverse complement strand
GACTATGTCAATTTTTTTCTTATTCCATAAAGAATCCAGAGAGCATTAGATTGCATAATACTTGCCTTCTGAATTTATCTGTCTGGTCAGCTCTCTCACGCAAGTGGATTTCCGGACTGCCGCGGCGCATGGAGAACGAAATAGTATTCTCCCTCTATCATGTCGTTGACATCCGGGAGACGCTTCATGGCCGGAAGTATGTAGTGTTTTAAAGGATTGCATGAATCTGCAGTGTTGAACGTCTTATCGGCATTATGCTCATGGCCTCTTAAGAATCGGACCTAAATCCTCAGTTTCTGCAACTGATGTTTATTTGATCTAATCTGTCGGTCTGGATTAGGATCCGTGGCAATGATGCCGTCAGATTCTGTTGTGATAAACTTTCAACTTTGAAGGGCAAAAGCCCAGGTCTAATGCTGAAAACGCAAGTATTCTTCAGGGGGCATAAGCATTATGGTCTCGGACATGAGCTTCCTGATACTTTGCCTAGTTACAGAAAGATAATTTCGATGCAATGGTGTCCGTTCAAGGGGAGTTCACGGGCGAGTCTCTGGGCCCGGGGGAGGGCAGGCCGGGAGCCCGGAGAAGTTCGCCTTGGCCAGGCGAGAGTTTCAGGGCAGGGAGAGAAGCCGCCCTGAACCCGGGTGGAGGTCTTCGGTCGATGGTCACCATGAATGGTGGCCAGCCTTGGGCTCCTGGGGAAAGCTCAGGCCGGGCCAGGAATGAGGTCTGGGCCTTGAGACAGTCTCCCTCCCCTTCCGCCGTCGTAACTATTCAGGTGGTCTTCCCCGTACATTGGGTAGCGTAGAGCATCACTGAAGTTCTTCCCTAAAATCAAGCTGAAAGTGAGAGGCGGCAGAACATGTGGCGGCGGAAGAGAACTGGATTAGGCAAGAAAGGACTTTTGCAGGTGCTTAAGGCTCAATGAAGCGAACAGCCACTTCGTCACGTCCGCGGACTGCAATGGCTATTCCCATAATCTTCTTTCCTGCCGCCCTGAAAGGAGCAGCATAGTCTTTCGACCTTATCTGGTCGACAGCAGTATCGAGAGCGGTTGTGAAATCCTTCTCGGCTTGGCCTGTGTCGACCGCATCGTCCTTGCTAGTTTTGCAGTATTTTACCTCAATCACTGCGCGAATTTTTTTGGGGAGAAATATAGCCATGTCCGACTTGCCTTGTGAAGCTGACGTCTGGCCAAGAACTTCAATCCCGGCAGCGATAATTGCAGACTGCAACACGGCATGATAATGTTTTTCAGTAGGTTCATGTTGCTCGAAAGAGATTGCAGAAAGAAGGTCATGCAACAAATTGGCCATTTCAACGGAATCCTTCTTCAATAAGGCTACAGGCAGTCTTTCGGAAAATTCACTAAAAAAATCGTCATCTGGGTCAAAAGCATCTAGGAAAAGGGTAATCTCGAAGCCCATTGCCACTTCAGTGTTGGGGATTTTGAAAGTATAGTATTCTACTTTTACAATTTCATTGTTTATCAATACATCCTTGTAGAATGGTTTCTCGATAGTCAAATAGCCGCTATGAAACAGAACGGGGATAGGTTTAACTCTTCTGAGTTCTGCTTTACTGGTCTCTTTCGGAGCATAGCCTTCCAGCTTCGGCTGGATGAACTCCAATGGATGTTTCCTGACAAGCGCTGACAGATGTGATGGCTGTCCAGACAACGGCCAATATGTGTCGAATTTACATGATTTAAAAAAATTGAGTAAAGAGTATGGATTCAAAATATGATCAGTCCCGAGCCAGTTGTAGCCATCGTAATATTTTAAAATTTTATTTATCATTGCTTCTGTGTCGGCATTCTGGTCAATTCTGGACTCGGCTATCAGTACCTGCAGAGTTTCATCATACCTGTTTCCGAAAAGTTCGTTCATTTCCTTGATAGTGAATCCGCAGATTCCAGAGAATTCTGGGAGGAGCGAAATGTCAATGAAATTATTTGGTCCTGAGTCCAGAGCAGTCATGGCGAACCTGGTGATGCCAGTGACAAATGCCATACGGACGTATCTGATATTGACTTTCAATGACCTGTAAAAATCATGCAGGACCTTTCTTATGCCTTTGGCAATGTCACGCTCCATTATGTTTTCTGCCAATGGGGCATCATACTCGTCAACTAGGACGACAACTGTTGCTCCGTGCTTTTCGTAAAGTCCTTTAAGAAGTTCACCCAGCATCTCGCCGTAGGAATCGGCAATAAATGTGACTCCCTCAATGCTTGCCTCCAATCGCAAGTTGTTCTTGATTCTAGTTATGAGTTCGTCCTTTGATGACGCTTCAGAGTATGCCATGTTAAAATGCAGGACCGGGTGCCTTTCGAACTTGTAGCCACTCTGATCTATCAGCAGTCCCCTGAACAGTTCGCGGTCGCCCTTGAACAGCTCCTCGATAGTATTAAGCAGGAGCGTCTTGCCGAAACGTCTTGGACGGGACAGGAAGAAGCAGCTGTTAGGGCCTTCCTGAAGAATGTCATTGATATACTTTGTCTTGTCGGCATAGATAAAATTACCCTGGCGAATTTCCCGAAAAGTCATATCGGATAGCTTTATATTTTGCATTTCTAAATTTCCCCTCCACCCTATTCGACCTTTAAAAAGGTGTGACTCACGTTTCCTGTGACAGCTAACGTGAAAGGTCTGCAACTACTGCGGAAAAAACCACACGTTTATACTATAAGTTATTTTCTGCAGCAGTGCAAGTTTCTGGGTTGCAGATCAGCCCCAGTTATTTTGAAACTCTTTGAGACACCGGTGAAACATGCCGTCAGCAAGGAGTGGCAATGACTGGGAAACTGGTGTTAGGGACAAGATGCAGATGGTATTTAATAATCTAGCGCAAATATTATGCCATACTATCGCGAATCTCACTACACATTCATATCTGCCTGGAGTCCCAACTTATAACCCACGTAACTGTTCTGGTGCCCCTCTATTTAGGAATATTTCGGAGGAAGAGAGCCCTAATGAGGAACCTTAGAAGTTAAAGAGTCAACGACGGAACTTCATATGGGAGAAAAGGTTCTAAATGGGCATTTTGGTTGAGAAGAACCTCCAGTTGATCTCCTCTTGGGAGGGCACCTGAATAAGTACCCGCCGTCAACCTCTCCTTGGTCCTCGATTCATCCATTTTAGTCTTTAAGCCTCCATTTTTAGTCCTATATTCTCCTGCTTTATCCTAGATCATTCGGTTTTCTCCTAGATCCTCCCCTTTCATCCGCTTTCCTGATTTCGCCACCTCCCTGCCTTCTTCCTTTCTTCCCCTCTTCCCCTCTTCCCCTCTTCCCCTCTTCCCCTCTTCCTGGCTAACCCGGCCCAGGAGGAATCCCGCCCCAGACCATCATGGCCGCAGGCGGCTCTAGGCACTCATGTCCCAAAGGTCTGCCCCGGACCCCAGGACCCTTGGCACAGGACGGGACCAGACCTCCCCGGCTGAGACAGCATCCTATCTCTTTGTTTCCCGTTATCAGACGGGACACAGCCCCATAGCCACCGGCTGCAGGAGGATTCTTCCCGTCCGGGCCGGGTGCCGTCCTGACCCCCTTGCCACCGGAGGCAGGCAGATTTTTTCCGTACGGGCTGGCACCTTACGTGCCCACTTTGCCCTCGGTCGCCGGCGGGCCCCTCCCGTCAGGGTTGGTGCCGTCCGTGGTCCCCTAGCCCTCGGTCGCAGGCGGATCCCTCCCGTCAGGGCCGTGCAACGTCCGCGGCCCCGGGGCTGCAGGCCGTCACGGCGGGTTGCCCGTACCTGGCGTAGACCCGTCCTGGCCCCGGCCTGCTCCGAAACGGCGTCATGCCCGGGCTATTTCCTCTCCTGGCCCGCCTCCAGGGCGGCCATGAGGAGCGGCGTGTAGATGCCGCCTATCCTCCCGGTCTTGAAGTCCCTCCAGACGCTCTTGCCCCGGATGGACTTCTTGTACTCCCCCAGGGAGAGGAGCCTGGTGTTCCCGAAGTCTCCGGGCTCGGCTATCCAGAGCTCGTCCGCCCTGAAGACCTTCTTGTCCAGAAGGAGGGCGTTCGCGGAGGTGAGGATGAGCTGGGTCAGGGAGTCCTTGGAGCAAGAGTCCAGGTAGTCGCTTATGATGGTCCTCGCCCTGATGGGGTCGAAGGCGGCGTCAAAGAAATTTATGAAGTAGACCTTGGGCCCCGGGCGGGCCATGAGGTCCTGGGCGCTCATGAGCGCCACCAGGGTGTGCTTCTCCCGCTCTGTGGCGAAGGGCCGGGGTATGGGGAAGTAGTCCCATGTCCCGTGCCGGTCGTAGGGGAAGAGCTTCAGGAGCTTCGCGTCGTGGAAGGTCCTGTGGCGGTAGTAGACCTCGAAGGGGCCGCCGTCTGGGACGCGCCTTATGATCCAGTCGCCGCACTTCAGGGTCCCCTCGGCGTCCAGCTCCTTCTGGAGCGGGGAGTCCCGGGGCACGGTCCTCGCGTCCAGCCTGGCCGCGAAGGAGTTCTTGTCCACGAGCTCGATGAAGTCGTGGAAGGCCGGGGACTCCGTGGAGCCCTCGTCCGAGACCGGCTGGTGGACGTAGCTGTCCTGGCCCGTGACGTGGAGGGAGTCCCGGAACCAGGCGTAGACGTCCGTGAAGTCCCCGCAGCCGTCCCGGACGGCGTGGGGCAGGAAGAGGAGGCTCTTGGGCATGTCGCGGAAGAGCGCCCTCAGGGCGTCCTGGCCCTCTATGGAGCGGTGGAGCTTGAGCTTCTTCTTGCGCCTGTCGAAGAGGAGGGTCTTCTGGCCCGGCGAGAGCCTCACGAGCTTCTCGTTCGACACCACGTCCTTCACGGCCACGAACCCGTAGCGCCAGGCGCAGCCCCCGACAGCGATGTCGGCCCATATCTTGACCGGTAGCTCGCGGGCCTCCGAGAAGTTGTGGAAGGTGTAGAGGTTCAGGGAGTTCACGAAGGACGGCGACTCGGTGACCAGCTGTTTGAAGAACCTGAGCGTCCGGGCGAAATTCTCCGTCCCCGAGACCTCCCCGCCGAACACGGCTGCCAGGGGCAGCACCCTCTTCTTGATTGACGGGTGCGGGGGCATCTTGTCGCCGTACCTGGACCCCGAGCTCGCGACCATGGAGAAGACGGTCTTGTCCCTGAAGGAGAAGAAGTTCTCTACGGAGAGCTTGAGGAGCATGGTTCCGGCTTGCCTGGCCCCGGTAGGGCCCTTGCTCCGGAACCTGGGGCGCTGGCAGCGGCAGGTCCGGACGAGGGCGGCGGGGCGTGTCCGGCGAGCGGGCCGGACGGGTCAGTTTCAGAAAGGTGCGGCGGACGGGGTGCCCGGTGCCGGTCGGGATGCCTGGGGGATCCCGTGCGGATGCCTGGCGGATCGCGCCCTTGGGCGGATGCCGGGCGGGGTCCTGCCGGACAGTGAGAGTCCGGTCGGGGATCGTCCTGGCGGGCCGCGCCAGTGGGCGGATGCCTGGAGGGTCAACCTGCGGGCGGATGCCTGAAGGGTCAACCCGCGGGCGGATGCCTGGCCGGGCCAATCTGCGGGCGGATGTCTGGCGGAAAGCCAGGCCGGGATGCGGCTGGCGAATGACCGGGAGGATGCCAGGCCGGGATGCGGCTGGCGGATGACCGGGAGGATGCCTGGCCGGGATGCGGCTGGCGGATGGCCAGGAGGATGCCTGGTCGGGTTGCGGCTGGCGGATGACTTGGGGGATGCCCGGTTTGATGCCGGGCCGGGGGGTGCCTGGCGGATGCCGGGCATGGCTGCGACCGGCGGATGTCTGGCAGGGGAGCGAAGCTCTGGGGCCTGGCCGATGTCGGGCAGGATGCCTGTCGGGGTGCCGGGAGGGTGAGAGCCGCTCTGGGGTCTGGTCGATGCAGGCAGGATGCCTGGCGGAGTGTGTCTGGGGGATGCCGTGCAGGATGCCCGGTGGGATGTCTGGCCCGGAAGCGTCTGACGGGATGTCGGGCAGGATGCCTGGAGGCGTGTGGCTGGAGGGATGCCCGGTGGGATGCCTGGCCTGGATGCCTGGCTTCGGCTGGAGGAAGCCGGGGAAGAAGCCAGGCGGCGGGCTGGCGGAATCCGGATGACTGTCAGGGTGCCTGGAGGATTCCTGGCTGCCGCCGGACCTGGGCCCGGAGGCTGTCGGACGGGATGCATCCGGGATGCATCCCGGTTGGATGCCGGGCGGTTGCCCGAAGGTTGTCGGGCCGTCGCCGAGCCGGGGCCCGGATGATGCCGGGAGGGATGCATCAGGGCAGGATGTCGGCAGCCTACGGGGCGGGGCCTGGAGGATGTCGGGCGGGATGCACCGGGCGGATGTATGGCGGAAGCCGGGCGGGGCCGTTCTGGCCGGGAGCGCGCGGGCGGATGGATGGCGGATGCCGACCTGGGATCCTGGCCGGAATGGCCCTGATGGATGCCGGAACGGATGCCTAGCCGGATGGGCCCGCACGGAAGCCGACCGGACGACATCCCGAAATCACGAGTAGTGATCTTCGGGCGGGCTGGATCCTGTCGACCGGCGCTTCCGGGTCGCGGTCGCGCGGCAGGCGTCTTAGGGAAGTTGCGGGCGGTACGGGAACCAGCTGGCCCGCGTGTCCCGGCAGTCTTTTCCGGATCGGTCGGGGCGGGGGAGGGGCGCGTCCGGGCAATGCGGGCAGTGCCGTGCCGCAGGGGAGCGCGGATGATCCCCCGGATGCACCGGGAAGTTGCGGGGCTGGGTCGGTTGCGCCGGCACCGGGCTCAGGGCGAGGCGGCGGAAGGACGCCGGAGGCGGCACTCTGGTCCTTGGGGGCCCCCTGGCCTCGCGGGCGCGGAGGGGGGCAGGACGTGGGGCGGGGGGAGAGCGGCTCAGTCCCTTGAAGGACAGGGCGGTGCCGTGCGTTGCACGGATGCTCCGGCCCGGGGGGAGCCCGGGCCCCGGGCGGAATGTCCCGTCCGGCCAGTCGGGGGAAAGGGAAGAAGATTGACGCTCGTTAATATAGGCCCAAGTTTTCCGAAAAGCAAATGTTATTGGGTAATTTGGGCCGGGACGGCACCCGCCGTGGCGGGCTGCAAGGAACGGACGGCGGATACCCCCACTTTTGCTGGCCTTGTGTGGCAAGGGTTATGGTGGGATCGGCAACTTCGCTAGCGTCCGTCCGATCGTGTGAACGGACCGTAGTTTTTGCCGGGCGGGTTCCGGCGTAACGACAGGTAGAATTTTGAACAATTGAAGAAAATCAAACAATTTTGCTATTTATTTAAAACGTTCAAATATGGAAATTTTTAATATGACATGAAAAATGAAGAAAAGTTTTAAAATTTAACGACTGAAAGCTGAATCGGCAGTGCCCGGCGGTCACGCAAGGTGATTTTCCCCTCGTCGCCAGACCCGGATTCCGGCGTCATGTCGTATAGAAATTAAAAAATTGGAAAATATCGAAAAAAAAGAGCGGAATTAAAAATTTCTTCCTTTAATGAAATTTCAAAAACCAGAAAAAATGTAAAAAAATAGGATAAATCAAAAATGAGCGTTCATGACATGATCCAGTTTGCCAGGGAAATCCCGCACAGTTGCTGGACTTAGGTCTTTTTTTCAGGATTGATAATTTTTCCCCTTACCTTCGTTATCGTGGATTCCGGTTCTGTGCCCTCCCTGACAGGGCGTCCGGGAGCCTTCCGGATCGCTTTGGATCGGTCGGGCAGGCAGTTCCGCCAGCTTCCGGACAGGCGAGGGATGCTGCAAAATCGCCGACATCCCGCCGACATCCGGATAAGGCCGGCCCTGTCCTGGCGGGCGGTCGGGACGACCGGCGTTCCGGGAACTCGCGGTTTTCTGAATCCGGCCTTGCCTTAAGGCAGATCCGCAGAGGAGGCCCCAAAAAATTCTCCTCTAGATGATTCAGGGTTGAATAAAACAGTGCGTTTGGAGAGCAGCAAAGGATCATTCGCCGGCCGAGGGATCGGATGTACTCCGAATCGCCGTGCATCCTGGCGGCATCCGGCTGCATCCGTTCGCATCCGGGATGGGCCCTCTCGTGGTCCTCCGACCGGAGGAGGGCGGTTTCATGAGGACGATCCGGGAAATGGCACTCTGCGGGAAACGAAAGATCGCAAGCAGGGTGGGCACGGGGAGGGCGGCCTCCTGGCCCCGCATCCCGGTGCTGCCGCGGGCTGACGGATCGCATCCGCCAGGGCCGCATCCGGCGTCATTCCCCTCCTCCCGGCCTGCTGACCAGCCCGGAAGGCGCGGGTCTCTCTCGGACGGCCTCCGGCCAGAGTTTTTCGGGCTGATCAGCCTCATCCGGACCCTGGCCCGCACATCCGTGGCGACGCCGGGGCATCCGCCCTTCGGACATCCTTCCGGCATCCCTCCGGACATCCCGGATTGTCCCGGTCGCCATGCATCCGGAATCATGCGCTCCGGGGCGGAGGCGTCCGGCCAGCCCGCCAGACGGACGGGGCGGCGCATCCGGCTTCTTGCCTGGACTTCAGGAACCGGGCGGAGGCATCCGCCCTCTCGGCGTCCAGCCGGAGGTCCGTCCGGCGGTTCCGGCTTCATGCCCGGACATCCGGACCCGGCAGAGGCATCCGACCTTCCGCCATCTTGCCCGGAGCTCCGGTCGCGATGCTTCCTGATTTAAGCCCCTGTCCGGGCATCCTCCCTCAGAACCAGGCTCCCGGCATCAGCACAGGCATCCGGAGCAGGGCAGCCCTGTCGGGAGTCCGGCCCAGACTTCAGGTCCAGGCATCCGCTCTCCAGCTTCCTTAAAGGCGTCGGGGCGAAGCATTCGGACTCCGGCCCAGGCATTCGGCTTTCGGCCTGGGTTCCGGGGCAGGACAGGAGCATGCGGCCTTCTGGCTTCCAGACAGGGGTCTGGCCCAGGCATTCGGCTTTCGGCTTGGGTTCCGGGGCAGGACAGGGGCATCCGGCCTCCGGCCCAGATTTCAGGCTCCGGTCTCCAGCCAACTCTTTAGGAGTCGTGACGATGCATCCGGACTCCGGACGGGCTTCGGGACTGGGCGGATGCATCCGAACTCAGGCCATGCAGCCAGGACTCCGGCCCAGGCATCCGGCCTCCGGTCCGTGGTTCCGGGGCAGGGCAGTAGCATCCGTCCTTCGGCCTTCCCTCCTTGGGTGTGGTCGACGAATCCGGCCTCCGGTCCAGACTTTCGGCCTCCGGCCTAGACATCCGGGGTTGGTCGGAGGCCTCCTGTCATTCCTCCAGGGGTCCTTCGGATGAGTTTGGCCTCCGGCCCTGGTTCCAGACATCCTGCCAGTCATCCGGAGCAGGGCAGGAGCATCCGGCCTTCGGCCTTCCCTGCATGGGTTCGGTCGACGTGTCCTTCCTCCGGCCCAGGCATCCGGGCTCCGGCCTGGACATCCGGTGCAGGGAGGATGCATCCGGCCTTCTGACTAGCTTTACGGCCTCCGGCACTGGGTTCCGGGGCAGGTCATCGGCATCCGGCCTCCGGTACGGCATTCCGAGGCAGGTCAGGGGTTTCCGGCCTCCGGCCCCGGGTTCCGGGGCAGGTCAGGGGTTTCCGGCCTCCGGCCCCGGGTTCCGGGGCAGGTCATCGGCTTCCGGCCCCGGGTTCCGGGGCAGGTCATCGGCTTCCGGCCTCCGGTCCCGGATTCCGGGGCAGGTCAGAGGCATTCGGCCTCCGACCCGGGCTTCCGGGGCAGATCATCGGCTTCCGGCCTCCGGTCCCGGATTCCAGGGCAGGTCATCGGCATCCGGCCTCCGACCTGGGCTTCCGGGGCAGGTCAGAGGCTTCCGGCCTCCGGCCCGGGCTTCCTGGGCGGGTCAGGGGCTTCCGGCCTCCGGACAGGGCTTCCGGTGCAGGTCAGAGGCTTCCGGCCACCGGCCATGGGTTTCGGGGCAGGTCAGGGGCTTCCGGCCTCCGGACAGGGCTTCCGGGGCAGGTCAGGGGCTTCCGGCCTCCGGCCCGGGCTTCTGTGGCAGGTCAGGATCTTCCGTTCTCCGGCCCGGGCTTCCGTGGCAGGTCAGGATCTTCCGGCCTCCGGTCATGAGTTCCGGGGCAGGGTGGGGGCTTCAGGCCTCCTGTTCGGGTGCCAGGTCCTCCGGCCCGGCCGGAGCGTCCGGTCCGGCGTGGCTCCGCCTACGTTCTCCTGATGCGGACGACCTCCCTGGGGCAGCTCATGAGGCACTCGAACTCGCAGTCGCCGCCTTCGGGGTCCAGGCAGATCGCCTGGTTCACGGCGGGCTTGGCACCGCCGCGGGGGCCCCGGGGCGGTCCCGGCCCGCGGTGTACGGGCGGGGGGGCCGCGTGACCCGCGGCGGGGTGGGGGTCCGTGGCGCAGGCCGGGGGCGTCCAGGCCAGGGCCCCCTTGGGGCAGGCCTTGCGGCAGAGCCCGCACCCCAGGCACCCGGCCCTGCAGAGCGCGTCCATGGCCTTCATGGTGGGCGTGCCCCGGCAGGGCACCACGGCCTTCCAGGATGCTGGGACCAGCTTCACCAGGCTCTTGGGGCAGGCCAGGGCGCACAGCCCGCAGCCGTTGCACCTCTCGGGGATGAGGACGGGGGGCGTCCCGTCCCTGGGCATCTCAAGGGCGGCCGCCGGGCAGGTGGCCACGCAGTCGCCGGCGCCCACGCACCCGTCCCGGCAGGCCCAGGGCCCCCCGGACATGCTGGCCAGCACCGCGCAGGTGAGACCCGGCGGGGTGAACGCCCTGGGCATGCCGATGGGCCTCCGGCACATTACGGTGGCCTTCATGGGGGCCGGGGCCCTGGAGAGGTGGGGCCTCGAGGGGGGGGGAGGCGCCTGCCCGGCCCCGTAGCCGGAGGTCCGCGCGGCTCCGCCCGGCATGGTCGCGAGCGACAGGGGGTGCGCCAGGAGCACGGCCCTCACGGCCGCGGCCTGCAGGTGCCTGAGCTCCCGCGTCTTGGCGAAGGTCGACAAGAGCCCCAGGACCGCTATCCAGCCCAGGGCCATAATCCTGGCCACGTCCGCGCCCCTGGAGCTCCAGCCGTAGCTGGCCGCCACCTCGCAGGCGGCGGGTGCCCACAGGAGGATCCCGAACAGGGCACCCTTCGGCCCCCTCAGGAGCTCCGGGAGCACCATAAAGGCCGCGAACGTCCAGAAGACCCCCGCCCCCCAGTCCACGGCTCCCTTCAGCATCGCCAGCGCGACGAGCCCCGCCAGGAATACCATGGCCGGAAGCCTGGGGGCCTCGCCGGCAGACATGAGGAACAGGAACAGCGGCACCAGCGCGAGCAGGGCCGCGAGCTCCGTGCCGGCGGGATCCCTGGCCACGGCTGGGACTCTGGACGGGGAGTCCTGGCCTAGGGCCGGATTCCGATCGAAAGCCCCCGTAGGTCGCCCGGCCGATCCGTAGCCCTCCGTTCCCGGCTGCCTGGCGGATCCGTAGCCGTATCCCTCCATTCCCGGCTGCCCGTAGGATCCGTAGCCGAAGCCCTCCGTTCCCGGCTGCCCGGCGGATCCGTAGCCGTAGCCCTCCGTTCCCGGCTGCCCGGCCGATCCGTAGCCGTAGCCCTCCGTTCCCGGCTGCCCGGCCGATCCGTAGGCGTAGCCCTCCGTTCCCGGCTGCCCGGTCGTGCCGTATCCGTAGCCCTCCGTTCCCGGCTGCCCGGTCGCGCCGTAGCCGCCCTCCGCCGAGGCCTCCGGACCGGAGGTTTCGTGGGTCCGGGCCGGGCCACCGAATATCAGGATTTCTGCGGGTGGCGCGGGCTCGGGGCCGGCTGGGCCCGCCATCCATGACACGGCGAGCGGCAGGAGCGCCGCCAGGAGGGCGGCGGGTGCTAAGGGGGACCTGAGGAGCCCGGGCTTCGCGCTGGCCAGCGCCCCGCCGAGGGCCGCGCCCGTGCCCGCGAGCAGGAAGGCGGGCGAGAAGTGCCAGAAGTCCGGGTGCGGGAGCGGGTGCCAGACGGCGGGAAGCACGGCCAGGCCGGCGAGCGATCCCTTGAGCCAGACAAGCGAGCTCAGGGCCGGCGGGTTGGCGGATCTGAGAAGGAAGGCCGCGAGGGGGGCCACCAGAAGGGGCACCAGGCACCAGACGGAGAGCGCTCCCGTCGCGACCCACACGGCCAAGACCGGGCACAGGAGCGCGGCCGCCACGATGTTCAGGAAAGGCGGGCTTCCCGAGAAGCGGGCGGTGTGCGGGCCCGTGGCCACGCTGGGCATGCCCTCCAGGGGAGGGGGGGCCGCCCCCGCCGGGAAGGGGTCCCAGTCGTCGGGGGTGTCCTGGGCGGCGATGTCGGGCCCCGGGTCCGGGCCGGGGGGATCATCACCGTCCTGGCTGCCCACGGGGCCGGAGTCGCCGGGGGCTCCGGAAGAGCCGGAAGCCCCGTATGATCCGTAAGATCCTATGGCATAAGAGCTGTACAGTCCGGACGCGGGGGATCCGGAGCTCTCCGGATCACCCGACCCGCCAGGGGCAGGGGCGTCCCCGTCCTGGCTTTCCGAGCCCCGGTCGGCTCCGGGCCTGGGGGGCCGCTCGGACGGGCCGGGGGCCACGGCCTCGCGCCGGAAGGGCAGGAGCCCCTTGACGGCACGGCCCCTTATGCTCTTCAGGGAGAACTCCTCAGGGGGCGTGTCCGGGAAGCTCTTCCAGAACGGCGAGCGCCTGCCCGTCTCGTCATCGTCCCCGGGGTCCCCCGTCCCGGCATCGCCGTCCTCCGGGGAGCCGCTCCGGTCCCGACGCTCCCCCGCGTCGTCGTCCCCGGCGTCCCCGTCTTCCAGGGAGCCGTTCCAGGACCTGCGCTTCTCCGGGTCATCGGTCACGGCATCCTTGTTTTCCAGGGAGTCTCTCCAGGACGCGCGCCCCTCCGCGTCACCGGCCCAGGCGTTGTGTTCCTCAGCAAGCCCGCTCCAGCCTTCGCGGTCCTCGGCAACCCCGTCACGGGAATCGCGGTCTTCCGCAGGGCCGGTAAAGATGTCGCGGTTTCCCGCAGTCCCAGGCAGGATGTCGCGGCCCCCGGCAGGCCAGGGCGAGGCGTCACGGTCCCCCACATCCCCGTGCCAGGCATCGGGGTTCTCGGAATCCTCTGTGTGACCGTCGAGGTCCACCCCAGGGCCGGTCGAGGCGTCGCGGTCTCCCGAAGAGCCGGTCGAGGCGTCGCGGTCCCCCCCCGCAGGGCCGGTCGAGGCGTCGCGGCCCCCCGCAGGGCCGGTCGAGGCGTCGCGGCCCCCCGCAGGGCCGGTCGAGGCGTCGCGGTCTCCCGCAGGGCCGGTCGAGGCGTCGCGGGCCCCCGCAGGGCCGGTCGAGGCGTCGCGGTCTCCCGCAGGGCCGGTCGAGGCGTCGCGGGCCCCCGCAGGGCCGGTCGAGGCGTCGCGGTCTCCCGCAGGGCCGGTCGAGGTGTTGCGGACTCCCGCTGGGCCAGCCAAGATCACGTGGTCCCCCGAAGATCCGGTCATGGCATCGGGGGCCCCTGCGGGGCCGCCCCCCCGGGACCCGGTCCCGAAGGCGCCGCGCATCGCGGCCCTTTCTTGCGGGGGCCTGATTTCCTGGCCGATGCCGTCCGGATCCCGGTCCCGGTAGCCAGGAATGCTGCCCTTCATGAGCCACTTGTAAAGGGACGCGCCTCCGGAAGCGTCGGCGTCCGAAATGGTCTCGGGCGTGTCCGGTTCGTCAGGAGCCTTGTCGTTCAGGGAATCCAAATCAGAAGCGAAGGTGGCAGAAAGCGTGTCATTGGTGCCTGTCTGAGATATGACGCTGTCGTTCAATGTGTCTGGAGTTGAACCTCCGTTGACGGAAGGAGTGCCGTGCGCGTCCTCGATGTCGTGGATGCTGTCGTTCACGAGATCTTTGCCGGAGGAGATGTCGTCAGAGAAATTGTCATGCGTCAATTCGCCTTTCGGGAGCTTGTCAAACAGGGTCTTGCCGGCGAAAGTTCCGTTTTCGGATAGCTTGTTCTGTTTGCAGGTGTCATCGATCATGGGGACGTTGTCCGGCAAATCGTTGCCGGAAACGCCGTAGTCAGAATACTGTAACCGATCGCCGGAAGGCTTGCGGGAAACGTCATCGGCGGTATCGTCTTCGGAATAGTAGCGTTCCGAAGACGTGACGTTCGCGTCAATGTCCTGCGGGACAGGGTCGTCCAGGATATTTACACCAGTCATCATTCTGTCCAGAATACCGTATTTCTCGTATTTGTTCTTCAAACCTGCGCCATCCAGCGACTTTACCTCGGAAGCTGCATGGTCCCGTGACCGGATGCTCCAGTCCTTTCCCGTGAATGTTCCGGCTTCCGGAGATCTGAAATCCGGAAAGAGACTGTCCAGAACCCCGTGTCTCTCATATTTGTTTTTGAAGGCCAGCTCTTCCGGGTAACCGGACCCGGACAGCCAGCGTTCCGGAGCCGAGTCTCCAACGCCGGGAACTGGCAGGCCGCCGTCCGGAACCGACATGTCATCGGGCGGAACCGATAGGTCGCCGCCTGGAACCTGGGCCTCTCCGCCCTGAACAGAGGTTCCGCCGTTCGGAACCGACTGGTCGCCGCCTGGAACCTGGCCTTCTCCGCCCTGAACAGAGGTTCCGCCGCTCGGAACCGACTGGTCGTCGCCTGGAAGCGGGCCCTGGCCGTCAAGAAGCAAGGTTCCGCCGTCCGGAACCGACAGGTCATCGCCCGTAACCGGCAGGTCTCCGCCAGGAACCGGGCCCTCTCTGTCAAGAGCCGAGGTCACGCCGTCCGGAATCGGAAGATTGCCTCCCGGAACCGAGGCTCCGTCATCCGGAACCGAAGCATTGCCGTCCGGAACTTGCAGGTCGCCGCGCGGGTCCGAGGCTCCGCTTCCCGGAACCGAGGCTCCGTCACTCGGAACCGAAGCATAGCTGCCCGGAACCGAAGCTCCGTCATCCGGAATCGAAGCATTGCCGCACGGAACCGACGCTCCGTCATCCGGAACCGAAGCATTGCCGCCCGGAACCCGCAGGTCGCCGCGCGGAGCCGAGGCCCCGCCGTCCTGGGACCCGCCTCCCGTACCACCCGTCTCGGGGGAAGGGCCCCACGGGAGGCTGCCCTGGCGGGCCGCGCCCTCAGGGACGGCACCATCCGGGCCCAGCGTTTCCGGGCTGCCCGCGCCTCCGTCTTCAGGGGTCCTCACCACGGGGCAACCCCTCCGGGATGGCCCAGGAGCGCCGTGAGCGGCACGTTCTGGGGGCAGGCCAGGGCGCACAGCCCGCAGCCCGGGCACTGCGCCAGCTGGGGGAGCCGCTCCAGCATGAGCGGCCAGAGCATCTTGGGGCTCCCTCCGATGAGGTCCGCGGGCAGGCGCAGGGGGCACGCTGCGCGGCAGCGCCCGCACATGCAGCACCGTCCCTCCCTGCGGGAGGCGCGGGGGGAGCCGCCCCTCATGAGCGTCACTGCCTCGATGCCGGGGCCGAGGCCGGCCTCCAGGCGGACGCAGGCCCTCCCCCTGGCGAGCCCGCCCAGGATCACGCTGTCGCCGGGCCGGGGGCGGAGGTTCACCAGGGCAAGGAGCGCGGCGGGGCTCATGCCTGGCGGCACCAGGGCAGGCGTCTCCTGGAGAGACATCGGCCCGGCCATGGGGGCCCTGCCCGTCCTCCAGGCCGTGCCCATCAGATAAAGGGTCCTGGACCCGCACACGCCCCGGGCCGCAGGGTCGTACGGGGTCTCGCGACCGGCCCTGGCCGCCGCGCGGCCTATCTTCTTCAGCAGGCGCTTCTTAAGAAGAGGGGGGAGCGTCCAGGGGTAGGGGATCTTCATGGTGACCGCGGCGGAGTCCATGGACGTGAGCGGCCTCGTGCCCCCGGGCAGGCACTGCACGATGGGCTTGCCAGGGTACAGGCGGGTTATGAGCCTGAGCCCGTCCTCCAGGGCCCCCCTCTGGTCCTCCCAGAGGGCGCGGGCGAGCCTGACCCCGGGCTCGGGGTCGAAGCCGGATATGACCACGGGCTCCCCCGGCGGCGGGGCCGGGGGAGGAAGGATGCCCATCCTGCGCAGGGCCCTCGCCGCCTCGACGGGCCCGAGCTCCCGGAGCCTGGCATGCTCCGCGAGCTCTGCCCCGCACTCGAAGTCCACGTCCACGATGACGTTCGCGCCGTCCAGGCCCGCCACCCTGCCGGGGAGAGGGGCCGCCACGTCGGGCCCGAAGGGGCTCGGGGACTCGGCCAGGAGCTCCCCCTGGGCCACGGCTTTGCCCCGTTTCAGCCCCTTCCGGGGCATGGCGCCGTTCAGGGGCAGCGTCAGCCGTTCCGGGGAGGGGAAGACCTTCATGACCAGGCTGGCCCTGCTCACAGCGCACTCCCTTGGCCGTTGGGGGGGGCCTCCGGCAGGCGGGGTCCGTTGCGGGGGCCCTCCGGCAGGCGGGGTCCGTTGCGGGGGCCCTCCGGCAGGCGGGGTCCGTTGCGGGGGCCCTCCGGCAGGCGGGGGCCGTTGCGGGAGCCCTCCGGCAAGAGGGGGCCGTTGCGGGGGCCCTCCGGCAGGAGGGGGCCGTTGCGGGGGCCTTCCGGCAGGGGAGGTCCGTTGCGGGGGACAGCCAGAGTCCGGTCGGCGGGTCGGCTCGGACGGGCCGGAACGGTCTGTGAGCTCGGGGGCATGGAAATCTCGCGCTCCGGGGTTCCGCAGTCTCCATGTCGGGGGGCGGGGGAACCGGGAGCAAGTTCTTGGTCTTGGAGGCCTAAATGGTACAGCATGACGCGGTGAGGCGGCAGTGTGGTGGGAGGGCCGGATGGTCTGGGACGGGGCTCTGGCGAAGCCCGGGGGGACCTATTATGCCACATCGGGACCGCCGGTGCGCCGGAAAATTGCCCCCTGCCGGAAGGCATGCCTGGGATCCAGCGGTCCCAGCGCACCGGGGTGAGAGGATGGCGGCGTCATGTCGGCCCGGCGAACATGCCTGGACCGGGTCAGGCGGCTGTCCGGCAGGCAAGTCCTGGAGGAAGGGTACGGGCGACTGGGTTGCGGTTGCCGGAGAACGCGGAAGGGAGGGGGGCAGCGCAGGGGTAATGGGCGCAGGGCAGGTGGAGGGTGGCGGGAGACTGAAGGTAGGGAGGTAAGGAGCGCCGGGCTGGGGGAAGAGGGGCAGGTCAGGAAGCGGGTGTCGGGAGCCTAAAGGCAGGAAGGAAAGGAGTGTCGGACTGCGGGAAGGGGGTCAGGGCAGGAGCCTGAAGGCGGGAAGGGAAGGAGGGGCGTACTGCTGGAAGGGGCGAAGGACGCTAGACGGGTGTCGGGAGCCTGAAGGCAGGAAGGAAAGGAGGGTCGGGCTGCGCGGGAAGGGAGGCAGGGCAGTTGACAGGTGGCGGGAGCCTGAATGTAGGCAGGAAGGGAAGGTGGGCAGGGCTGATGGAAGGGGGCAGGGGGCAAGGTAGGAGGCGGGTGTCGGGAGCCTGAAGGCAGGAAGGGAAGGAGGGCCGGGGTGAGGGAAGGGGGCAGGGGGCAGGGTAG
>JAISFP010000336.1 GCA_031263525.1 Deltaproteobacteria bacterium | reverse complement strand
AAGAGGTCCCATAGGGCCAGATTTAATTTCCAGGGTAATATCTTGTAGCATAAGGGAAACGGGTTGGGGAGCCCTGGGCGGTCCTGGGGCTTTTCCGTTCTCTGTCCCTCTCCGTCTGTTTCTGGGAGCCTCACCCTTTTTGGCCAAAGAGATACGGGAACTGCGGCTTTTCTTCGGTTCCGGATCCTTTGGGTTCCTCCGGCTCCTTTCCGCCTGCTGTCTGGAGGCTGTTCCCATTATTTTGTGGTAAGTTGGCGCTCCATGTCCAAATGAAGTGGGAGGGCGAGCGGTGAGCGGTGAGCGGAGAGGGGAGAAAGAAGACGGAAGGGGGGAGACAGAACATGGGAGGGCGAAGCCGTAAGACGGAAGCGCAGCCGTCACGATTCAGGCGGACCGGAGATTCGGCACGGCGGAGACGAAAGCTGTCTCCGGGTTGCGGGAGCCCGAAAAGCGGTGCCCCTGGCCAGTGTCAGGGGTCCATGTGGCCCTTCCGGGGAGCCTGCGGGCGGGCCCCCAGGAGGGCTCTCTGGTCCCGCAAGGCGGAATGCGCCTCAAACGGCTTGAAATAAGGCTTTTGGGGATGGGCCAGTGGCGGCGGAGGCGAAAGCGGGCGAAAAAAATGCGGTTCGGGGGGCCCGGGGGAGAAATCTCGACAATATATCAATCATATGTTCGAACAATATACCAATAAAATACCGTATCAAGTGCTTTATAAATTTTAAACTCCATTTGAAGTGTTTTTATATTCCTGTTTTCGGGGATATTTGCACGGGAACCATTTTTTTGCAATTGTATAAAATTTTAAAAAAAGCACTTTATAATGATTGCAATATTGGAAACATACTTCATATAGTGACAAGGTGACCAAAAAGCTAAAAAGAATTTGAGGCATTTTAAGAAGTGCCTAAACAGGCGGGTTCCGGACGTCCGGGCGAGGGAGCCGGAATCCGTTGGCGCCTACCGACGCGGAAGACGGGCCTGATGACGGATCGGGGTCCGGACGGCACAGGGCCACGGCCCTGGTTTTTTGATTCTGGGCCAAAACTCCCCCCTCGCGTCATTTCACTAAACGTGAACTTATTGCTTTACAGCGGGCAGTCATAAGGAAATCAAAATTCGTAAAATTCCAGTTTAAAGCATAAAATTCTAATTATAGAATGGACATGCGGAAGCCCCGGAGAGCACCGAAGCCGGCTGATAAAATTTTGGGTCAGCTAAGTGCTTGAAATCATTGAGGAAATTGGCCGTGACGCGAATTCGAAATCCGGGAACCGTTGAAAATCCTAATCGAACCCGATCTGCTCTGATTTTCAATATCCTATGCAAAAATCCGGGTCTGATGGTATACTCCGTCCATCTCGAACAGCGCGACACCGGCCGGCCTCCCTGGGCCGGCAACTTCGGGGCGGATCTCCGGAACTGCTCACCGGGGCATGACCCTCACGGGTCTTTCCCGGAGTACCGGATCACCGGGGCGCGGGCGGGCGCGGCAGGGCCTCACACCTGTCTCTTCCGCAGAGCCTTCCCGGTCGGAGCCCTCAAGTCCCGGCAATGGCGCGATCCGGGTCCGGCATTTCCTGTCCCCGCAGGCTGCCCCCCGGAAATCATCCTTCTCTGTCAGTCCTCCAACATCACTCCCCCCACACACGATCATGTCGGAGCGTCTGCGTCCCGTGGCTTAAGACTTGCCCCAAGTCTCATGGTACGCCTTCTTCGCTCTTCCGAGCTCCGGCATCTCGGCTTCAAGCACCGTTCGATTCAGGCTTCGGGCTTCGGCGCCTAAGCGTTTCAGGCCCGGGACTTCGGCCTACAGTGCCTCATGACGTCATGCCTCAGAACTTCTTGGACGTCATGTCTTTCCTTTTCCGCACTTTGGCACTTCGGCACGTACGGTCCCGGCATTTGCTGAAATATTGCTTATTTGTTCCGGCACCTCAAGCTTCCCTTCTTTACGACCTTAACATCTAGCGACTCGTCCAGCCAGAGCCACGACATCCGGCGGCACGGCTTGTCAGGGGACCGGCCTCCCGCGTTTCAGTACGCCAGGGCTACGGCATCCTGCACAATGTTGTGCGCTGGCTACGGCATCCTGCGGACCGGCACGACAGGGCTTCATCATCCTGCTGGTCGGCACGCCCGGACTGCGGCTTCCGGCGGTTCGGTCCGCCAGTCCGAAAGGATCAGGCGGTTCGGCTCGCGAGGTTTACGGCATCGGGCAGTACGGCCGTCAGGCGCCAGGCTCCGGAAGCACGTTCCGCCTGGGGCAGAGCCTTACGGCGGATCGTCCTTTAGGTTTGCGGCGGATCGTCCTTTAGGTTTGCGGCGGATCGTCCTTTAGGTTTACGGCGGATCGTCCTTTAGGTTTACGGCGGATCGTCTTTTAGCCTTACGGCGGATCGTCCTTTAGGTTTACGGCGGATCGTCCTTTAGGTTTACGGCGGATCGTCCTTTAGGTTTACGGCGGATCGTCCTTTAGCCTTACGGCGGATCGGCCTTCATATAAGGATCCGGGTTTCGGCAGTTCGGCCGTCCTGGACTCCGGGGGCGGGCAGCACGTCCTGCCGCGGCCTCGGGTTGCAGACATCACGTTCAGACAAGTTAGTCATACGGGAGAGATACCGATGGGAAATGCAGGCGGAGGCAGGAAATTGCCGACAGGATTACCGTACGGGGCCGTGGATTGCGGGAGGTTCACCTCCCGGCGGACCCGTGTTGCCCCTGCCCCTTCTTACGGTCCGGACGACGTGAGGCGTTCCGGCGAGGTTGACCTCACGGGGGAGGAATCGCCGCACGTCCCCGACACCGTGGGTACCGTTTCTCCTGGTAGTCCGGATTTTCTGTTGCGTTCCTTCGACGGGGACCTGATGCGGGAGGACTCCTCGGAGGAGCCCGGTCACTGGGCCTCCGTCTCTTCTTCGGGCCCAGGCGTTCCGGCGCTCTCCGCCGACGTGGACCCGGCTCGGGGTCAGAACGTTCCGGCGCTCTCCGCCGACGGAGAGCCGGCTCCGGGTCAGGACGTTCCGGCGCTCTCCGCCGACGGAGATCCGGGTCAGCACGGCACGGCGCTCTCCGGCGACAGGGTCCCGGCACCGGAAGCCTTGTCGGTCTGGCCCGCTCCCGTGACGCCTGGTCATTCAAATATGCCGAGGCCGGACGACCCGCCGCCCTTCTCCGCCGGGTACTGGAAACAGCTGCGCCCGTCTGTCTGGCTCCGCGACCGTACGCCGGAGCAGAACTATCTGATGGGTGCCATGTTTGCCGCACGGGAAGGCGGTCTCCCGGAGGGGTTCCGCGACTGGAACTTTTCGGGCGTAAACGGCTGGACCGTGGCCCACGAGGCGGCCGTCTGGGGAAAGCTCCCGGAAGATTTCGAGCTCTGGGACATGGACGGGCCGGGAGGCTGGACCGTGGCGCATGCCGCGGCCCTGTCCGGAAGCCTTCCCGACGGCTTCGAGTCATGGGACCTGCGGGACGAGGACGGGTGGACCGTCGCCCACGAGGCCGCGAGGGTCGGGAAAATTCCCGCCGGGTTCGGCATGTGGGATCTCGTCCGGGACGACGGGATCTCGGTGGCTCACGTAGCTGTCGGCAGCGGCTGCCTCCCGGAAGGATTCGACCTCTGGGAGCTGGCCAGCCCCGAAGGCTGGACGGTCGCCCACGAGGCGGCGCAGGCCGGAATGCTCCCGGAGTCCTTCGAGCGCTGGGAGATAGCGTCGTCCGACGGCTGGACCGTCGCCCACGAGGCGGCAGGGGCCGGAAGCCTCCCGTCCGGGTTCTGCCGTTTCGGCATGGCCGACGAGGACGGCTGGACAGTCGCCCACGAAGTCGCGAGGAGCGGATTCCTTCCGGAGGGATTCGACCTTTGGGAGCTGGCCGGACCTGACGGCTGGACCGTCGCCCACGAGGCGGCCATATGGAACAGGCTGCCCCCCGGTTTCTCGCGCTGGGACCTGAAGTCTGCCAAAGGGCTGTCGGTGGCCCACGTGGCGGTCGAGAACGGGCCGCTTCCTGACGGCTTCGCGGGATGGGACATCACCAACGACGACGGCTGGACAGTGGCCCACGAGGCGGCCAGGTGTCACAGGCTCCCGAGGGGGTTCAGGCTCTGGGGGCTGAGCCTTTCCGACGGCACCACCGTGGCTCACGTTGCCGCTGCGGAATGCGCCCTGCCCAGAGATTTTGACGAATGGCGCCTATGTGACCACAATGGCTGGACCGTTGCCCACGAGGCCGTGAGGGCGGGGTGCCTGGGCCGCGGCTTTGACGCCTGGGAGCTCGCCACCGACAGCGGCCTGTCCGTGGGCCACGTGGCCGCCGCGAGGGGAAGGCTGCCGAAGACCTTCAGCGACTGGGACCTGGCGGACCGGAGGGGATGGAGCATAGCCCACGAGGCGGCCGCGCACAGGAAGCTCCCGCAGGCATTCTCCCGCTGGGAGCTCGTCACGGAAAACGGGTTCACGGTCTCTGACGTGAGCCGCAGGAACTGGGGTCCCTACAGGAAGAAGCCCTCGAAATCCGAGGGGATCCGAGATGAACGGCAGAAGGCCGCCTCCGGCGGACGTGGCCGGGGCGCGGGGGGCGGCGGCCGGGACAGCCGGCGCAGGTAGAAACGCCAGCGGCGGGAAGGGACGGTTAGGAGTAAGGGCCGGCGCTCCCGAACCTGGCGACATGATTCCGCTGGGCAGCCGGAAAGCCCGGACTGACAGGCAGTGGCGTAGCGGCCATGACAACCTGCCAAGGCCCGACCCAGACGGCCTGACTGACATGGCCTTCGGCCTGGCCGACGTTGCCTGGACGATCGGCCGGACCTGACCCGTGCAATTGAAGAGACCTCGCTTCAAGGAAGACGTTTCGCAGATTCACGTACGGATGCACGAAAGGACTGCGGACAGGGATGCCGATTAGGGAACTTTCATTGGTTCCGGCACCAACGCTCCGCAGGCCGACGTCCCCGTGATCCGGGGGACGGGAAGGCTCGGACAGACGACGTGCCCTGGACGAGCCGGACGGCGAGTCGGGCACCGGGGCGCAGTGTCGGTCGTCCGGCGCCCGCAAGGTGCCCGAAACCCGAATGCAGATGCATATTCTGGCGGATACCCGCTAAGGGATAACTTCCGCCGCGACAGACAGGGGAGTGACAGGTGACGGACCACAACGGGGAGACGGGCGAGGGGACAGTGGCTGGTGAAACTTCGGGACTCGCCGCAGGCGGGATCTCGGAAGGCAACCTTGAAAACGGAGACGCGGCAGCCCGTGACCGGGAGGGAGCAATGGACGCGATGGACAAGGACATGGACGCGGCCCTGAAGGGCGTTTCGGCGGGACAGGAGGACTGTAACGGGACGGATAGCGCGGGGGAGGGCATTCCCCCTTCTGCCGTGGCTGATCCGGTCACGGAGCCCGGGGCATCCCCTTCCGCGCCCTCCGCCGACTCCGCTCTGGCGGGGGGGGCCGTCCAGGCAGCCTCGGTCGAGCAGCCCGTGACGGAGGCCTCACAGTTCCAG
>JAISFP010000317.1 GCA_031263525.1 Deltaproteobacteria bacterium | reverse complement strand
AAGACATTGACCTGCGAGCTTCCGGAAGTTCCCGGCAAGGCGCTCCCGTCAGCGTTGTCATCAACGTCGCCTCTCTGGATACTGATATCTCCACTCACAGCGAGACCGTGCATCCTGACACTCACGGAACCGCCGTTGCCGCCTGCACCGCCGTTGTTTCCCGAATCATCGCCGTTAACGCCTCCGTTTCCGCCTTTGATATCGGCATCGCCTGTTACTGTGAAGTCGGAGGTGCTAGCGGTGATGGTCACGTTCCCGCCACTTCCTCCGTCGCCACCGACTCCGCCGGCACCGCCTTCGCCGCCTGCTCCGCCCTCGCCTCCCTCGAGCTCGAGATTGCCTCCGACAGTGACAGCGCCTGCGGGATACGTCGTCGAACGTGGCGTGAGGGAGGCTCCTGCTCCGCCACCTATGCCAGGAACGCTACCGCTGGCGTTTCCGCCGTTTCCGCCATTTCCACCCTCAAGGGACAGCCCTTCAGTGTCCTGTCCAGCCGGAAGTATGGGCCTCCCCACAGTCGCCGCAACCGGGTCAGCTCCCGGAGTGTTGATAGCATTCGCTGCACCACCTTGTCCGGACTGATTATTAGGTGGAGACGAGTCAGGAACACCGCCAACCGTGCCAACGACACCAGGGTTGTTAGCACCGGACGTTCCATTCCCGCCGGCACCGCCGACCACCTCATAAGCCTGAGCAGTCCCGAAGGATCCCATCAGGCCGAACAGGGTCAGGGCCCCCGTTATAACCATGGCGATGACCCACGCGTTGACTGCCAACGCCGATATGGCTCTTCTCAACTCTTTCATCATCTTCCTCCATTTTAGCTTTAGCGCCGCCGGAGCGAGCTATCCGGGTCGTCCGAGGACTACCCTTTCCTCATTATCTTCCGTTGTTTCTTAAGCTTAAGACAAATGTCGCTGAATTGTCAGTTTCTAACCTTAATCAGGAAACAGCCTAAGCTCTCTTGCTTCGCCCCGCTCACGAGTATCCAGCCGATTTGACCGATGAACGCTCACGAGCATGAGGAATTTACAGCACCTAGTGAAACCGGATTGCGAAGCTTCGGCTCTTCCTTGCTGCCTCCTGACAATGGCCAGATTACAACCTGGCAACAAACGACACATCTAACTCGTCAAATATCCAAATGCCGTCCTGGTCCATCAGAAGCCTTGCCAGTCCAGAGACACGGCACTCTCAGGACGCTTCAGATCATGCGAATTGTCACTCGCCCGGCCCGTAACTCCACAGTCCCGTTCTGTAACCCGGAAACCATAAAGGTCAGGTCTTACAAGCAACTTCATGAACTTGCGGTCATCACGGCCTTCACGGGCATTCGCCACGGGCTTTGCCCAAACGCCTGCGGCGACATGTCACCGCAAGTTCGTTGCGTGATCCAAAGTAGTACACCGAACAAAAAAAATAATTTAAGATAGCCGGATCCTGTCCATCGGTCCAGCCGTTATTGGCATATTTCCCAGACGATTATGACCTATATGGTCTAGACAGACCGCTGACGCAACTTTCAGAATGCAGACGCAACTCTCCTCAAGGCGCAACTGTCACCAGCTCCGCCTTGACGGGTCTTACGCCAGACTATCCTGAAAGAAACCGGTCCAGACAGCCGGCCATGCCCTAATCTATTGTCGATAGACCATGGCCGTGCCCTGTCAGCAGTCTACCCTGCAGGTCACAACGATATCCCGGTTGTCAAATTTGGCATGATGCCGCCTGTCCCAGACTGCAGAATCTCTTCAGTTTCTTCCAACATTGAAAAATTCATGAGCCTCCCGTCTCCAGAGATGTTCCGGACCACCGCCTCGTCAAAATATCTGACGAAGCGGCAGCCCCACCCCATGTCATAAGATTCGGGATCTCCGCAGTCTGGACGGCGTCCTGTCATGGCCTGACCAGACTATAACCATGAACCCGCCCGTCAGATTCTGACGCCTGACGTCCGGCGGCCAACATCTGACATTCCAGGATCACGGTTCTCTTCCGGTCTCCCTCGCCAAGACTCCGCAGAACCTTCCTGCGTCCAGGTGCCGTCCCTCGCGGAACGGTTCCCTCTCGCTCCGGGACATCCGGAATCCGGCCAGGCACTTCTGCGCACGTGGGCCTGGCCGTCTTCCGTTCTGCCCCGTAGTTCAGGGAGACGCGAAATCAGGTTCTGTTTTGTCCTGCCGGGATCAGGGCCGGCAAGTCTCCGGAATAGCAAGTCTCCGTCAGGTTTCCCTGCCGTGATTTCCTGCCCTGAAACCGTGCCGGTTTCCCCCGCGAGGGTCCCTGCATCAGGTCGCCGCTGTCCGGCTTCACCTGCCCAAGGACGTCCAGGATCTCGTCTGCTCGCTAATTGACCATCGCCTTCCTTAATCCAAGCCTGACATTTCGTCTGCCGTCAGGCCGCCTGACGATACGCCTGCCCTGCGGGCCAGGCGACATTGATCGCACCTGGGTGGGAAACCCGTGTCGCCGCACTCGCCCCGGTGCGTGAGCAACTTCCCCGGACTCGTAGGAACATGCCGCCGTGCCCGTGTTCAGCCCTGCACCCCGAGATGGTGTCTCCCTGCCGGAGGGGTGTCATGGCCTTCATGGCTCGGCTTTGCCGGGTCTCCCGCCATCTGGCGGTCCTGCCCTTCGCAACGCTCATTCCGAAACCGGAAGCCGTTCACTCGCGCTTCAGACCGAGCACGCCAGGCCCCTGAAGCGGGCCCACGTGAACTCGGCCAGGATCATTTCGTTTCCTCCATGACATCCGGGGTTGCCGGAAGCCCGGGCAGGCGGACACCTCGTACAGGCATTCCGGCCCGCTCGGGCGAGTGCGCCTTCACGGCACAAGAGAGATAGAAATCGTGAGAGATAGAAAGAGCTAAACCATGAGAGATAGAGAGAGCAAAACCATGAGATAGAGAGAGTAAAACCATGAGATAGAGAGCAAAACCATGAGATAGAGAGCAAAACCATGAGATAGAGAGCAAAACCATGAGAAATAGAGAGAGCGAAACCTTGAGAGATAGAGAGAGCAAAACCTTGAGAAAGAGAGAGAGCGAAACAGAGATAGAGAGATTAAGAAACGGAAAATGAAGAGAGATGATGAGAGCAGGTCGCCTGAGAAAGCGTTCATAATCCCCTAGGGGCGTCTGATACCGCTTTCCTGGCCAGTACCGGTAGAGAGAGACTGCACCTGAGCGTCCTTGCCATGCCTGTCCAGAGCGGGCATGGACTTCAAACAACGGATGAGAGCTTAGCAGGGGTCAGACAGCGACAAACAAAAAAACCGCACGGTTCTAGCCCTAAAGCCGGGCCTGATCCCTGCGGCGCAAAAAATCCCGCTCCTTTCCGGGGGAAAGGACACGGGAGGTGCTGTGAGATGCGGATTTCTCGCTGTTAGCTGACCCTACACCTATATAAGAGAGAGAGAGAGAGAGAGAGTGCAAATTCGATGCCAACTTGCGGGCGCAGGCCTCCGGCATTCCGCCACCCTCAGCCGCTACAACGATCGCGACCGGGGAGGCTCCGTAACCATTTATGCCGAAAACAGACACCGACAAGCTTTTCACCTGTTCCGGAACGGGTTCTGACGCTCGCGCGCCTTCCCGCCCCCTTGACAAGACCTTTCAAAACTTCCGCCGAATCTCCTTGAGATCCTCCTGATGCGCGTGATTCACAAGAGACGCTTCCGCCTCAGACAGGCTCGCCGAAACCGGCAAATGCGTGAGAGCCCCCCTACCGGGCACCCGCGGGCCCATACCCCGGGGTCGGATGCCGATCGCCTGTCCGCCTCCGCTGTCCCAAGACGAGGACTGGGGAAGACTTCGGGCAAGGTCTCTGTCGACTAGGTTCGGCACCCGCCCCGTCCAACTCCCGAAATCGGGTGCCTTTCGCCTGCCTCCCCTGTCCCGAAAACGGGACGCGAACTGGGGGAGACTGCGGACAAGGTCACTGTCGACGAGGCTTAAATTGTCGGGGGGATTGCAAAGCCGTTCCGCTTTGCTGATTTTCGCATTATAGGGTCACCCGGGGATTCAAGTCAACAAGTTTTTTTGTATCCTCCAATTTTTTCTTTGCTTTCGCAAACTCCCCAGAACTCGCCCGCCCTGATTTCCTCGTAATCGCTTGAAATCACTCGGAAAATCTTTAAATCGCTCTTGCGGTCCCCGGCGTGCCGTCTAGAGCTGACGAACATCGTCTCTGGCCATCCCAGCCATTTTGAGTCGCAATTTCAAAATTATAATTTTTCATAATTCGTAAATTCTCGATTTTGTACATTAAATTCTAACTGCAAAAGCCCTGAAATCAAGCAATATCACCATTTCGTCCATTTGCCAAATCATGCCTCCCTCGCCTTCAAAATGCTCCGCCAGGTATAGTTTTACACGGTCGACCCAGTTTACCTTACCCAATCGCCACAACCAGCGGTACCCGTCATGCCTGCTTTCTACCTTTTTTGAACAGATGCCTGACGCGTCCCTGCCCCTGCCTGCCTCATAAGGTTTCCTTGTTTCTGGCGGCATGAAACCTCACGATGTTCTGCGGCACTCCCCTTCTCCATGGATTTCCGCGCCTCTGACCATCTTTATACCTGAGCTCCCGCAACGTGGCTCCATTGCCTCCCTGCCACATGCCCGCTTTCTCACCTGCCCGAGAGGTCTCCCGGCCCTCCGGCCCCTTTCCCACCTGCCCGCTTGTCCTTCCTGCCTCCTGTTCACTTAGCCACATGACCTTCTGCCCATCTCTAATGCCAACCCAACTTGCCTTCCCGACTCCATGGCCTCCCGGCCTATCTGACCACCCGGCCACCTGGCCACTGGCCTCCCTGACCCACCCGGCCACCTAGCCACTGGCCTCCCTGACCCACCCGGCCTCCTGGCCTCCTGGCCACTGGCCGCCCTGACCCAGCCGGCCGCCCTGACCCAGCCGACCGCCCTGACCCAGCCGGCCGCCCTGACCCCCCTGGCCTATCTGACCACCCGGTCACCCGGCCTCCTATTCTTCTGGCTTTCCTAACCACCCGGCTTCCTGATCTCCTGGGCTTCTTAACATCTTTGCTCATTGTACGCTAATATTAAGTCCCCCTGACCTTCTGGCCTCCATGCAAGCCAAATGCAACGCCTCTCATCACGGACAGTCTCGTCAGAAAGGTTGTCTAAAGGCGACACAGACTCTGGTACGAGTCCATGGTCCTTGCCGGAGTCAGTATGCCAATCAGTATCGCTTAAGCCCAGAGGTCTCCGTCCCCTCATTACCTGGCCTGGCATGGATCCCATGACGCCGAGGTCCTGGTGGCCGCGAGCGCTCGATCCATGACGGAAGCTACCTCCGAAAGCGTCGGCGGCCCCCATCGTGCCGTCTGCAGTCCGGACAGGCACGTAATGACTGTACTTCAGGCACCCCTGGAACCGCGCCACTGCCCGGGCCGGACTGAGCGCACACGACCGCCCTGCTCCCTCTGAAAGAGGATGGACTCGTCTTTTTTCTTGGACAGTTGAAGATGCCACCCTTGGCATTAGACAGGCGTCAGGACGGATATTCGAACCAGGTGGCGGCCAGAGTTCCGGCCTGAACCACGAACAGGGAGCGGCCCGAGTCCGGAGTGGACTTAGTACTGGGCGGCGCCCTGAGTTCCTGCCTGAACCCCGAACAGAGAGCGGCCAGAGCCCGGCCTGGACTCAAGACTGGGTGGCGGCCAGAATACCGGCCTGAACCCGAACTGGGAGCGGTCAGAGCCCGGCCTGGACTCAGGACTGGGCGGCGGCCAGAGTACCGGCCTGGACTCAGTACTGGGCGGCATCCAGAGTTCCTGCCTGAACCCCGAACAGAGAGCGGCCAGAGCCCGGCCTGGACTCAGGACTGGGCGGCGGCCAGAGTACCGGCCTTAACCCGAACTGGGAGCTGCCTGAACCCGAACTGGGAGCTGCCAGAGCCCGGCCTGGACTCAGGACTGGGCGGCGGCCAGAGTACCGGCCTGAACACGAACGGGTAGCGTCCAGAGTCCGAACTGGTAGCGGCCAGAGTCCGAACTGATAGCGGCCAGAGTCCGAACTGATAGCGGCCAGAGTCCGAACTGGGAGCGGCCAGAGTCCGAACTGGGAGCGGCCAGAGCCCGACCTGGACGTAGAACTGGATGGTGGCCAGACTTCCGGTCTGGACGCAGGGTCGGGACTGAGCCGGAACGGTCTCGAAGGCGAGCTGGGCACAGGCCAGAGGGCGGACCGGGGTCAGGGACAAGGCAAAGACAAGGGCCCTGGACTGGACGGCGTGAAGAAAACAGGCCTGAGTCTCAGCCCGGACATTGCCCGTGGACCCGCCTGTCCCATCCCCGACACATCCCTCCGGACTTAGGAAGCTTCCCGCCTGGCTCAGCCCCCTCTAAGTCCCAACCGTCCGGACCTCGCCGACAGTCCCGACCGCCCCGGAGAGCCTGCCCTATATCGCGTCCCCGGCTATGACGGTGCCTCCCGCCACTGCGGTCGGGCCCGTCCCGGTCTCGGCAACCGCCCGGAAGCGGGCCGTGAAATGGAAGATCGTGCCGCCTCCCTCGACCGGCGCGTACCAGATTCTGCCGCCCAGCATCTCGACGGCCTTCTTGGCAAACGACAGACCCAGGCCCGTGCCCCCGTGACGACGGGCGGCGGAGCCGTCCGCCTGGCTGAAGACGGAGAAGAGCCCCTCCTCCCTGCCCGGCGGGATGCCTATGCCGGTGTCGCGGACGGTGAAGAGGACCGTCACCGTCCCGGAGCCGGCAGACCCCATGCTCCAGCGTCCTGGTCTCACGGCTCCAGGCATTACCGGAAAAAGGAGGCCGGATCCGGACCCTTCCGTCCCTGGCTCTCCCTGCCCGAACCGGCCGGCTCCGGGCTCCTCAGCCTCGCTCCCCCCCGACAGGAGACCTTCGGCCCCGTGCTCTCCCGCCCCGGGCCGTCCCTTCCCGAACCAGTCGGCTTCGGACTCTCCCGGTCCGGACCGTCCCTGCCCGAACCCGTTGGCCCCGGATTCTCCAGTTCCGGTCGGCCCCTGCCCGAACCCTCTGGCCCAGGACTCTCCAGCTCCGGGCAGTCCCTGTCCCAGACCGCCGGCCCCGGACTCTCCAGCCCCGGACTGTGCCAGTCCCGGCTCGGCGGGTCCGGGCAGCCCCTCCCCGGACCCGCCGGCCACGAGCTCGCCCGCCCCGGACTCGCCCGTCCCGGACACGGAGGCCCCCCGCCCGGTACCGAAGCCCGGAGCGAGCTCGCATGCCTCGAGGGTCACGCGGCCCCTGTCCGTGAACTTCACGGCGTTGTCGGTCAGCCGGTCGAGCACCTTGGCCAGGAGCCCGGCGTCCCCGGAGAGCCTCGGGGGCAGTCCCGTGGGGATCTTCATGGCGAGCGTCACCCCCTTGGCCTCGGCGTCGGGGGCGCGGGAGTCGATGACCGCCTTCATGACCCTCGCGACGGAGAAGTCGCTCACCTCGCGGTCGATGTGGCCCGAGTCCATGGCGGAGAAGTCCAGTATGTCGTGCATGACGGAGACGAGCTTCCTGGCCTCGCCCTCGACCTTAGCGAGCCTCTCCTGCTGTGGGGGCTCCAGGTTCCCGGCGAGGGTCATCCGGGTGAGGCCCAGGATGGCGGAGAGCGGCGTCATGATCTCGTGGGACATGTTGGCCAGGAACTCGCTCTTGGCCTTGGCCCCCGCCTCGGCCTGGAGTTTCGCGAGCCGGAGCGCCTCCTCGCTCCGCTTCTGGCGGCGGAGGTCGCGTATGTAGGTGAGAAGGCAGTCGCGCCCCCGGAAGCGCACGGGCAGGTGCGTGAGCTCGGCCGGGACGGAGAGCCCGCCCCTGCCCTCGAGCCTGACCTCCTCGCGGACGCTCTTCTCGAAGGCGGCCGTGCGGGCCAGCTCACGGAGGCGATCCCGCGAGAAGCCGAATCGTTCCGGGCGGCGGGAGAACTCCTCCCTGGCGTCCACGCCGAGGAGCTTCAGGGTCATGGGGCTCACGAGCTCCACGCGCCCGCCCCGCCAGACCACGTAGCCGTCCAGGGACGCCATGAAGACCGCCCTCATGACCTCCTCCAGGTCGTTCTTGGCGGCGGCGGCCTCCTCCAGCTCGCCGGACTGCCGGTAGAGATCCCCCAGCCTCCCGGCGAAGCGGTCCAGGAGCCTGGCCAGGAGGGCCACCTCCCTCACCCTTATGACCGGGGCGGGGGTGTCCAGCACGCCCTCCTGGATCTCCATGAGCTTCCTGGAGGTCCACTTGAGCGGCTTGGTGACGAAGGCGTATAGGAGCGCGAAGTCGAGGGCTATGAGCACCATCAGCACGGCGAAGAGGACGTTGGCGCTCCTGAGCGCGGCGTCCGCCACGTCGCCTATGGCCCCCAGGGCGCCCTCGACAGCGCTCTCCCCGCCCAGCCTGGCGCGGTCGCGCATGCCCTTCAGGAGCTGGTCTATCTCGACCCAGTTCTCGTTCAGCTCGGCGTTCGCCGCGTCCATGACCCTGGAGGACTCGGCAATGGCGTGAAGGGAGGAGTCCAGGCTCCGCATGGCGGAGGCCATCTCCGCACTGAGGGCGGGCGAGAGACCGGGGCTTATGGCGTCCGCCACGATCTGCATGTCGCGGATGTGCCGCTGGAAGGCAATGGCCACTTCCTGGGGGGGCCTCGTAGAGAAGTCCTCGCGGGGGGCCAGGAAGAAGTCCAGGAACAGCCCGAAGGCCGCCTGACGCTCGGCGGCCGTCCGCAGGCGCGGCGCTATGTGCTCCACGGCTTGAAGGTAGGCGACCGACGAGGCCGCGATGATCTCCATCTCCTTCTCGATCCCGGTCCGGCTGCGCACAATGGCGTCTATTATCCTGGAGACCCTGAGGGCGTCCTCGTGCAGTGCCTCGGAACTCAGGAACACCGTCTCGGCCACTATCTCGCGGGCCGACAGCCTCGCCTCCCTCCGGCTCTTCGGCGTCCGGGAGACGTAGGCGACCTCGGCGAAGCGCCTGAGGTTCTCGATGCTCAGGAGTATCTTCTGGGTGTCCACCAGCTCGGGCAGGCTCGCCCCGGAGATGGCCGTCACCCTCTGGCGCATGGCTCCGAGGTCCGAGACCTCGACCGTCCAGGTCGCCACCACGAAGACGGCGAGCACCAGGAACATGAGGCCGATGCACAGGGAGAAGCCCGCCTCCAGCCTGGGCTTCCCTGCTTGGCCTGCGTCGCCGGACCGGGGCTCTGTCAAAGCCTTCACCCTTAAATTTCGTCGTTTGGCCCGGCCTGCGGCAGGGCGGGAGGCACCGGCTCCGGGCACCCAGCAGGTACCCTCAGGACCGTGCCAGGCTGGAGGAGAGCGCGACAGGCGCCCTCCGGACCGTGCCAGGCGGGAGGAGCGCCCGACAGGCTCCCTCCGGACCGTGCCAGACGGGAGGAGCGCCCAGCAGGCACCTTCAGGACCGTGCCAGGCGGGAGGAGCGTCCGACAGGCACCCTCCGGACCGTGCCAGGCGGGAGGAGCGTCCGACAGGTACCCCCCGGACAGTGCCCGACGCCGGGCCGAGCGGCCTTCCGGACTATCTCCGGCGCCGCCGGACTTCTGTGCCGGGACCTTCCGGACCTTATCCGGCACAGCAGTGCCTCCGGGCCGGGACCTTCCGGATCCCGTCCGGGGCCGACGTGCCGACGGGCCGGGGCCCGTGGTCTGCCTGTGGGGGCCGCGCACCCTCGGGAAATGGCCTATCGGTTCCGTCAGTAAACGCTGAAAGAGAAGTACTTCCGGTTGATCTCGTCGTAGACGCCGTTGGCCCTGATCCTCAGGATGGCGGCGTTCAGCTCCTCACGGAGGCCCGGGAGATTCTTGTTCACTATCATCCGGGCCACGGTCTCAAGGGGGAGGGGGTCGCCCGCCATGTCGAAGCCGTCCCCCTCGTCTGACCTGACGAAGGAGAACCCGGGGAGCCCGTCCACCATGGC
>JAISFP010000269.1 GCA_031263525.1 Deltaproteobacteria bacterium | reverse complement strand
GCGGACGGGACATCGCGGATACGGAGGCCGGCAGCGATGCCGCCTCCCCCCGACGACGGCGGCGTAGTCCAGCTTCATTGCAGCCGCTGACCCCTGATAAGGGGTGAACAGATACCTTGCAGTTGTCCTTGATCTGATGGAAAACGTGCTTACTATTTATTGCGTCAGCCGCGTCGCGATCCGGCTGACCCCTCCCTCCTCCATGCTCCGGCCCTTCGGCGTCCAGGTCTTGGCCGGACTCGTCGGCATTTTGTCGGACCCTCAGCCTTCCCTGTCCCGGCCACTCCGCATCGGCCCGGAACCCGGCCCTCCGGCCGGCCGTTTGCCGTTCGCCCCTTCAGGACCACTTGCCCGCCGCCCCGGCCTGCCCCGCAGGCCCCCCGGCCTGAATGCAGGCCCCCTTCCGGTCTCCCGGCCTTCAGTCCGCCAGTCGGCGGCACACCATCCCAATGAACCTCCTCATCGTCGAGTCCCCGGGCAAGCTCAAGAAGATAAGCTCCTTCCTGCCGGACGGCTGGCAGGTCGCCGCCAGCGTCGGCCACGTCCGCGACCTGCCTCTGAAATCCGTGGGCGTGGGCCCCCCGGACTTCGTTCCCCGCTACGTTAACACCGAGCGGGGGGAGCAGGTGCTGGCCAACCTGGCCCGGCTGGCCGGCGACGCCGAGGAGATCTACCTCGCGACCGACCCGGACCGGGAGGGCGAGGCCATCGCCTGGCACCTTGCCGAGGCCCTGGGCCTGAGGGATCCCAAGCGGATCACCTACACGGAGATTACCGAGACGGCCGTTCGGAAGGCCCTCGGCTCCCCGCGGCCCATCGATCAGAACCTCGTCCGGGCCCAGGAGGGCCGGAGGGTGCTGGACCGCCTCTACGGCTACGGGGTCTCGCCGGCAGTCTCGGAAGCCTCGGGCCAGCAGCTCTCCGCAGGCAGGGTGCAGTCCCCGGCCGTCAGGCTGGTGGTCGAGCGGGAGCGGCAGATCCGTGCCTTCTCCTCCGCCCAGCACTACGCGGTCGATCTTTTCTTCGGCGCCCGCAAGGGCGCCCCTGGCTCCTGGAAGGCCGTCCTGAACGCGAGGCCCCTCCTGCCGCCCGGCGAGGAGCTCTTCCGGGACCGGGCCGCGGCCGAGACCCTGGCCGCCGTCAAGGAGCTCGCGGTCCGCTCCTACTCCCAGGGCGAGACCCGCCAGTCCCCTCCCCCGCCCTTCATCACCTCCACCCTGCAACAGGCGGCGTTCAACGCCCTGAAGCTGGACGCCAAGGCCGCGATGGACTGCGCCCAAAAGCTCTACGAGGCCGGGCACATCACCTACATGCGCACCGACAGCCCGGCGATGTCCGAGGAGGCCACGGCGGACATACGGAAGCTCGCCGCGAACAAGGGCTGGCCGCTCCCCGACAAGCCCAGGGTCTTCAAGGGCCGCGAGGGCGCCCAGGAGGCCCACGAGGCCATCCGCCCCGTGCATGCCGGGCTCGAGACGGCCGGCGAGACCGACTCCGAGCGGGCCCTCTACAGGCTCATCCGCATGAGGGCCATCGCCTCCCAGCTCGCCGACGCGGTCTACTCGACGGTCCGCGCCGTGCTGGAGGTCCGCGCGACTCTCCCTCCATGGCGGGTCCCGCCCCCACGCGCGGGCCGGCCCGCGCCCGGCGGGCTGTTCGCCGGCAACGCCGGCTCCCCCGCAGGCGGACAGGGCGACGCCGGCTCCCCCGCAGGCGGACAGGGCGACGGCGGCTCCCCCGCAGGCGGACAGGGCGACGGCTGCTCCCCCGTCGGCGGACAGGGCAACGGCGCCGACGGCCGTCAGGAGTCCGACGCCCGGAACTCCCCGGCCTTCGACCCGAACTCGCCCCGTGAGGTGACGGCCACCTTCGAGGCCAAGGGCAGGCGGCTCGTAGCCCCGGGCTGGAAGACGCTCACCCCCGCGGACCAGGCCCAGGACGAGAAGGAGGATCCCGAGCTCGACAACCCCGTGCCCCCGCTCGCCCAGGGCGAGAGGGTCTCGCCCTTGCAGAGCGAGGTGAGGACCCGCCGCACCCAGGCCCCCTCCCGATACACCCAGGCCTCCCTGGTCCGCGAGCTGGAGAGGCGCGGCATCGGCCGGCCCTCCACCTACGCCTCCATCATGGACAACATCGCCGTCCGCGGCTACGTCCAGGAGAACAGGCGCAGGCAGCTGGAGGCCACGGGGACCGGCGAGGAGCTCACGGGGCTCATGGAGGGCGCCTTCGGGTTTCTGGAGTACGGGTTCACGAGGGCGCTGGAGGAGCGGCTGGACGGCATCGCCGAGGGCCGCGCCGAGTACCTGCCGACCGTGAGGGACGCTTACGCCTCCCTGCAGCAGGAGCTCCGCGGCTTCAGGCGGGGCCTCGCCGCGAACGGCCGGCTCCCCGCCTGCCCCGCGTGCGGCGAGGCGCTTTCCCGCATGCTTCGGGAGTCCGGCCCCGACGGGCCCGGCTGGGACTATTGGAAGTGCCGGAACCCGGCCTGCGGGTCCTCCTTCGAAGACTCGGGGGGCGCCCCCGACCCGGCCACGCGCCGGAGCTCGCTTCTGACGGATTACCTCTGCCCCGACTGCGGCAGCCCCCTGCGCCACCTCACGCGCGCTGGAAGCCCCCGAAACGGCGGCTACAACTTCTGGAGATGCTCCAAGGACGACTGCATGACCACGATAGACGACAGGGACGGCAAGCCCGACTGCCCCGCCCCGGAATCCGGCGGAGACTTCATCTGCCCAGAGTGCGGGAGCGCCGTGAGGCGCCTGTACAGGACCGGCGCCGGGGGCGCCAGGGCCTGCTTCTGGAAATGCGCATCCGACGCCTGCGGCCTGATCTGGAACGACAAGGACGGCGGTCCCGACTGGCAGGCCTGGCGCAAGATGAAGTTGACGGAGGAGAAATGCCCGAACTGCGGGGGGTTCCTCAAGCACTACCTGAAGGAACCGTTTCCCGGCGCCCCCAACGGCTACGACTACTGGGCCTGCCAGGACAGGGTCTGCCGGAGCTACTTCCCCGACCAGGAGGGCCGACCCGACTTCGAGACCCGCTACCGCGCCGCCCCGAGCTCCGGACACTTCTGCGCCTGTTGCGGGGAACCCGTGAAACAGGCGAGGAAGGCCGTGCCCGGCGGCAGGTCCCAGACCCGCTGGAAGTGTCAGGACGAGGCCTGCGGTGCAGTCTTCGCCGACGCGGGCGGCGCCCCGGACCAGGACGCCATGTGGGTCCCGCGGCTCACGGAGAAAAGCTGCCCCTTGTGCGGTAGCCCTCTCGTCTCCATAGACGCCGGGGCCGCCGGGAAGCGCTGGGAGTGCTCCGCCCCGGCTTGCCCCGGCAGATGGGAGGACCAGGCCGGCGCCCCCGCCTTCGGGGCGGACGCCGGCTCCGGGGCCGACACGGCGGGCGGCGCGCAGGACGGCCTCCAGGACGCGCGGACCGACGACGACGGCGCCTGGACCCAGGAGGCGGCCGACGAGGACCCCGGCGAGCCCGCGCCCCCTCGGTCGTGCCCCGTCTGCGGCGGGCCCTTGCGGCACGTATTCAGGGCGGGCCCTACCCCCGCCGACTCCTACAACTACTGGAGGTGCCAGAACGACACGGACTGCGGCTCCTCCTTCGACGACCGCGGCGGGGCGCCCGACCCCTCGACCAGAAGGGTGAGCGTCATAAGCGGCTTCGTCTGCCCCGAGTGCGGGGCCGTCATGAAGCACAACATGCGCGAGCCCGACCCGGACGGCGCGGGAGGCTGGAACTTCTGGTCCTGCTCGTCCAGGTCCTGCACCAAGCGCTTCCACGACAGGGCCGGCCAGCCGGACTTCGGCGCCCCGTTCTTCGGGGTGCCGGAGGCGGGGCAGGCCTGCCCCACCTGCGGCGGACCCATCAGGCACCTCAAGAGGGTCGGCGCCGATGCCGCCAGCTCCTGGAACTACTGGAAATGCCTGGACCCGACCTGCGGGTCCGCCTTCGACGACCGGAACGGCGCCCCCGACCCCGCCACCGCCAGAAGGACCGTGGAGACCGACTTCAAGTGCCCGGACTGCGGGCGGAACCTCCGGCACTCCATGAAGGCCCCCGGCCCGGACGGGACGGGGGGATGGGACTTCTGGGCCTGCGCGGACCGCACCTGCGGCAGGCGCCTGAACGACATGAACGGCGAGCCGGACTTCCACGGGGCCTTCACCGGGGGAGGCTCCGAGCCCGCCCAGATCTGCCCGCACTGCGGGGGGGCCGTCCGGCACCACGTGAAAGCCGGGGCGAGCCGGGAGGACTCCTGGAACTACTGGAGATGCCTCGACCGCAACTGCGGATCCGCCTACGACGACCTGAACGGCGCCCCTGACCCCTCGACCCGCCGGGTCACGCTGGACACCCTGGAGAGCTGCCCCAGATGCGGGGAGCCCCTGCGCCGCCACACGCGCGAGCCCGCCGAGGACGGGCCCGGGGGCTACGACTTCTGGGCCTGCACCGGCAGGAGCTGCCGGGCCCGCTTCGACGACCTGGACGGGAAGCCCGACGCCGACGGGACCAGGGCCGCGGGGCGGGATCTCACGGACGTTCCCTGCCCGCGCTGCGCGAGCCCCTTGAAGCACCTGGTGCGCGTGGGCCCGGACGCCCGAAGCTCCTGGAACTACTGGAAATGTTCGGACCCGGGCTGCGGCTCCAACTACGACGATCTGGACGGGGCGCCGGACCCGGCCTCCCGCCGCTCGGCCCACGACTCCGAGTTCGAATGCCAGGCCTGCGGCGCTAAGCTTCGCCACCACGTGAAGGACCCGGGCCCGGACGGGACTGGCGGGTGGAACTTCTGGGCCTGCCCGAACCGGAACTGCCGCACCCGTTACGCCGACGGGGACGGCGGGCCGGACTTCGCGTCCGGCCCGGCCGCGGCGCAGACCGGCCAGACCGACGTGCCCTGCCCCGCCTGCGGCAGCCACCTGAGGCACCTGGAGAGGAAGGGCTCGGGGACGGGGGACTCCTACAACTACTGGAAATGCCCGGACCCCAACTGCGGCTCGTCCTTCGACGACCGCGACGGCGCGCCCGACCCCGCCACCCGGAGGGTTTCGGTCATAAGCGACCACACCTGCCCCATCTGCGGAAAAAACGTGCGCCACAGCGTGAAGGAGCAGGGCGAGGACGGCGCCCGGGGCTGGAACTTCTGGGCATGCTCCGACCGCTCCTGCCCGGGGCGCTGGAACGATTTGGACGGCGCGCCGGACTTCGACTCCAAGGGGAGCGGCGCGGCCCCCCGGGACCTGACGGACGTCGACTGCCCCGCCTGCGGCGGCAAGCTCAGGCACCTGGTGAAAGACGGCGGCTCCGGCGGGGACTCCTGGAACTACTGGAAATGCCCGGAACCCGACTGCGGGTCGTCCTACGAAGACCGCGACGGCGCGCCCGATCCCGCCACCCGGAGGGTTTCGGTCATAATCGAGCTCCCCTGCCCCATCTGCGGCAAAAGCGTGCGCCACAGCGTCAAGGAGCCGGGCCCGGACGGGGCCAGGGGCTGGAACTTCTGGGCCTGCTCCGACCGTTCCTGCCCGGGCCGCTGGAACGATTTGGACGGCCAGCCGGACTTCGACTCCAAGGGGGGCGGAACGGCCCGCGACCTGACGGACGTCGACTGCCCCGCCTGCGGCGGCAAGCTCAGGCA
>JAISFP010000141.1 GCA_031263525.1 Deltaproteobacteria bacterium | reverse complement strand
GACCGGGGGCTGATGGTGCCTCGTCTGATGGAGTTGGCGGCTCGGCGTCGGGGGTTGCACGCGGGGAGACCTGGGGCTGATGGGATTTCGTCTGCGGGATTGAATGGGCCGAGGTCGGGGCTTGCCCTTTGGGAGACATGGGGCTGAGGGGACCTCGTCAGCGGGATTGGAGGGTCACGGCGCCGGGGATGGTCGTGGGGGATCCCGGGGGATGAGGGGATCTCGTCCGCGTGATTGGTTGGTCCGTTGTCGGGGCTTGCCCGTGGTGATACCTGTGGCTGAGGGGATCTCGTCTGCGGGATTGGATGGTCCGAGGTCGGGGCTTGCCCTTGGGGAGACATGGGGCTGAGGGGACCTCGTCTGCGGGATTGGAGGGGGACGTCGGCGGGGATTGCCCAGGGTAGACCGGGGGATGAGGAGGCCTCGTTTTCGGGGATTTTGGAGATAGAGGTGGGTCTTTCACGGGCTGAGAGGGGGTGACGGTCTCCTTGACAGAGACGGCGGAAGGTAGTGCCAGGCCGGAGAGGTGTCGGAGGGGGACCCGCGTTGAAGACGGCGGCTGTGTGCTCTGGCCTTATCATGAAAGAGTTTTTCGGGGCCTCAGCACCGGGGACACTGCGACATGCAACTGTGTTGCATGACGCGGCTTTTATGGACCGGGGTGCCGCCGTGCCGCATGAAGGTGTAGGTTGATGGGGGTTCAGTCTCGACTAGGGGGTGCATAGCGAATTCGGGGCCAGGGCACGGGTAGGAAAGGGATGGAGGTTCGGGTCGGACTGTCAGAGGTGACCGAATGGTAACTTTATCAGGTGCCTCTCTATTGAGAGCCTTTTCGGAGGAAGTAGAGTCCAGATGCGGAACCTTTGAAGTTGAAGAGTCAACAATGGATACTTCATAAGGAGGGGAAGAGTTTTTGCAGAGGGCATTTTGGTTGGAAAGGCCTCCTGTTGAGCTTTGCTTGGTGGGGTGCCTGAACAGTTACGACGAATGTAGCGAGGGCCTCCAGACCGCCGCCATGAGGCGTGAGGCTGAAGGCCCTCGGGTTTTGGAAAGGACGGCCAGGCAGGTAGCGCTCTGCGGCTGAACCTACTGTGGCGGAAGGTTAAGGAAGGTCCCGGACGCGGAGTCAGCCCAGGTGGTGAAGGGCACCATGGCGTCGTCCGCCAGAGGTTGGCGAAGTCCGAGGACGATGTACGGTGTTGTGGCAAGGCGCGTCGGGGCAACCGAGCCTACCTCGCCCGTCTGATGGTCTCGATGACGTCCTTTTCAGTGCAGGCGTCGGAGTCGTACCCTGGACGCTCGACCCGGACCCAGGTGAACTCCACCTGGGTGTTGTTGGGGATGTCGAAGGAGTTCGCCAGTTCCTCCGAAATGGCTCCGAATGTCCGGGTCTGGCCGCTGTCGAGCCTGATCTCGAAGAAGAAGCTCGAGGTGTCCCTGTGCTCGTAGCCGGACGCCAGGTAGACCCCGGTCTCGGAGCTGGTGTCGGAAATTTTCCTCGTCTGGCAGGTCCCCTGGGCGGCGGCGGGGAGGGATGCGATTAGAAGGACCAGGGCGGCAGACAGGGCCAGAAAGATGGAGGCGTGGCAGGGCAGGGATTCGGAGCTGAGTCGGAATTGTTTCATGAAAGTGATCTCCTTGTCATGGGTGCCTTTGGGAGAAGGCGGGGCTGAGGACTGGCGTGAGGGGCGGGTCAGTAGCATGAAGCTGGCCGTGCAAGCATTTTTTGAAGCAGTTGCCAGCATTAGTCCATCGAAGTGGGGGATGGTCTAACATGTTTCGGCTGGCAGTCCTCGAAGGGCTCCGGTCGGGAGGCCTGGCCGCGAGGCGGAAACGGGCTTGCTTCGGGCGGGAGCGCCTCTGGGTGCCGGGCGGGATTCCGGCCAGCGGGGTTAAGCCGGGCTTGCTCCGGTCAGGAGGGCCTCCGGGTGCTGGGCGGGTTCCTGCCTGCGGGGTCAAAGTCGGGCTTGTTTCGGTCGGGAGCGGCTCCGGCCCTGCATGGATGGCTGGCAGAGGGGCGAGACCTGGCAGGCACCGGTCTGGGGACCCTTTCTGGCCCCGGCATGGGGAGGCCGACGGCGGCAGGAATACCAGACGTGTTCGGGCAGGAACTCGTCCACTTCTGGCCTCAATTTAATATATTATATTACTCTTTCACATAAATATGAACGAATGGGGGGTGCCAGGCCCATTTTAAAATGTCCGGTTTTCTCCAAAATTAAAATGTCCAGTATGCTATTTTAAAATGTCAGCTTCTTACATGTTTTCCAACCAATCTTTAGACTTGGCACGATGGTTGCGTTCCGGTAGTAATGCATCGTTCAGGCTACATGCCGGGTATCCGTTCACAGGGGTGAAGGCTGTCAAGCCGGCCATACGCCCTCTCTGGCTAAGCTCTGCACAGGCAACAAGCGCTCTCTCCCACAAGCACCTCTGACCTCCAGGGCCTCCAGACCTCCGCGCCTTTCAGTCCCATCAGGTCTCCAGGACATCAGGACATCGGGACATCGGGACATCGGGACATCAGTTGTCCAGCCCTAAAGCGCCTCCAGCCTTCCAGTCACCCCCATGAACGGTAACCACAGCTGACTGGGCACCCGTTCCTTTCAGGCGCGGAACCTCCTGCCCTGCCAGTCAGAGTAATGGACGGAATCTTGCCTGCTGGAATTCACACAACTTGACCCATTCATGCCGGAGCCGGTGTGATGCGACGACCTCCTGATCATGAAACGCCGCCTTGCCAGGCACAGGCCAGGCTTTGGCGTTCTAACGGATACCGGTCCTGGCTGGCGTGAAGGGAAAGCTACGCCCTTTGAGTGGCTCCAACATGGCCTGAATCGGGGATCCAGGTGACTGTGGGCGGACCACGCGAACACCAAGGCGTCCAGGCGCAACCTGGCGGCACTGGGCGCCCTGGACCTGCCGGTCAACTGAGGCCGGCGGGTCCGGAAGGGTCCTGACCATGCCCGGAACTTCCGGGACGCGCTTCAGGTAGGTTTCGTGTCGGATGGTCCGCCGCAGGCGGGGGCATTTGCCGGTGCCGGGGTAACTCCTGAAGGTGCCGGGCATCCCGGTAGCTGGCGGACGCCCCCTGACATCCCGAGGCGCCTTGCCGGGAGTTCCCGGAGAGCCTGAAGGCCGCGAGGGCAGTCTGAGTCTCGGAAGACTACTGAGTTCCCTGAGATCCTGCAGTTCTTGAAGATCCTGTGGCTCATGGAGAGCCTGGAGGGCGCGGGACCTCTGAGAAAGCCGAGGCACGGAGTTTGCGGAGTTCTGGGAGAGCCTGAATGATGCGGGTCCCTTTCAGTTCACGGAGTTCCGGGAGACGCTGAAGACTGGGGGGCCTCCGGGGTTGCGGAGCTCGCGGAGATTCGGGAGATGCCGAAGACGGCGGGGGGTCCGTCGAGGCCAAGGAGCTCACGAAGAGCCCGGAGGCTACGGCGGCCTCCGAGGCCATGAAGATTGCGAGAATCCTGAGTGCAAGGAGTTCACGCGGAACCAAACTGGCACGGGGACACGGGAGGCACGGAGAGTCTGAAGCTCCCCGACGTCCGGGAGCCAGGACGATGGCGAGTCTGCCGCGGGGTCGGCCAGGGGCGGGGGGACGGTCGCGGAATATTTTTGATGCCTGGGTGGGGGGCTCCCTTCAGGAGGCGGGCTTTGCTTGGGCAGCCGTCCAGGGGGGGCAGCCGGAAGCCTGCAGGAAACAGAGCGGTCCCTCCAAGGGGTCCCTCCTGAAACCGGCGAAGCCGCCGGCGCATCGTTCGCCGGCGGCTTCGCTGGACTGGCGGCGGAGCTGGAGGCACCAGCTCCCGCCTCAAGGCATATGGGGCGGGAGGTGCCGGCCTCCCGCGTCGATGGTGAGCTGGCGGGCTACTCCGCCGGCTCCCCGATGAACGAGAAGGTGGATCCGTCGTCCCTCGCGAGCTCCCAGAAGCTGAAGCCCTCAGGGAACGTGTCGGGGGTCTTTATGGGGGAGGCGCGGACTGCGGAGAGCTCCTGGAGGAAGCGGGGGTACTGCGCCCGGGCCGCGGCGGCCCAGGCGCGGACCACGGCCACCGGGAAGCCGTTGGTGTCGGGGGGCGTGCACCAGCTGAATCCCTCCGGGAACCCGTCGGGGGTCTTTGCGGGGACGGCGTGGTCTGCGGGGGGCACCTGGCGGACGCGGGTGGACTTCGCCCGGGCCGCGGCGGCCATGGAGTGGACCTGGGCCACCGTGATGCCGTCGTCGTCGGGGAGGTTCCACCAGCTGAAGCCTTCCGGGAGCGTCCCGAAACGGGCGGCCTCGTGGGCCAGGGTCCAGCCGTTGTCGGCGGCGGTCCCCCAGGACCTGAAAGCCCTGGGCAGCCTGCCCTCCCTGGCGGCCGCGAACAGCCTGTTCAAGCTCCTGTCCCTCTCCTGGGACGCCCTGGGCCCCGCCGGAGGGGTGCCCCGGTGAGCGGCGTCCTTGAACCTCGCGGTCCTGGAGGGCCTCTCCTCAGCGAACGGGTCAGCCGCGGGGACGGCCCATGCCGCGTCCTGGACGGCGTGCTCTGTCGAATTCGCTACTCCGACTCCATCTTGCTTTCTTGTCATCTTTCCGACCTCTGGGAATCCTTGCGGGCCGGACGCGGAAGGCGCCTGCCCTGGATGAGGCTCCGCGGCACCGGCGGCGCGAGGAAGCCAGGGAACCCGGGCGGCGGGGGAGGCCGAACGGTACCTTCTCCTCGCGCGGCGGTGCGGGGCGGAGTGATCCCCGGACGATGCCGCGAAAGCTGAACTATCAAGATGAAGCAATTATAGGAAATGGGGGGAGGTGTGTCCAGCCCTGATCGCGCGGCCTTTCGGCTTCGGGAGGCCGGATCGTCAGATTCCGCGCCACTTTCCCGGCGTGTCCATTAATGGTGGTCGAAAATAATTTTCGTCCATATGGACTGCTGCTTTCCTGACATTTACCCTAAAAACTGACTGCTTTCCGCCGGTATCTGACGCTGTTGTTTAGACGGGGCTTCACTTTCCTGGCTCTCCGGAGGTTCCGCTGACGGGACCTTGTTCGGGAGTCCGGGACCCTTCCTGAACCGTCACGGAGGGGTGACCGGGGCATTTTTTTCAGTTCAGATTCCGGATTTGGTTTACGGGGAGACGGTCGAGAGATCGGAATATCATAGCAGTAACCCTCCCGCTGCGGCAAGATGGTTCATTTGTACTGAAACTTGTGGCGCGGGGCCGCTCGCCCCGCCCCGCAGGCCCGGGCGCCGGCGGGACCGTCCACCGTCCTTCCGGGCCGGGTTCCGGTCGTGTTTTATACCAGTACCCCTCTAACGGTGGACAGCAGGTTGTTCTATACTGAAAATTGTACCATTTTTTAACATTAATTATAAATTGCTCTTCTGTTAGATTCGAGCTCTTTCTGGAGTTGTTATTAAAAATTATTCATTCTAATACAGAGCATCAGGCATAAAGACCGGTTGTTTTTGGTGATGCGGGGTTCCTTCCCTCATTCCGGATACCAGTATGTTCTGAGCGCATGCGGATTCATCTAATGGTAGCGTCTGGCAACGCCGAAGTGGTTGCCAGCCGACTCAGAATAGTTGCTTTTTGTTCTCATTTGTACGTGCGCTCGCGCCTGACATTTTTTTTCCATTGTTAGGAGCAGCAAATGGCCAGAAGAACCGACAAAAATCTGATGGCAGCCAAGTCGGCCAAGGCAGTCCAGCAGACTCCACCTGTGGTAGCGTCCATGAAGTCAGCGGCTACTAGGAAGGCCGCCACTCCCAAGAAGGCCGAGGCGCCCGCGAAGGCCGTCACACCCAACGAAGGCCGAGGCGCCCGCGAAGGCCGCCACTCCTAAGAAGGCCGAGGCGCCCGCGAAGGCCGCCACTCCCAAGAAGGCCGAGGCGCCCGCGAAGGCCGCCACTCCCAAGAGGGCCGAGGCGCCCACGAAGGCCGCCACTCCCAAGAAGGCCGAGGCACCCGCGAAGGCCGTCACTCCCAAGAAGGCTGCGGCGCCCGCGAAGACTACGGCACGAGGGCGGCTTCGGCGGTCACGACGGTCGCCAAGGCCCCGTCGGCCCGGAAGACCACGGCGGCCAGCGAGAACAAGAGGGTCAGGGCGGACTCCGCGAACAGGGAGGCCAGGGGGGCGGCGGCAAACGCGAAGGCCAGGCCGAGGCGGAGAAGAAGGCCAGGGAGGCCGCGCCGTCCGCGGAGGCCTTCGCCGACATGAAGGCCAGGAAGGCCGAGGAACTCAGGAAGGCCAGAGCCGCCAGGAAGGCCGAGGCCGACGAGCAGGACAGGGCCGTTAGGGAGGCTGCGAGGGCCGAGAAGGCCGAGGCCGACAGGAAGGCCAGGATCGCCCGGGTCGCCGCGGCGGCCGATAAGGCCGACATGGCCATCAGGGAGCTGAGGGAGATGGAGGCCATGGAGGCGGAGGAGGCCGGGAAGGCCGTGCCCGGGGAGAACGCCGGGAAGGCGATGGCCGCCAGGAGTTCGGCGGAACCCGGAACGGACGCGTTGACCGCCGGCACGTCGGCCTGCGGTTCCGCGGATGCCGCCTCCCCCGAGACGGCCGGCGTAGCCTGGCAGCCAGACGGCGACGAGGGGCAGGAGCCGTTCCGGAAGGGCATCGCCGGCATCGACATATCGGCCAAGGAGCACTTCATATCGGCCAAGGAGCACTTCGTGGTCGGCCCGAAGTGCCGCAGGCGGGAGGACGTCAGGTCCTTCAGGACGGAGACGGACGGCCTGATCAGGATGGAAGCCTTCCTTCGGGAGCAGGGGACCAGGATTGTCGCGATAGAGGCCACGGCGTGTACTCGATGGTCGTGTTCAACTTCTTCGAGGACCTCTGGTGCCAGTGCATACTCCTGGAGCCGCGCTCCGTCAGGATGGTCACGGGCAGGAAGACCGACATGTCCGACTGCATGTGGATCAGGAGGATAGTCGCCTGCGGCCTCCCGTCGGAGTGCTTCGTCCCCACGAAGGAGTTCAGCGCGCTGAGGAGGATGCTGAGGACGTGCGCCGCCACGGTGCGGGAGAGGTCCTCCGCGACCAACCGCATCGTCAAGTGCCTCAGGGAGGCCAACATCAACCTGGAGAACGCGGTGATCGACGTGACCGGGAAGACCGGGATGTCCATCATCAAGGCGATCCTCGGCGGGGAGAGGGACCCCCTCGTCCTAGCTGAGCTGAGGGACGACCGTTGCAAGACGAGCAGGGCCGAGATCGCCCGCTGCCTAGACGGCGTCTACACGGCTTCCACCGTGATAATTCTCGGCCACCACGTGAAGGACTTCGAGAGCAAGTCGGAGCTGCTGGACGCTCTCGACGAGAAAATTGTCGGCTACCTGGATGAGCTCGAGTTGCCCCTCCAGGACCCGGAGGACGCGTCGGCGGCCCGGGCCTCCCGGACCAGGAAGAGGAGCACCCTGAAGGACCAGGACAGGGTGTGGACCCAGCTCGTGAGGCTGTGCGGCGGCGTCGACCTCACGAAGATTCCGGGGATAAGCGTCCTCCTGGCCCTGGTGAACGTTTTGGAGATCGGGACGGACATGACCCGCTTTCCCACGGTCAAGCACTTCGCGTCCTGGCCGGGGCTGAGCCCCTGCCCCAAGGAGAGCGGGGGCAAGGTCATTAGCTCCGCCACGAGGAAGGTGCGCGGCCCGGCGGCGCACGCGTTCATCATGGCCGGGAAGTGCGTCGGGAGGACGGACACCGTCTTCGGGGATTTCTACAGGAAGCTGAGGACGAAGGACGGCCCCATGAAGGCGCTGACGGTCGTGGCCCACAAGATCGCCAGGGCCGTGTTCGCCATGCTCAGGAACGGTGCCCGGTACACCCGTGAGTCCGGGGCGGAGAGGGAGAAG
>JAISFP010000034.1 GCA_031263525.1 Deltaproteobacteria bacterium | reverse complement strand
TCCGCCGCTGGCGGCACGCCACCCTCAGGACTTGGAGGACGGTCGAAAGGCCGCCTCCCCCGTGAATTGGTTTTATCGTGCGGCGTAGTCTTGCTTAAATGCATGCCGCCCCCTGCTTGCAGGGTGAACAGATACTAGCAATTTTTTTGCACTACAGAGCCGGGGAGGCAGCCCGGATGCCTGGGCTCCTGGACAGGAGTATCCCCTGCCATGAGCGGAAGGTCCTGTCCCGGCCGGAAGGGAATGGGCCAGCCTCGGCCGGAAGGGAATGGGCCAGCTTCGGACGGAAGGGAATGGGCCGGCCTCGGCCGGGGGGGAATGGGCCTGCCTCGGCCGGAGGGGAATGGGCCAGCCTCGGCCGGAGGGGAATGGGCCTGCCTCGGCCGGTAGGTGAGGGCCCTCACTCAGATGTCAGGTGAGGGTCCGATCTCCTCGGGCTGGGATGGTTCCGACCTCGGTTGGAAGGGAAGGTGCCGCCCTCGGCTGGAATGGGAGGTTATGCCTTCGGTTGGAAGAGGCGGGGCCCGACCTCGTAAGGGGGAGGGGCAGCCCTCACGTTTCGAGACTTTTATGTGACTGGGTACCTAAAAACCGACAATATCGTAACGACTGCCGCCGCTTGAGGGTTTCCGGGGGCAAGGCCCTGCACGGAAGAGACGGATGGGTGCCAGGTGGTTCCGGACAGCAGAGCCGGGTCGCGGGCGGGAGCCGGCTGTCATGTTGCCCGTTCGGCTTCGGGGAGCATTTTCAAGGTGTAGGGATGACCGGCATGAAGTTGCCGGGGCTGACCCGGCAGGAGTCCAGAGGGGAGAGGGCCTGGAGATGACTGTGGCGGGCCTTTTGCCGGTGCCTGAGCTCTGCCGGAGACAGGCTCCGGAGCCGAGTCGAGTGCTGGGTCCGGAGCCGCCCTCGGAGCAGGCTTCGCCAAGCAGCATCCGTTCAAGGGTGGGGGGCGTGCTGCCGACACTCCCGGCATTCCCTCTGCTCCCGGCATTCGGGTCGCGTCGGACGGCCCGGTCGCCATCAGACACGGCATCCGCTCGCCCCGACGGCCAGGAAGTCCGTCCGTCCGCCACATGGCTTGCTCCGGACATGAGCGGACACTCTGTGGATTTGTCCGTTCACGGGTCAGGGGCGGCTTGCTGCGCGTGAACGTCGTGCATGGTTCGTCACTGAGCCTGTCTGGCATTTTTCGTTGTGCGATAGCTTCTCAAAAAGGGGTATGCTGTTGACACAAAAGGAAACTGCGAGCGGATATCTGTGAATGCAAAAAAGGAAACTGTTAAAGGATACACGGGATGTTTGAAAGGAATGGTTATTTAAATGGTATTTCCGTAATATTATTGAAATGATTAAGGACATATTAACGATTAATTTTTTTTGTTATGTTTACATAATATAAAAAATATTAGCATATGCAACCAATTGTTTAAGGCAATTTATATATATAAATATATTCAAAACTGTTATTACCGTTTTACGTAAATATGAACGAACGAGGCGGTGAGCTGATGAAGCCGGCTGGCATTAGCAACGGTAGCCTGCTAGCCCCTTATCCACTCATGATGTGCCTCCGGAAAAATGAGATGCAATTATTACGAATTCGGTTAAAGGATATAATTTTGGCTATCGTTCCATGGGTGAGAAATCAGTGCAAGACTCCAGAACTGGTATCTCTTTGCCATGACTCGCTCCCATAATGTGGAAAATGATTTCAACATTTTCTAATATTACCCAGGAAATTAAATCTGGCCCTATGGGACCTCTTCACTGTGAGCTAGGCAGTGAAACGGGCCCTGCCCTTCCCCTCCGCCCCTAATTCTTCCCCCAAAGCTCTCACCCATTCAGAACTCGCCCCTGCCCAAAGCCCTCTCGCCTCTGACCCCTGCCTGAGGGCCAGATTTAGTTTCCGGGGTAATATTTATCCGGAAGCGTAATAGTTGGGCTTGAGTTTAAGTTTCTTGTTAAGGCCCTGCGTCCCTCAGTCGTTCATATTTACGTGAAAGGGTAATAATAGGCTGTGTTATAATTTTGAATAATAAGAATATTATAAAAAAAATTTTAATCAATATATAGGAATTCATAATAATTCCATCAAACATAAAGAGAATATTTGATTTTTGTATAAATATTCTCTAGTGAATTTTTTAAAATGATATTATATACTATGTCAAATACTTGAATCGGCTGGCCCGCAAGCAAAAGAACAAAAAAATGTGATTGAATCATAGAAAATATAAGAGTCTACCGTTCGAGCAGACGGTGCGCAAGACGTCATTTTTCTAGGAACGGGAGAGAGACGAAGAAGGTGAGAAAGACTAATTGCCTGGGAACCGAACATTGGTTTGAAAAAACGGTTGACAAGCGGGGCAATTTCCGGTATCTCTCGTTTTAATATTAATGTTGAAGTTAATTTGATTCTTAAGTTGATTTAACTCCGTTTCAGGTTGAGAGTCACAAACCATGACTGAGAATGACAAGACACAAACCTACGGCTCTAATTTTACTGGGCTATTGCTCGATTCTGCTGACTTTTTAGATTATGTTGGTTCCGGCTCAGTATTTGTCGACAAGACCGGTTTGATCCGCGATCTTCTGAACAGCAGCCCCAACCGCATGTTTTTCCTCTCCAGGCCGAGGAGGTTCGGGAAGACTCTTCTGCTCGACACTATCCAGCACATAGCCAAGGGAGACCGGACGCCTTTCGCAGGCATGAAGATCGGAGAGTCCGACTACGTCTGGGAGAGGTATCCGGTCATCCGGCTCTCTTTCAGCCATTTCGAGTCGGAACCGCTGACGTTCAGGAGAAAGCTGCTGGACAAGTTGGACGAGATCGCAAGAGATCACGATCTTGACTTGAAACCTGCCAATTCCGTATCTGACATAGATTCAATCATTTCAAAATTGTCAAAAAATTATCCTCCGTCTCACTTGCCGAACATGTCTCCGGACACAGAGCAGAATCCAGCTAACGTCGTGATCCTCATAGACGAGTATGACTTTCCATTGCTTGGAAGTCTCGACAACCCTGACAATGCCGAAGAGCTTCGCAGTATGCTCCGTGTTTTCTACAGTACCATCCAAGGCTGTCGTCACATGTTACGTTTTCTTTTTGTGACCGGAGTAACTAAATTTTCAAAACTCTCCATTTTTTCAGGAATGAACAGCATTATCGACATATCTATGGATCGGAATTTTTCTTCCATATGCGGTTTTACGGAAGAAGAGATAAAGACTAATTTTCATGGACATATACTTAAAGCTTTGTATGACATGCAGGAAGACGGAATTTTTGAAAAGGACTCGACATATTCAGATTTCATGAAACAACTTGAATTATGGTATTACCCGTTTAATCAAATGTCGGAATTTGGCTATCAGGCCAGGGGTGGAAATGTCGGGCAAACATTCAGTCCTGGCATCTCTAGCTATGATTAGCTACTATAAAATGGCAGAAGATTCCGACATTTGATTAAACGGGTAATACAACGGCTATTTATGGGATGAAAAGACTAAAGTCTACAATGAAAAGACTAAGGTTTACAATCCATTTTCTGTCATCAATTGCCTTTATAACAAGGATTTCAGCCATTACTGGTATGACTCCGGCACTTCTCTGGCCGCATACAAACACGGGCTCAGCCCTGAAACCTATGTCAACATACTTTCCAACAATATTAACGCAGGAGAGCTGGCGCCCACAGGTGACCAGAAAAGCTTGAAAAGCGAGTCTTTTCTGTTCCAGACCGGATACGTCACCATAGCAAAAATTCAAAAATCACTTATGTTTGAAAACTATGTACTTAAATGCCCCAACAACGAGATTGGCTACTCGATAGCCAGGGATTTCGGCAATCTGGATTCCCCTTTCCCGGGATTTCAAGGTTCCGTCAATGAAAAATATGGATCTTTTGTTGACGCATTCGAGGCGTCCGACGATGAGGAATGCGCAAGGCTCTTTTCATCACTCTTGGACAAATTTTCGCTCAACATGAATTCTCCTGCCGAAAACGTTTGTCAGGCCATCCTTTACATCCTTCTCAACTCACGGGGTTTTCGGGCAGCATTTGAACAACCGCTTGGTGACGGAAGGATTGATATCGCCTATGTTTCTCCATCAGGAATCCAGGCAGTCATAGAAATCAAGCGCGTAAGACTCGTCAGTTCCGAGAAAGTACCCAAGCTAACGGAGGCACCGCCTTCCGGTTCTGCATTGCCTGGATTCCAGGAGCATCCTGAACACGTCAGAAATGGCCTGGAGAAAAGCGTTGCCGAAGCGGTCAGTCACATACTCGCGAAAAAATATCTCCGAGCTTTTTACTTGGAAGGCGAGACACGCGCCTGCGCTGTTGCCGTTCATGGATGGACTGACAGCATGTTCCGGTTCTACAATGTTGACTGGAATTCCAGGACCATTCTGGCTCCCATGCAGAAGGAGCAACCCTGAACCGAAGACGCTGAACCGGAGTTCCGGCATTAAAAGGTCGTGCCAGACAGCTGTGAGGCAGAGTCTGCACTGCGATGAGCTTGTTTCGTAACTGAGATTAATTCTAGCATGGATACCGCATGGTTATCTTTTCTCCTAAAAATTATCATCTGTTCTGATACCCATTATGGATTAAAACTGCACGAAAGCCACAAATAATGTGCTTGTCAGGTATGAATGCCAGATCATGTCGTGCATCTTTATCCTATATTTTGCATGAATCAATTTCCAAAGTCGAATGTCTTGTCGGGAAGGCAAATGATCCGGCAGTTTCCAGCCGTTCTTTCGGACGTGGCGGAGGGAGGTCCTGCCCTGCCTCGTCCGGCAGGAAAGGTGGGATGGCCGCCGCGGCAGGCCTCGGCGGAAGTTGTCAGGGAGAGCTGTCTGTCGTGGATTTCACGGCCGCAGGTCTTCGGGCGGCCGGCGGATCTGCGTGAGGCGGCCCGTCCGGCTCGCGGGCTCATGCCGGGCCGCGGCACCCGGGCTCACGAAAGCTCGGGCCTTTCATGAGGATCGGGGCGCCGCGCCCGCACGAGCCCTGGCCCGCGGCCTGGCGCGGAAGGGATCACTTCCTGCGCTTGCTGCACAGGTGCATGAGATCGTACTTCTTGAGCCAGAGGGTGAGGGTCTTGCGGCCGACCTTGAGCCTGGTCGCGGCGTGGGACACCACGCCCTCCGTGCTTTTCATGGCCGCCGCGATCTCCTGACGCCTCATCTCGTCGAGGAAGGGAGGGGTGACCATGGACTTGGGGGGGTGGGGGGCGGCGGCCACGTCCGCAGCGGAGGAGGAGGAGGAGGCCGCGTCCGCAGGGGAGGCTCCGTCCGCCTCCGCTGGGGCGGACGTGTCCGCGGCCTCGGCCGGGGGGGCGGACTCCGGCTTTTCTGGCGTGAGGGTGACGGCCTTCATCATGTGCCGCAGGCCGAACTTCTCGAGCCAGAAGGCCAGGATTCTCAGGGGGACGTTCAGCTCCCTCGCCGCGAGCGACATGACTCCCTCAGCCTTCTTCATGGCGTTCTCGACCGCGGCGCTCCTCTTGTCGTCGGGTACGCGGGGGGCCCGCTTTCTCGCGGGACCGGGCTTGGCCTTCGGGGCGGGGCCTCCTGCCTTTTCCTTCGTTTCATCGGCCATGCTTGCCTCCTTCGGGGGGCTTGCCCCGGCCCGCGTTAGAGGGGGACGGGGCGGTAAATGGGCGGTCCAGGCCGGGCTGCCCGAGTTGTCGGGGTCGGGCGCAGCCGGCTCAGCTCCTGGCCCTTCGGGCCGCAGCAGGAAAGCGTCGCTCCCCGCTGGCGTCCGCAGGCGGCGGTGAGGGGCACGGGCCCTTCCGAGCGGGCTGCCGTCCGGACTTTCCCGGGTCTCCGGCCCGTACGCCGCCGGGACCGGGTGGCGTGGGCAGGCATGGGGCCCTTCCCGGAGGATTGATCTACCATATCCCCGCGCCCCTCGCAACTCGCGGGCCAAGGTCCCGGCCGGGGCTTTCCGGTCGCCTTTGCCTGTGCGGGACGGCACGGCAGCCTCCACTGCCGGACGGTCCGGCCCGTCAAGGGAGCGATGCGCCGTGATCACCGCGAAGTTCTACCCGCATCCCCCGTGGGGGGACATCAGGGCGGCCCTTCCCGGAGTTCGCCCGTCAGCTGACGGGGGGGTGCCCCGTCGGCCCGTCCAGGATTTGGGCGCGGCCCTCGCGGGGGGCGCCCCGTCGGCCAGTCCAGGATTTGCCCGTCCCCCTCGCGGGGGGGCGCCCCGGCAATCTGCTGAAGTTTTCCCAGGTGACCCGCGAGGTGCATGCCGGATTTCTTCCGGCGGCCCCGCGCAGAGCCGCGTCCGGTCTGGAACTGTCACCGCCGTTCCCGTACCGTCTGCCCGGGGGAGCCTGACGATCGGGGCCGCGTGGGGGGGCTCTCAGAGGGCAGGCGCCCCCGGCGACGCCGTGCGCCGCGCCTGAAACGGACGCTGGCAGTTTCCGCACCCGGTCCGGCCGCTGCCGGGGTTTCCGGCACGGCGCCCTTCCCCCCGCATCCCCGGACGCGGATGTCCCGGGCCGGAGATTCCTCGACGAGGATTATCCGAAGGGGATTCGCCGGCCGGGGGTTCCCCGGCGGGGGGTCCGGTTCAGGAAACGCCCGTGCCCCGCGTGGGCCGGCGGCTCGGGGCGGAAGACGCGCTAGATGACGTCCTCCAGGCCGGAGCCTTCGAGGAGCCTCCTCGCGGCCTCGGGATCCGGGTCCAGGGCGCACTTCGCTGCCGTGGCCGAAAGGAGCATCGCGGTGTGCCCGAGCCTCATCGGGCCGGTCTTAGGCGGGGACTGCCTGTCCTTTGCGTCTTCACGGCCTCCGCGGTCCTGCCCGGAGACATGCCTGCGCAAATGCCTGCGGAACGCGCTGCGGCTCTGCGGATTCCCGTAGCCCAGGCTTTCCGCGACGCCGTTGAAGCTTTCCGAGACTCGGGAGAAGGCGGCCTTCGCGGCGTCCTGCTCGCCGGAGCGAGCGAGCACCATGGCCAGGCCGAACCCGGCCAGGACCGACAGGTAGTCGGCCGGGCCGTAGATCAGGACAATCTCCGGGAGCAGGCGATCCAGGATGTCCCTCGCGGCGCCGAAGTCCCCGAGCATGCCCAGCGCGCGGGAGAGCCCCAGCTCCGAGTCCAGCGTGGGGGCGGCTAGGGGCCCCAGGAGCTTCCTCCGCCCCCCCGCCGCCGCGTCGAGCGCCGCCCTGGCCTCCGCATGCCTGCCGCCCTTGGACATGGCGAACCCGAGCCGGTTCAGAGCGGAGAGCGTATCCAGATCCTCCGGTCCCAGGGCCCTCCCCAGGCACTCCTCGAGCCGTTCGGAGGGATCCGTCAGGACTCCGGGGCCGGGGGCCGCCATGAGCGAGCGCATGAGCCCCTCGATCTTCCCGGCCATCTTCCGGGCCTCGGGATGGTCGCGGCCCAGCGCCGCCTCCTCGGCGCGGAGAACGGCATCCCTGATGTCCGGGTCCGGCCCTGCGGGGGGGGCGGCCCTGGCAGGCGCGGCCGCGGCGGGGGCCGCAGACGATGCCGCCGCGGCGGCAGCAAGGATCGGCAGGAGCGCCATGAGGGTGTCGAGCACGGTCCACCTCCCTTCCGTCAGTGCATGATGCCGGAAGCAGGCGTATTCTGCAAGACCGAAAAGAAATTGTCGTCAGTTAAGGCGTTCTTTTAGCCCTGCCGACGGAATTTGTCGGCACGCCCTCGCTGTCCGGCCTGCCGTTTCCGGTACCGGGCCCCGGCCCTGTCGATTCCGGCGCAAGACCCCCGGCCCGGCCGCCTCCGGAGCGAGGCCGGCGGATGCGGTCGCCTCCGGCGCAGGTCGCCCGGGCCCGGCCGAAACCGGAGCGGGGTTCCCGGGCCCGGCCGTCTTGGCGCGAGGCTCTCCGGCACGGAAGAATGCCGCGACCGTCACTGGGCACCGCCGGGCCGGAGGCTTCGGCGTCTCGGCACCCTGCCCCTCCGTCCTGCGTGGCGGAAGGGGCCCTCGCGGAAGGGCGCCGGGACGGAGGGGGCTGGAGGCTTGCGGGCCGCCGCGCCAGAAGGCTCCGGCGGGGCAGGGTCCGGACCCTAGTATTCAGGGCCGAAGAAATCGGCGGGGAGCCAGATGGTCTTCATGAGGGACTCCAGCCTGTCCTTCTCGAGCAGCTGCCGCGTCTGGACGGAGTCCGGGTTCTTAGCGCACTTCTCGACGGCCAACGCCAGAAGCTCGAGGGCGGCGTCATGCAGGCCGACGTGCTCCGCGCTCACGGCCATCAGCATCTCGGCTGAGGCCGGACTTCCGAAGGCCGGTCCGAAGAGCCTCGCGTAGCCTTCCGAGGCGCGGCCGAAGGCCGCCTCGGAGGCCTCGGTCTCGTCCAGGCGCCGGCTCGCCAGCCCGGCGAGGCCCAGGCAGAAGGGCTCGGTCGAGGATGTTCCGCCCGACTCGCGGCAGGCGCCATCCGCCACCTTCACCAGGAGTTCCCTCGCTCCCGCGTTGTCCCCGGAACCGAGGAGCGCCAGGCCCAGGAAGAGGTCCGCGGAGCGGGCCCCGGGGTCGTCGGGCCCGAAGAGCCGCTCGAGGCTCGACGAGAGGCGCGACATCGCCTCCGCCGCGGCCTCGAACTGGCCCAGCTTCAGCATGTCCCTCCCGAGCTTCTTGGTCTTGACGATCACTTCGGGGTGGTCCTGGCCGAGAACGGCCTCCTCGTCGGCGAGCTCGGCCTTCATGAGATCCAGGTCCAGCTCCTTCTTGCCGGGACCGGGGGGGGCGTGCCCGTCGGCGGCGAGCGGTACGGAACGCGTCGCCAGGGCGGCACAGGCCGCCGCCGCAAGCGGTGCCGCCCCGGCCAGCAGACGGAGCGCGGCGAGTATCGTTTCCGTCACGGGTCTCGCTCCTTAATCTTGCGGCGAAGGGTCAGGGGAGCCTGCACGGGCCTGCCCTGCCGCCCTGAAGCGCCTCCGGTCCGCTGCGGCTTAAGGGAGGCGGGAACGTCCGGGGCTTGACGGCCAGGAGCAGCCGGCAAACCTTCGAATCGAGGGCGGGCCGGAAAATTCGGACGGGCGCGTGAGGACGGAGGCCTCCCGATCCGCTGCATTCAGTTTTCCGCCCGGCGGACGGGCGATCGTCTTCCGTCGGCAAGAGGAGCGGATGGCGAGACGAGGCAGGGCCGTGGGATGGACGGAGAGGCAGGATAGGCCGGGGTGCGGGACGGATATGCCGGGCGGCAGGACGGATAACCCAGCCAGGCGAAGGACTGACGGCATAAGGGCTGAAAGACAGGCTGGCCGGTTGATTTAAAAAATCTACGAAACGGCCAATCGTCATACGGACCATTGTAATGATATTTCATCGAGTGTTCAAACAAACTTTCTGTCTGCTGAACGTTGCTTGACCGGCCAGAGCGCAGATTGAGTATCAGTACAGTGCTCCCGTGATGTGGGTCCGCAACTGCCGTGTACTCCGAGGCTGGTTTCGGTGCCTTCGCGCCTTCGATGGCGTGTTCAGGGACTGTCGGGGCGTCGGTCGCGGGTTTCTGAGCCTTAGTGCCCTTCTTCGCCTGCTTCGTGGCTTTGAGGGCCCCCGGTCTGGAATGAGGGCCTTCTCGGCAGGTTTCCTGGCGTCAGGGCCTCGGCGGCGGCTTTCGGAGCTCTCAGGTCTTCCACGGCAGCTTTCGGAGCTTTCAAGGGTTCTGCAGCGGCTTTCGGAGCTTTCAGGGGGGGCCGCGGCGGCGTTCGGAGCTTTCGGGGGGGGCCCGCGGCGGCTTTCGGAGCTTTCGAGGGGTTCCGTGGCGGTTGTCAGGACTTTACGGAGGGTTCCCCGGCAATGTGGGTGACAGGTTCTGTCTGCAGCGGTTTCCCCGGTCATTTTCCCCGCAAGGCGGGTATCGGGGCTGTCACGCCCGGCCCGCCACGTCCTCGGGTCCGGCCGAGACCGCTAGCTCGGCGCGCTCCATCGCCGCCTCGGCCTCCTCGGTACGGCCGAGCAGGCTGAGAATCGACGACAGGAGACCCCCCGTCCGGAGCACCTCCTCGGCGTCCGCCTGCGGCGACGCGGCCCAGGCAGCGGAAACCTTCCCGAGCAGGGCCACGCACCCCTCGGCGTCCCCGGTCCTGTACAGGGCCAGGGCCAGGTTCTCGTCCGCCCTCAGCGCCTCGGGGCTCGCGGGGCCGAAGGCGGCGCGGGTCAGCACGGCGGCCCTGGAGAAGGCGTCCCTCGCGGCCTCGCAGTCCCCGGTGCCCAGAGTGACGAAGCCCAGCGCGGCAAGGGTCAGGAGGGCCGCGGGGTCGCTCTCCCCGCCCGCCTTCAGGAGCGAGTCCGAGAGCCACTCGAGCACCTCCCTCTTTTCCAGGAGGGCCCCGAGCCCGTCCAGCTCCTCCAGCGTTCCCACGAGGGCCGTCTCCGACTCGATGGTCAGGGGGTTCGCCGGACCAAGAACCCTCCGCCTGCCCTTCACGGCCTTCCCGAAGGCGACCCTCGCCTCGGCGTGGCGTCCGGCCTCCGAGAGGGCGCTCCCGAGCCGGTGGACGGCGGCAAGGGTCTCGGGGCAGTCCTCGCCCGGTGCCCGGCCCTGGCCGTCCGCCAGGCGGGAGAGGGTCTCGGCGGAGCCGCCGGGGCCGCCCCGCCCGGCCCTGCCGCGGGCCTTCTCCTCCGCGGCCCCGCCGGTATCCTGCAGGCCGCCTCCGGGAGCGGGGTCCGACCTCACGCAGTCGCCGGCCCCGCGTACGGCGGGGGCGTCGGCCCTGTGCGCGCCGTTCTCCGTAAGCGCGTTCCCTGCGGCCCTGAGCGTCCCCGCGCGGGACACGGCCAGCACGCATCCCGCGACGGCCGCCATCGCGGCGGCGTCCGTAAAAATCTGGAACATGACGTCCTCGCTTTCAGTCCGGCGCTTCGTCCGGACCGGTCCGTGGCTGCTTGTTTGTGACAATTCTTATATGATGTTCCGGCAAGAAAGGCGTGTTTTCCGTCCGGACCGTCGGGCAGTGCTTTCCGTCCGGGCCGTCGGGCCGTGCTTTCCGTCCGGACCGTCGGGCCGGGCTTTCCGTCCTGAACGCAGAGCCGTGCCTGTCTGCCGTCCGAGCCGGCCTGCTCCCTGAAACGGCCCCGGTCCGAGCGCCCTGTCGGGCGGCTTCCGCGCGCCGCGAGGAGTCACCGCCTGGACGGCCTTCCCCTGCAGGGAGGAGCGTCAGGGCCGCACAGCAGGCTTTCATCCCGCATCCCAGTCCGTGCCGGGCAGGGCGGCGGCTATCACCCTCGCCTCGGCAATGGCCTCATCGGCCTCCGCAGGACGCTCCAGGAGCCTCAGCGCCTCCGCCAGGCGGAGGCCGGCCCTGAACACCGTCCCGGCCTCGCAAGCGGGACTGCCGCGCCCGTCTCCGGAGGCGCTGCCGAGGAAGGCCCTTCCCCCCGAGACGGCCTTCGCGAGCGCGTCCCTGCCGTCGGCGGTCCTTCCGCCATCCATGAGGAAGGTCCCGAGCAAGAGGAAAGACTCCACTGTGTCCGGGCAGTCGGGCCCGAGAATCCTCTCGCGGGCGGAGGCCAGCCCGGCCAGGAGCTCGCCGGTCCCCTCGCGGACGCCCAGCCTGAGCCTGAGCTTGGCAGCCGTGTCCATCGTCACCAGGGTCGCGGGGTCGTCGCGGCCGAGCTCGCGCTCCCTGTGCCGGAGCGAGATCTCTGTCATGGCGAGGAACATGGCCGGGTCGGAGGCGGGGGCGGCCTTCCCGGCGGTGACGCCCTCCATGGCGCCGGATGCCTCGGGAGCGTCACTCCCCGTCGGGACGTCCCCGATCCGGGCGACGTCCGTCTCCAGGAACGCGTCTCCGCCCGTGACGGCTTTCTCGCTCCGGCCGGCGTCCTCTTCCTGGACCGCGTCCTCGGCAGTGGGGGCTTCCCGGGTCCTGGCGTCCTCATCCAGGAGCGCGTCCCCGGACGTCGGGGCTCCCGCGGTCCGGGCGGCGTCCTCTTCCTGGAGCGCGTCCCCGGACGGGCTCCCGTCGTCTGGCAGCAGAAAGTTCGCAGGTGGCGCAGCTGGCAGCGGGGGGAGAGGGTCCGCTTTGCCTGTCCTTGACATGTCTTCCGTCATCGTTTCTCCTTCCGTGTCCTTCCGGGCGGGGAGGGTCAGGGTGGAGCCCGCCTCCGGGGTCTCTCCCCGAACAGAGCAATCCCCTTGCCAGGATCGGGTCTCAGGGCCCCCTCCCGGTCGCCCGGTCGGAACCTTTGCGGGACAAGGCGAATGGCTCCGGCAGTCCCGCGCTTTCAAGGAAATTCGCCCGCGCCGGGGCGGGCGGCATCAGAATGACGGCGGGACAAGGCGCGGTGCTGGGCTGAAAGGAGGGGCCGGCAGGCGGGTGTTCGGGCCCCTGCCTGGGGCGCACACTTTTTCCCCGCCCGACGTGATCGTTTTCCCCGGTCGCCCGCCTCCGGACGTCCTGAAGGGCTGCCTGGCCTCTCGGGTGACGGAGGGACCGGGGGCCGACCGGTACCGGGGCGAAACGGGGCGCCCGTCCCGCACCGAGCCATATGTGGAGCGATGGCAGCGGGATGGCCGAGGGGCGTCCGAGGGCGTACGTGATGGTGCGAGGGGCGGCAGGACCAGGACTGGGGTCTGGCCGGGGGGCGGCAGGAGTCGGAGAGCGGGGGGTTAAGAACTGGGCGGAGGAGGTCGGGGGCGAGAGGCGGAGTTGAGGGGGCCGGGGAGCGGCAGGAGGCGGATGCGGGGCCGGAAGCTTTTGAAGGCCGAGGCATGGTCGAGAAGTGGCAAGATGGTGAAGTGGAGGGGGCCGGGGAGCGGCAGGAGGCGGAGTGGGGGGGCGAGGAGCGGCAGGAGGCGGATGCGGGGCTGGAAGCTTTTGAAGGCTGAGGCATGGTCGCGAAGTGGCAAGATGGTGAGGGGAGGGGAGCGAAGAGGGGCTGGAGGCGGAGTGGACGGGGGCGAGGAACGGCAGGAGGCGGATGTGGGGCTTGGAGGGAAGCGGACGGAGGCGGACGGGAGGACGTGTGAGGTTCCGGGTGGATGGAAGAAGGCCGAGGGGAGGGGGGCGAGTGGTGCCAGGAGGATGCAGGGCGAAAGCTTCTGGCGGGGGAGGCATGGGAGGGATGCGGAAAGAGATGATGCGGGGGGGGCGAGGAACGGCAGGATGCGGATGGAAGCGGCCGAGCCTCTCGTCCAAAGCGGCTAACGGCATTATGAACGAAGAAACTGCTGCATATTGGTTGCACATCCGCTTAAGCGTCAAAATGTAAGCAGTTCCTACAAGGCTTGGCGGGAATCGGCAAGATGATGAAGTGGAGGGTGGCGGGGAACGTCAGGAGGCGGAAGTCAGGCAGGGCGGGAAACGGCCGTTTCACGGAGGGGGACTTCGGGGAGAGGGCTCTCGTGGCCGGGAGAGTGCCGAATCTGCCTTGACAGGAATTCTGGAAAATTTGCCGCGCCCGTGACCGGACCGGCCAAGGTCCGGGCGGGAGGCTCCTGGAGTGCGCGCTGCGCCGCAGGCGGACTTTGGGCGGGCCCGGCGAGGGCGGGGCAGCGGGAAGGTCGTGCCCCGCGTGACGAGAGCCCTGGCCGGGGCGGGCGGGGGGCGTCAGGACGTCCGAGGCCCGCGGGACGAGAGTCCTGGCCGAAGTGGCCCGGGGCTGTCGGACGTCCGTTGTCCGCGTGGCGAGAGAACAGGTCGGCGGACAGGGGGCTACCGGACGGCGGCGGCCCGAATGGCAAGCGAGCTGGCCGGCGTCACCTTGCCAGCGGCGATAGCTGGCATGTTTGGAAATATCTTCCGCGCCTCTTCGGACATGCCAAGATCGCCCATGATCCTGGCCAGATCAGCCGAGAGAAGGGCCGCTTCCTGGCGGGTTTCCGGGTCGGGCGGGGCTGCGCCGGCCCCGGCGAGCCGAATTGCCAGGCTGAGAGCCTCGGCCGTCTCCCCGTTTCTGAGGAGCAGGACGGCGAGGGCGTGGGCGGCACGTACGGAGTCGGGATGGCCCGGCCCCTGGACGCGGTCGCGCGTCTCGAGCACCTCGGCGAACAGCCTGCGGGCTCCCCGGGCATCGCCCGTCATGGAGAGCGCGGCCGCGAGGGACGACGCGTCGGCGAGCGTCGCGGGATGGTCCGCGCCAGCAGTCTCCCTCCTCGCCCTGAGCGCCGGGGTCAGCAGGTCCCTCGCGCCCGCGAAGTCGCGGGCCTCCATGAGCGCCCCGGCAAGGAGCCCCGCCGAGTCCAGGGTCAGGGGATGCGTGTCCCCCAGCGTCCTGGCCCTGGACTCGAGCACTGACCTGAGCGTCACGGCAGCCTCCTCTGGCAGGCCAAGGGACACGAGCGTGCCGGCGAGACCTACGGCTGCCGCCTGGGCCTGGACGGCGTCCTGCCCCTGGGAGGCGCATCTCGCGGCACGAATCCTGGCGTACAGATCCCTCGCGTAGACGTAGTCCCTCTGCGCCGCGGCGCTGCGGGCGAGCGCCAGAGCCGCTTCGGTCACGAGCTCGTGGCCCGGGCCCAGGGTTCTCCAGGCCGCCTCGGCGGCCCGTATGAGGATCTCGCGCGCGCGGGCGGCGTCGCCCGCCTCGAGGAGGGTCTCGCCCAGGGCGACGGCCGTAGCGAGGGTCTCGGGGCTGTCCGTCCCGAGCTCCCGGCCCTGGACGTCCAGCCTCCTCGTCAGGGTGGCAATGGCTGCCGCGAGCTCATGGCGGTCTTTCCGCCCGGCCGCGGCAGGGAAGCCGCCGGCTTCGGGTACGGCAAGGGCGGCATGCGCTGCCGCATGCGGGACAGTCCCGGTCGCGGAGTTCACCCGGTCGGCGTCCCGTACAGCCGGGGTGCCGGCGGGCGCGGCGCTCTCCCGGACGGCGTCCCGGACAGCCCGTGTGCCGGCGGGCGCGGCTATTTCCCGGACGGCGTTCCGGACAGCCGGGGTGCCGGCGGGCGCGGAGCTTTCCCGGACGGCGTCCCGGACAGCCGGGGTGCCGGCGGGCGCGGAGGTTCGCGCCTCCGCAGGCGGGGGCGTCGCGAGGGTCAGGAGGGTCAGAATGGTCAGGAGGGTCAGAATGGTCAGGAGTGTCAGGAGGGTCAGGCGGGGGATGGCCGCCAGGGCAGCGGTCGGGGCCGCCGTGCGGGGCCGGGAAGGGTTCGGCCTGCAGGAGAGCCAGACTGTCGAGGACATGCTGTCTTCCGGTTCACGTGGCAGGGGAGGGTGGCTGGACTGGTCGTTCCGGAAGCAGGAGCATGCCGGCGGGGGTGGGCCTTGCCCGCCGTTAGGCCGGGCTCTTCCCGGCATGGCAGAATGGAGGCTGCGCCGGAATCCCGCTGCGGCCCGGACGGGCTGCCGGAAATTCAGGACGGTCTGCCGGAAATTCCGGACGGCCTGAAAGACGGCATGCAAGATTCCGACCCGGGATCCGAATGCGGAGCTGGGGGGTCCTGTTATCCCGACAGTCCATGAGGTGTAGGAGCCTGAGCAGCGAAAGCGATTTCCCGAAACATTTTCCAAGGGAGCCGGGCACCCTGATGAACCGGGTATTGTTTACCCGTGCCGGCAAGGGATTACCCGGTACCGGGAGCACGGGCGGGGAGAGGCTCTGGACCCGGAACCGGGTCAAGGCCGCCGGTTCTGAAAATTTGCTGTCTATTCATGATCACCGGGACTGCTGTGCATGCTTCCCAGGGCGGAGGCAATCTCGGCGGTCAGCGGGTGGTCGGCCCCGTAGTTTCGCGTGGCAGTCTCAAGGGCTTCCAGAAGGAGATCCATGGCGGCGGCGTGGTCCCCGAGATTCTCAAGGACCGCGGCAAGGTTTCTTTTGGAGTTCAGCGTGTAATGATGCTCATGGCCAAGGACGCGTTCCCGCGACTTGATGATCTGAATGTGCATGTCCCTGGCCGAAGCGTGATCTCCCAGTTTGTCCAGACAGTCGGCAAGATTGTTTTTCGAGATAAGGGTGAGGGGATGATCCGGCCCCAGGGTCCGCTCCCTCGCCTCGAGGACCTGGGCATGGATTTCGCGGGCTGCGGTGTGGTCGCCGAGACTGACCAGGTTCACGGCCAGGTTGTTTTTCAAGGACAGCGTGTCGGGGTGTTCCGGCCCCTGGATACGCTCCCTCGCCTCGAGGGCCCGGGCGTCCATTTCGCGGGCTGCGGCGTGGTCGCCGAGCCTGCGCAGGTCATCGGCCAGGTTGTTTTTCGAGGACAGCGTGTCGGGATGAGCCGGTCCGAGGATCCTCTCCCTCGCCTCGAGGACCCGGGCGTCCATTTCGCGTGCTGCGAAGTAGTCCCCGAGATAGTGCAGGTCTGAGGCCAGGTTGCTTTTTGAGGACAGCGTGTCGGGGTGGACCGGCCCGAGGATCCGCTCCCTCGCCTCGAGGACCCCGGCGTCCAGCTCGCGTGCCGAGGCGAAGTCGCCGAGACTGCGCAGGTCAACGGCCAGGACGTTTTTTGAGGACAGCGTGTCGGGGTGGACCGGTCCGAGGATCCGCTCCCTCGCCTCGAGGATCCGGGCGTCCAGATCGCGTGCCGCGGCGAATTCGCCGAGACTGCGCAGGTCGTCGGCCAGGTCGTTTTTTGAGTTCAGCGTGTCGGGGTGAACCGGTCCGAGGATACGCTCCCTCGCCTCGAGGAGCTGGGCGTCCATTTCGCGTGTTGCGGCGTATTCCCCGAGACTGCGCAGGTCAATGGCCAGGTTGATTTTTGAGTTCAGCGTGTCGGGGTGTTCCGGCCCCAGGATCCGCTCCCTCGCCTCGAGGACCTGGGCGTTCAGCTCACGGGCGGCGGCGTGGTCCCCGAGACTGCGCAGGTCAATGGCCAGATTGCTTTTCGTGTCAAGCGTGTCGTGGTGTTCCGGCCCCAGGATCCGCTCCCTCGCCTCGAGGACCTGGGTGTACATGTCCCGGGATGCGGCGTGGTCCCCGAGACTGTGCAGGTCATAGGCCAGGTCGTTTTTCGAGTTCAGCGTGTCAGGGTGAACCGGCCCCAGGATCCGCTCCCTCGCCTCGAGGACCTGGGCGTCCAGATCGCGCGCCGAGGCGTAGTCCCCGAGATAGCTCAGGTCAATGCCCAGGATGCGTTTCGCGATCAGCGTGTCAGGGTGTTCCGGGCCCAGGATGCGCTCCCGAGCCTCCAGCACCTGGGCGTCCAGCTCCAGGGCGGCGGCGTGGTCCCCGAGATCGCTCAGGGTTTTGGCCAGGGCGCTTTTAGAGTTCAGCGTGTCATGGTGATCCGGACCAAGGGTCCGTTCCAGCTCATCGACCTCGTGCATGAGAGCATCCCGCTCGGCGTTCGCATCGGGCGAGGCCCCGGCGGCTGGAGGGGGGCAGGCGTTCGGGTCCATGGCGGTTCACCTGTACGGACTGGCCTGCCAGGGACCTGGCAGGCTCGCCGCGGCAGGCACGGGTCCGTGCCGCACAGCTAGGCCGACATCTTCCGGGTCTGGCAGGGCTTGCTCTCGGGGGGACATCGGCACTGGCTCCGGCCCCTGAGCCGGTGCCAGGCACGCGGCCCCAGCCCCGCGCCGCGGGGCACATGGGGCGGGGAGCCGGGATTCCCGAACGTGCAGTTGCAACAAACCATAACACAACCTTAGGGCGATTGTTAGGAACAGCTTATTTCCCGTTCAACGAAATGCCTGAATTAACTTCCGTATTTAGCAGAGAATCACAGCACGTATACAACTGGATAGTTGCTTGCCAGACATTTCCGCACCTGGACTGATATCCAAATTCCGGCATTTTATTGGGCGGGTAATATTTTCCGTCCATGCAAACATGAACGAATATGACGGCGAGCCGGCCTTCCTCGTCTGCCCGCAAGGTTCAGCGTTCTTCCCCATCCGTTCATATTTCCGTGAAAGATCGTAACAATTCAGGTAACCCAGCATTGAGGACCTATTTCGGGGGAAGAAAGCTATGATGAGGAACCATTAAAGTCGAAGAGTCAACTATTGATTCTTCATATTGGGGCAAATGGTTTTTATTGAGGATGTTTTGGTCGGTTAAAATCCCCCTGTTGAGTCCCCCTTGGGGGGGGACCTGAATGGTTACGAAAGATCGGTATTACCCGTTTAATCAAATGTCGGAATCTTCTTCCATATTATAGTAGCGGATCATGGCGAGCAGATACCAGGTCTGGGGTTTTGTCCGACCTTTCCACCTCTGGGCTGATAGCCAAATTCCGACATTTGAATAACGGGTAATATATTGCTGAAAAGGGACAGCCGGCAAGGGAATCTGCCAGTTTCGGACAGCAAGTTCTCCGGAGGCGGTCTGCGTCAGGCGCAGGGCCTCGGGCCCGCCTCTGTGATCCTCCGGAAGGGGTGGCTCTGGAAGGCGGGCTCCGTGGCCCCCGTGTCGCCGGGCCTTTCGGGGAGGCGTCCGGTCATGAGCCATCCGTCACGGTCCCTGTAGCCGGTGATCCGCGAGTTGAACCTGGCCATGGCGAGCGTCAGGAGCGTCTTGCCCCTGTAGCCGCCGCGGCCGTCGGGCTCGAGGGCCAGTGCCAGGTCGGCGCGGGCCCCGCCCTCGTCCGCGATGCCGGGGAGCGAGATGGGCAGGAGGTGCTGGGGCCTGTCTCCCTCGGGGGTGGAGGAGATGTGGAGGAAGGGCTCGGCCGCTATCCTGCCGGATCTGACGGCGGCGAGGGATCTGTCCCTGGCCCTCTCCAGATCCTCCGTCATGAGGCCCACCGGGAGGGCGCCGGACTTCCTGTAGGCCGCCATGGCCTTCTGGAAGGGGGCCGCGTCCATGTCGGGGCCCTTGTCGCCGGCGTGGCTCTGCGCCGAGTCCGGGAGCAGGCGGAGGATGCCCTCGGGCACGTAGCGGGAGAGCCAGGCGCGGGGGAACCGTTCGGGGTGGTCCTCTATCGCGTGGAGCCAGTCGCAGTCGCGGACGCGGGCCCTGGCGTCGAAGACGAAGCCGGAGAGGGGCGCTATCCGCCGGGGGGCGGCGGGAAGCGTTGCGAAGCGCCGGGCGAGGATGGCGTCCGCCGAGCGGGAGTCGGCGGGGAGGCCCGGTTCCGGCGAGCCGAAGCCCGCGAGCTCCCACTCCTGGGAGCCGGGGTTGGGGTTGCGCACGAATGCGGCGTAGAGCTCGCGGCCCCCGGCGTCCGTGATACCCAGGCCGAAGCAGGCGTGGGCTCCCTCCCTGGCCACCGCGCCCTCGTGGGCGGCCTGGTTGAAGACGTGATGGACGTAGCGCATCAGGACCTCCGCCGGGACGGGCCCGCCACCCAGCTGGCCTATCGACCCGGAGAGCGTCTCGAGCTTCCCGTCGAGCCCCCTGAGCCAGGCGAAGCGCTCCAGGCGGTGCTCCGTACTGCCTGGCCTGGCCACGGTCGGGCGGGGCGCGGGCCGGGACTGGGACGCTGCCTCGGGCCGGGAATGGGGTGCTGCCGCGGCCCTGGACGCGAAGGCGGTCGCGGGCAGGGAACGGGGCCGGTTCGGGGAGAGCGCCGCGGTCCGGGAAACGGGCCGAGCGACGGGCGGGGGCCAGCTCTGGATTCCGGTGTCCTGGACTGTCTGGCAGGTCTGGGACGTCATGGCAGCTCCTCTTCCTGGCCCGCGTCATGGGTGGATGACCGTGCCGGTTTCCCGTCACGGCGCGCCGGCCGTGCCAGCATGGAGAGCAAGAAGGCTGCCGCGTCCCGGGGCGGCGGGCGATGGTGCCTTCTGCGGAGTCGCTGGGGGGTGCGGATCGCGCGGGAATGCTTGCGGTGTTTGCATCAATAATTGAAAATGCTGACAGGATAAGCAAAATTAAAGACAGTTAAAGAAGAATCGTTGCGGGACATGCATGGTGAGAAGGCAGGCCGGCGTGCCAGCCGTCAGGGGGGCCTTCGGCAGGCAGCGTCAGTCGGACCGTGTCCCAGAGAGTTTCTACCCGCGTTTCGGGCAGATAAGACGCGCCCTGACGTTCGGTGACCCACTTCGCCGGGTGCGCCGGAGTCCCGCAAGGTGCCCGTGTTCCCTGCTTGCAGTCATTCAGAGGCCTTTTCCGTGATGGTGGCCCGATGCGGGGTCCGGCGATGCGGGTTCAAACGATCGTGAAGCGGTCGCAGGCGGGTCCGCCTGGTCTTCCAAGGGTCCGGACCGAGACGGGGAGCCGGGAAGGACGGAGCCGGGGGGCCGGAGGCGACTTGGAGCCGGGGAAACTGGGATTGGCGGAGCCAGGGGAGGGTTGGGTCGATGGAGTCGGGGTGTCCGGGAGGCAGGGGAGACGCGTGAGCCGGGAGGCAAGCGAGTCGGGAAGGCCGGGATGCAGGGGCGAGTGAGGCGTGGGAGGCAGGAAGCCGGAAGCCAGGAGGCGGGGGGGAGGGGAGCCGGGGGAGTCCCGTGGTCAGGGGCGGCGCGTGAGCCGGGAGGCAGGCGAGTCGGGAAGGCCTGGAGGCAGGGGCAGGAGAGCCGTGGGAGACAGGAAGCCGGAAGGCAGGAGGCAGGGGAGGAGGGGAGCCGGGAGCCGAGAGGCGAGGGAGGAGGGGAGGCGGGGGGGAGCCCCGGGGTCAGGGGAGGCGCGTGAGCCGGGAGGCTAGCGAGTCGGGAAGGCCGGGAGGCAGGGGCAAGCGATACGTGGGAGGCAGGAAGCCGGGAGCCGGAAGCCTGGAGGCAGGGGAGGAGGGGGGCCTGGTGAGTCCCGGGGCCAGGTGAGGAGCGTGAGCCGGGAGGCTAGCGAGTCGGGAAGGCAGGGACAAGTGAGACGCGGGAGATCGGAAGAGCGTCGGCGAGGGACTGAGTGTCGCAGTCTGTGTAGGTGTGGG
>JAISFP010000503.1 GCA_031263525.1 Deltaproteobacteria bacterium | reverse complement strand
ACCGCCCAGCCGGAGAAGAAGGAGACCGCGGAGGCCGGGCCTGGCCCGTAGGAGGCCATGCCTGCCGAGCCTGAGCTGAAGGAGGCCTCCACCGCCAAGCCGGAGATGAAGGAGACTGTGGCTACCGGGCCTGAGCTGAAGGAGGCCTCCACCGCCAAGCCAGAGATGAAGGAGACTGTGGCTGCCGGGCCTGGGCCGAAGGAGCCCATGGCTGCCGAGCCTGAGCTGAAGGAGGCCTCCACCGCCAAGCCGGAGATGAAGGAGACTGTGGCTGCCGGGCCTGGGCCGAAGGAGCCCGTGGCTGCCGAGCCTGAGCTGAAGGAGGCCTCCGCCGCCAAGCCGGAGATGAAGGAGACTGTGGCTGCCGGACCTGGCCCGAAGGAGCCCATGGCTGCCGAGCCTGAGCTGAAGGATGCCTCCACCGCCAAGCCGGAGATGAAGGAGACTGCGACTGCCGGGCCTGGCCCGAAGGAGCCCTTGGCTGCCGAGCCTGAGCTGAAGGAGACATCCACCGCCAAGCCGGAGATGAAGGAGACCGCGGTCGCCGGGCCTGGGCCGAAGGAGCCCGTGGCCGCCAAGCCGGAGCTGAAGGATGCCTCCACCGCCAAGCCGGAGATGAAGGAGACCGCGGTCGCCGGGCCTGGCCCGAAGGAGCCCGTGGCCGCCGAGCCGGAGCTGAAGGAAGCCACCTCCGCCAAGCCGGAGATGAAGGTGCCCGTGTCCGCCGGGCCGGAGCCTGAGGAGCCCGGTGAAGCAGGCTCCGAGACCGGGGACGCCGGGGACGGGCCGGATGAGATCGTGACAACGGAAGGCGACGGCACCCCGTCCGGGGAGGCCCCGTGGCAGGGCGAGCTCGAGCTCATGCGGCAGGACATGGACGCCCTGGACGGCTACCTCATGGCCAGGGCATATCCCGAAGGCGGCTGGACGGACTCGGCGACGCTCCTCCGGGGCCTGGAGAACTACCTCATAGACGACGGCCAGCTCGTGGCCCTGTACTGGTACTCGCGGGCGAACCCGTCGGGCGGGGTGGGGCCCTGGCTGGCGGAGACGCTGTACCTGGGCACGAACTGCCACTACCTGCACCACGACTCCAGGCGGAGGCTCGCGGAGCTCTTCGCGGACGGCGCGGAGCGCGTGGCGGGGATGGACCCGAGGCAGCTGGACCTGCTCGCGGCGTCCCTCATAAGGCCCGCCCTCACCTTCCAGGACCACAACCTGGTGAAGCTCCTGCGCGAGCTCGCCCCCAGGCCGTCCCTGCGCCCGAAGCTGGGCCAGCTCCTGGGCGAGATAGCCACCCGGAACGAGCACGGGGAGATAACCCTGGGCGAGGAGACCATAAGCGAGGCCGCGGCCGAGGCGAAGCGCGCCGAGGAGACGAGGCTCCTGGAGGAGGAGACCAGGCGCTGGATGGAGACCGCCCCGCGCCAGACCATCCTCTACGCCCTGGCCTCGGACATCCTGCACCTGCTGGTGTCGCCGAACGGGGAGCTGCACGATCTGGTGAGCGCAGCCCGGGACGCGCGCGCGGAGGCGGAGCTGGACGAGCTGGCCGCGAGGGCCGAGGACTGGACGGACCCTGCCTTCATGCAGAAGAAGATCCAGGAGACCCAGAAGCTCGTGAAGTCCTCGTCCTCGGGCGTGAAGAAGATCGTGGCCAGGGCCAAGGGCAAGCTCCACGAGAGGATCCGCGCCGCAGCCTCGCTCGCCTCCGAGTGGATCGAGCTGAACCGCGCGGGGCTCAGGTCCAGGCGTGACGAGTCGGTCCGCACCCATCTCCTTGAAGTCCTGAAGCTCCTCTCCGAGATGGCCCGCCCGCCCGAGCTCCCCGACCCGGCGGAACCGGAGGACGCGGCCGGGAGGATCCTCACGAGGATGCTCCGCGAGCTCGGGGGGAGCTACGCGGCCTGCTTCGGCGAGGACGCCTCAGGACTCACTGGCGGCGGGCTCCCCGGGCTGGAGGCCGCGCTGAGGCTCTGGCTCCTGAAGGCCCGCGGCCCGGCCGTGGAGGCCGGCGGGGAGGGCCTTGACTTCGGGACCTTCGTGGCGGCGCTCACGAACCCGCGGGAGCTTATCGACGACTGCCTGGACCAGCTGCGCGGGGAGGGCCACGGGACGCACCTGGTGGCGGCCGCCGCCGCGGCAGACCCTGCGCTGGGCGAGGCGAGGGACCCCGGCACCGGACGCAGGCTCCGGGAGCTCCTCGCCGACGCCTGCGGTGCCCTCGCGAAGGGGCTCGCGTCGGAGCTCGCGGACGCGCGGGACTCCGTGGAGGAGCAGCACGTGGCGGGCGGGCTTTCCCGCGCCGACCGGGACTCGCACTCGGCCGAGCTGGAGGCGGTCCTCAGGGAGATGGAGGCCATCCCGGAGCTACGGGAGAGGGACGGCCCCGAGAGGCTCGCGTCCATGCCGGACGCGCTCCGGACGCTCGCCATGTCGAGGGCTGCCGTGAGGCGGCTCCGCGCGGTGCTCGACAGGGTGGCGGAGGAGGCCTCCCGGAAGGCCGAGGCGCGGCTCGCGGAGCTCAAAAGCCTGTGGAGCGTCCCCGAGGACGCCGAGGCCCTCGTGCGCGACATGATAGCCAACAGGGAGTACATGGCCGCCATGGACCAGCTCGGGCGCATGAGGCTGGCGCTCGAGTCGGGCGAGAGGCCCGCCGCGGCCCCCCGCAGGCGCGGCGCGTCCTATGCCGAGGCCTTCTACGGCGCCCTGGACGGGATTCACGAGGCGGGAATGAGGGAGGACGCGGCCAGGAGGCCAGCCCACGGCCCCGTCCGCGGCGCGGGGGAGGGGCTCGCGTCCGTCTGGAGGACGCTCGCGGCGCACAAGGCGCTGAGCGTGAACTCCAAGCGCTTCTACACGGCCCTCCTGGCTGAGCTCCTGAGGGGCCTCGGGTTCAGCTTCGACGCCTCCGCCAGGATCCTGGAGGACTGCCGCTCCGACGGGAGGCCCTTCTTCTGGATGAGGCAGGTCCTGGAGAAGGTGACCATCGCCTCGGTGCTCCCGCGCTGGGGATCCAAGGCCGGAGGCAGGCACGTGCTGCTCCTGGCCTGGGGGAACCTCACGGCGGGCGACATCGTCCAGCAGGTGAGCTCCTACGGCGAGGACTCCGAGGCTTCCGTCATTGTCCTGTGCTTCGGGAGGCTCAGCCGCGCCGGCCGAGAGATCCTGGGCCGCGACTGCCGCCGCGCGAGGATCTGCCCTGTGGTGGTGGACTCGAACCTGGCGGACTGGCTCGCCTCGGGCATGGGGCCCCTGGAGAGGGCGGACGCGTTCCTGGAGGCCGGCGCCGCCGGTGGCTGGGACAACCCCTACACCCCGGACGCGGCAGGTGCCGTGCCCGGGGAGATGTTCTACGGCCGCGAGAGCGACATGGACGAGCTGTGGAACCGTCACGGGACATGCCTCATGTTCGGGGGCAGGCAGCTGGGCAAGTCTGCCATGCTCCTGCAGCTGCGCCGCCGCCGCCACCGCCCGGACCAGGGCGACCACGTCCTGTACAGGAGCGCCCGCTACGCCTCGACCCTGGACGAGACGGTGTCCTCCATGCTCCGCGAGGCGGACCTGTGGAGCGCGGACGCCGGTTCCGGGACGCTGACGGAGCACGTTCAGAAGCTCCTCGCGCAGCAGTACGGGAAATGCCGCAGGATCCTCCTCCTCATTGACGAGAGCGACAGGCTCCTGGACGCCGAGCGCGAGTGCGGCTTCGCCCGGCTGGAGGCGTACCGCGACCTCATGCAGTCCACGGGCCGGAGGTTCAAGATAGTCCTCTCCGGGACGCACTCAGTCCAGCGGTTCCAGCACTACCCCAACAGCCCGCTCAAGCATTTCGGGACTCCGCTCCGCATAGGGCCGCTGGACTCGGCTGAGGCCTTCGGGCTCATCGAGAGGCCGATGAGGGCGCTGGGCATCGCCTTCGAGACGACGAGCCTGGTCTACAAGGCGCTCACGCTCACCAACTACCACCCGAGCCTCATCCAGCTCGCGTGCCACGCCCTGGTCCGCCACGTGCTGAGGAACGGCGAGGACGCCGCCTGGTCCCCGCCGTTCAGGATCACCCGCGAGCTCGTCGACGGGGTCTTCCGCAACCCGGAGCTGCAGTCCCAGATGCGGGCGCGCTTCGAGTGGACCGTGGACCTGGACCCGCGCTACCGGGTGATAGCCTACGTCGTCGCCTTCATGGAGGAGGACAGCGAGGGGGACGACGGCCGCGAGGGATTCCCGGCGACGGAGATCCTGGACAACCTCCGCTACTTCTGGCCGCGGGGCTTCGACGGGGTGGGCTTCGACCAGGCGGAGAGCCTGATGGCCGAGATGGAGGGGCTGGGCCTGCTCAGGCGCGTCCGCGACCGTTTCGCCCTCCGGAACGAGGGCATCCTGAAGCTTCTCCGGGCCGACGGGGACGTCTCCGCGGAGCTCGAGAAGTTCGAGTCCATGGACTACGTCCCCCAGAGCGGGCCCGAGGGCATGCGGCGCGTCCTGCCCGGCCTCCCGTCCGCCGCAGGGGACGCGGCGGGGCTCCCCAGCCCGCTCGCCTACTCGGCCGAGAACTCGTTGAGGGCCTGGGAGACCTCCTGCGCCCTGATACTGGGCTCCGAGGCCATGGGCCTGTCCAGGGTGGTGCCGGCGCTCAAGACCATCTTCGCCGTCGACCGCCCCGACCCTCCCCCGGGGGACCTGGTCGAGACGATTCCCGACGATCTGCCTGCAAAGGGCCAGGCGGAGGCCATAGCGTCGCTGTTCGCGCGCTCCGCGAACCCGGAGTCCGACAGGACGGTGGCGGTCCTCCGCTGCACGGACCCGCAGAAGTTCTGGGCCGTCTTCCGGGCGGCCGAGCGGTTCGTCGCGAGGAGGCAGGCCCGGGGGCGCTTCTTCAAGGTCATGGGCGTGGCCGGCGCCGGGTGCTACCTGAAGGGCCTCGCCGGGGGCGACTTCGCCGCCGGCTCAGAGAGCGTCCATTTCCTGGAGCGGTGGAACCGCAACAGCGTGGCCAACCTCCTGGACGGAGCCGGCCTCGCTGCTAGCCTCGCGAACGGCATCCTGGAGAGGACGGGCGGCTGGGACTCGCTCGTGCTCCGCGAGCTCGCTCGCCTCAGGGACCGCAGGGCCGGCAAGGAGCCGGACGCCACGAGCGACCCGGTGCCCCCGGTAAGCGACGGCGGCCCGCCCGCAGACCCCGGGTTCCGCGACCTCGCCGGAATCCCCGACCCCCCTCCCCTCTACCGCGCCATCGACGGGTTCCTGGTGTCGTTCTGGGACTCGTCCTTCACCGAGGCGGAGTTCCCGGAGCTCCTGGGACTCCACCTGGAATCCGCCGACGGCGCGGGCGCGCCCCCGCCCGCGCCCTCCGAAATCTCCGGTGCCTTCTACCTCCTGAGACAGCTGGGCCTGGTGGTGCCTCCCCCCGAGGACCAGTGGCCCCAGGGCGTCTCCCGGGGCGAGCCCCGCTACTGGATCGACCGCCACTACCTGGCCTCCATCAGGGCCGCCGCCGGCTCCGACGTGGCCTTCCGGGGCCCCGGCAGCGAGGCCCCGGAAGGTTCTGACGGAGGTTCCCCGGAAGAATCAGCGGGTGGATCCCCTGGAGGATCCGCCGGTGGATCCCCTGAAGGATCCGCCGGTGGATCCCCTGAAGGATCCGCCGGAGGATCCCCTAAAGGATCCCCCGCAGGATCCGCCGGAGGCTCCCCCGAAGGATCCGCCGGAGGATCCCCTGAAGGATCCGCCGGAGGATCCCATGAAGGATCCGCCGGAGGATCCCCTGAAGATTCCCGTGGAGGAACCGGGGACGGGAGGCCGTCCTCCTTCCGCGGGGACGGCGGCTGGGCAGGTCCCGGAGGCTGGGCCGGTAACTGGGGCCAGTCCGGTAGCGGAGCCGGCAGGTCAGGAACCGGCGGCCCTTCGGGAAGCGGCGGCCAGCGCGGGGCCGGGAACGGAGGCCAGGGCGGCGGGACAGGAAACGGCGGCCCGTCGGAAAACGGCAGCCAGGGCTGGGCCGGTAACGGAAGCCAGTCCGGCGACTGTGCCGGCGCACCAGGAACCGTCGGCCCGTCGGTTTGCGGCGGCCTGGGCGGGGCCGAGAACGGAGGCACGTCAGGAACAAGCGGCCGGGGCCTGGCATGGGACGGAGGCACGTCGGGAAGCATCGGCCGGGGGTGGGCAGGAACCGGACTCCGGCATCCCGGAGGCGGCCCCGCGGGCGCCCAGGGCGTACCGGGACCCGGACGGGACCCGTCCCGGCCGGGACGGGGGGGACGGCCATGATCTGGAAGACCCCCGGCGGGCTCGCCTTCGCCGCATCCATCAGCTCCTCGCTGTCGCGCGGGAAGAACGCGGTCGTCATGCTCCCCCGGACGCTCCCGAAGGCTTCGCTCATCCGGAGGGTCTCGCGGGACCTCCACAACGACGGCAAGAAGGTCCCGAAAGTCTTCGACCTCGCCACCGCGGCCCCCCCGGACGCGGACGGGCTGGTCCCCATCCTCCGGGACGCCTGGGACTGGAACGACGAGAGCCGCAAGCCCCACTTCGGGGACAGGCCCGAGCTTCCCGACCTCTTCAGGGCGCTGTGGGAGGACCGCAACCTCAAGTTCCTGGCCCTCACGGGCCTGGAGACCCTGCCGCCCCAGGCCCAGCAGGCGGTGGCGGAGGGCGTCTCCGAATGGGCGGGACTCTCCCAGGACGCCTCGAACCCGTCCCCCCAGGGTCTGCGGCTGGCGGTGTTCGTGCCCCCGTCCTTCCGGGAGATACGGTCGGACCTGTTCCTCACCCGCCACGTCTTCTGGGGGCAGATCCGCCAGAGCGACCTGGACTGGGCCTTCCGCCGCAGCATGTCGGCGTCGAGGGCCCAGGACAGCCAGGCCCAGGCCGAGTACCTCTACCTGAAGCCCATGTGCCTGGCCCTGTGCTCCGAGGACTTCGAGCTCATGGCGAGGATAGTCGCCGAGCGGCCCATGAGCCTGGAGGACGCGGTGGACATCCTGAGGAGCTACCCCCTCAGGAAGGCCACCGAGAAGATGGGGGTGCGCCCGGACGCCGCCGACACAGCCGCCGCGGCCCGGCACCCGCTCCTGAGCGGCGGGCTTCCGCCGCCCAGGCCCGCGTCCCGCCACGAGGTGGAGCTCTGGTCGGAGGGGCTGCTCGCCGCGAACGGCTTCACCCGCCTGCACCCGGTGATGCTCGGCATGAACGACCTGGAACGGGCCGTCGCGGCGGCGCAGAGGGAGGTCTTCCTCCCGGCGGTGGACCACGTGCAGTCGATCCTGGTCACCATCGTGGAGATGGCCCACGGCCCGGACGTCTGGAGCTTCTACCTGCAAGACCCGGAGCAGCGCAACCACGTCCTCACCGAGATATCGCCCATGGCCTACTTCCTGGCCCAGACCGTCAGGCCCCACGGGATCCTGAACTACCAGGCCAAGAAGTCCGCGCAGGACTGCGCCTTCGCGTGGAGGCAGCTCCGGCACGCCGGCGCCCACAACAAGGTGGCTACCTTCAGGGAGGTGCTTACCGCCGTGAAAAGGTACAACGAGTTCCGCGAGCATTACGAGCGCGTCACCAGGCTCTGGGCCCCGGCCAGGTGAGCGCGGCCCCGCTCCGGGACGGTGGCGCGGCAGGACCTTCCGGTCCGTGGTCCGCCGGAAACTTCCGGCGGCGCATTTCAGGATGAAGGCGGCCGATGACTTGTGACGACGCCTCATGCGGCACGGGAATTCGACGGCTTCAGGCGATGCCCCGTGCCGGAACGGCAGACGACGGCTTGTGACGACGCCTCATGCGGCATGGGTATTCGACGGCTTCAGGCGATGCCTTGAACAGACATGGCGACGGCTATGCCTGTCGACACATCATGCAGGACTGGCAGATGACAGCTTCCGAAAATGCCCCGTCCGGGAACGACAGACGGGGACATCTGGCGACGCCCCGGAAGGCGAGGGGCGGGGATGCCTTCCGTCGGCACCTCGCGAGACGAGGGCCGGGTAGGCCTTGCAAGAACTGTCTGACGAGCAGGATGTCATGATCCTGACACGCCCGCGCGCCCGGCGGCCGGGAGAGCGGGCAGACGGCGACAACGCCGCCGTGACTGTCCGGGGCCCAGCAGGAGCTTCCGGGCCGCCCCGGGGGCGGGACGCGTTTCCAGGCCGCGACAGAGGAGGGCTTCCCGCTTCCCGCCAGGGAGGCGGGGAAGCCAGTGACAGCCGGCCGTGGGGCCGACGGGGTTTCACATGTCGAACACACCAACAACCGACGAGATAAGGGGCGTGGCACTCTTCGGCAGCCTCGGGAAAGCCTTCGACGGCTGGTCCCTCGCGGATGAGAGGGGATGGACCGTCGCACACTTCGCCGCGGCGGCAGGCCGTCTTCCCCAGGGATTCTCGCGCTGGGAGCTCGCGGACGGGAACGGGTTCACCGTCGCCCACTCGGCTGCCGAGGCGGGCTTCCTGCCCGGCGGCTTCGACCGCTGGGAGCTTGCAGACAGTTCCGGGCGGACCGTCGCCCACGAGGCCGCCGAGAACGGGCAGCTCCCCGAGGGCTTCGGCCGCTGGGAGCTCTCTGACGCTCGGGGCTGCACGGTCGCGCACGTCGCCGCCAGGCGCGGGAGGCTTCCCGAAGGCTTCGACCGCTGGGAGCTCTCCGACCGGATAGGGCGCACCGTGTACCACTCGGCCGCGCTGGGGGGATTTCTCCCGGAAGGCTTCGACCGCTGGGACATAGCCGACGACATAGGGATCACCGTCGCCCACGCGGCTGCCCTGGCCGGATGCCTCCCTGACGGGTTCTCCCTCTGGGAGCTCTCGGCCAAGGCCGGCGTGACCGTCGCCCACACAGCAGCCGCGAACGGCAGCCTCCCTCCCGGGTTCGACCGCTGGGAGATAGCCGACAGCGCGGGCTGGACTGTGGCCCATGCCGCCGCCGCGGCGGGGAAGCTCCCCGAGGACTTCGACCGCTGGGAGATGGCCGACGCCAGGGGCGTGACCGTGGCACAGGCGGCCAGGAGACGCGCTCCCGGCGGCTGATCCATCCCGCTCCGTCGCGGGGGGCAGCCCACCGGCACGAGTCTCCCAGGACCTGAAAGGGTCTCCCCGGACCTGAGGAAGACCCTGAACTGCCGGGCGGGCTTCCTGCGGCATGACGCCAGCCTGGGCAGGATCCGTCCGTGCCGGTCCTCGGGCGGCGTCAGCCCGGAACCTGGGGGCGGACGAGTCGCCTCAGACGGCAATGGTTGTGCCTGAGACCGCAGGGACGTAGCAGGCATGGGTCAGTGACAAGGCAGGACGGTCAGGGACAGAGCGGGGTCGGTGTGGCGATAAGGCCGGGACGGCCAGGGACGGTGCAGGGGTGACACAGTTTTGTGCTGGGACGGTCAGGGACGGTGCAGGGGTGATACAGTTTTGTGCTGGGGCTGCCATGGGCGAAGCAGGGATGATACTGTTTTGAGCTGGGCGGCCATGGACGGTGCAGGGATGATAAGTTTTGAGCGGGGACGGTCATGGACGGTGCGGGGATGACACAGTTTTGAGCGGGGACGGTCAGTGAAGTGCGGGGACGGTCAGGGTCCGCCGCCTCCCCGCTCACACGGCATGACTGGCTGGCTTGCCGCTGATGTCCAGTCTCATGGCCTCAACCTGGCAGGTTGAAGCCGGCCCCCTCTCCGGAGCGCAGGCATCCGGGCGGTTGCCGATTTGCTTGATCGGTCGATTCCATCGACAGGGAGGTACAGACAAGGTGCCAAGAGAGAGGATGCAGCAGTTCGGTCAGATGGTCCTCATGGATTCCTGGGTCGACCACTGGTTACACGACATCTACGCCAGGCAGAATTTCATCGCCATAATGGACGATGCAACCAGCCAGGTAAATTGCTGGATGTACGACAGGGACACCACCGAAGTCGACATGCGCTTCCTGACGAAGTACATAGAAATTCACGGGCGTCCGCTTTCGATAAGCACCGGCAAGGCAAGGAAATATCATTCCGCCAGGGCCGCCGGCCTGGTCGGCGCAAGCCAGGCCGAGCTGGAGGAGCTCGAGTCGCGGCACACTCAGCTCCAGTTCCTGCGGGCCTTGAACGATCTCGACATCAACGTAATACACACCTACAATATGGTGGACAAGGCGCGGATCTTGCGTTTTTTCGTGTCCTGCCGGAAATATTTGCTTCCACAGCTCCGTGCCGAAAAAATCTCGGACCTGGCAGAGGCGAACACGTTTCTTCAGGAAAAGTTCGTGCCCGAATGGAACCGCGGGGAGCACTCCCGTATCCGCAAACCGGAGCTTGAGGGCAGCGCCTGCCGTCCCGTCGGGAAGCTCGACCTGGACTCGATCCTCTGCCTGCACAGTCAGATTGTCGTGTCGGACGGCAACTGCTTCGAACTCGACGGCACGACATACCTGATCAAGGGCGGCAAGTCCCTCGGCAACCTAGCCGGGAAGACGATCACGGTCGAAAAGCGGATTCGCGGCCCTGTCAAGACAGCCGCAAGGCACAACGGGAAGTCCCTGAAAATCGAGGAGAAACAATGATCCCGGGCGGATTTGCCGGCAGGCACAGGGGTCCTCCATTACCTGCGCGTACCCGTGCTCATGCATGCCGGACATGCCGCACCATATTACTCCGGACAAAATGTTATGCGAAGGACAAAGGAGTCATGCGGCCCCCGGATGGCCCCGATGGCCCGGAAGAACAGAAGGGCCGGAAGGCTAGAAAAGGCCGAAAAAGACCGGGAAAGACTGGGAAAGACTGGGAAAGACTGGGAAAGACTGGGAAAGCTTGGAAGAGCTTGGAAGAGCTTGGAAGAGCTTGGAAGAGCTTGGAAGAGCTTGGAAGAGCTTGGAAGAGCTTGGAAGAGCTTGGAAGAGCATGGAAGAGCTTGGAAGAGCTTGGAAGAGCATGGAAGAGCTTGGAAGAGCTTGGAAGAGCTTGGAAGAGCTTGGAAGAGCTTGGAAGAGCTTGGAAGAGCTTGGAAGAGCTTGGAAAAGTTTGGAAAAGTTTGGAAAAGTTTGGAAAAGTTTGGAAAAGTTTGGAAAAGCTTGGAAAAGCTTGGAAAAGCTTGGAAAAGCTTGGAAAAGTTTGGAAAAGCTTGGAAAAGCTTGGAAAAGCTTGGAAAAGCTTGGAAAAGATTGGAAAAGCTTGCAAAAGATTGGAAAAGCTTGCAAAAGATTGGAAAAGCTTGAAAAAGCTTGGAAAAGCTTGGAAAATATTGGGAAAGCTTAGGAAAGCTTGGAAAAACTTGGAAATGCTTGGAAATGCTTGGAAAAGATTGGAAAAGATTGGAAAATATTGGGAAAACTTGGGAAAGCTTGGGAAAGCTTGAAAAAGCTTGGAAAACCCAAAAAAGGCTGGAAAAGTCCAAAAAAGTCCGAAAAAGTTCGCAAAAACCCGAAAAATGGAGGAAAAGCTTGCGAAACCTGAAAAAGGCTGGAAAAGCCCAAAAAGTCCGGAAAATCTTGGAAAATATTGGAAATGTTTGGAAAAGCTCGGGAAAAGCCGGAAAACATTGGAAAAGCTTGGAAAATATTGAAAAAGCTTGGAAAAGCCCGGAAGGGTCCGGAAAGGCCGGAAGGGGCTGGAATGACCTGAAGGACAAGAAAGGGCCCGGAAAGGCCGGAAGGACCAAAAGGACCCGGAAGGACTCAGAAAGGCCGTAAGGGGCGGGCAGGACATGAAAGAACCGGAAGTGCCTGTCAGGCACGTCTCCGTGTCTTCCTGCACGGGAGGCGGAATTCCCGGACGATCGAACCGTCTATGCTCGCCGCCGACTGAAGTGTATAATGAAGTCAGCCCATCTTGGCCGGAACGGCGCGTTGCGGAGAACCGGGAACGCTCCGGTCAGGCCGAGAGGCCTACGTCCGCTCCCCGGCAGGCACCGCCCGGCTACCGTCCCCCGTACGGCTCGGGAATGGGTTCTTCAGGGACACGGGGAAAGAGGAGGAACTCATGTTGGATCGGGACAGGTTGGTAGAAATTCTCAAGCTCGCCAAGGCTGGCAAGCTCCCTGCGGACTTCGACGAATGGGAAATCGTGAGCAAGAACGGATACACCCTCGCACACGCGTTCGCCTGGAATGGCATCCTGCCGAAGGGTTTCGACCGCTGGGAGATGGCCACCGACGACGGGCTCACCGTGGCGCACTATGCCGCAGGGGGCGGCGGGCTTCCGGAGGGTTTCGACCGCTGGGAGCTGGCCTCGTCGGACGGGATGACGGTGGCCCACATGGCCGCCTTCAAGGGGGTGCTCCCCCCCGGCTTCAACCTCTGGCACCTCCGGGACAACGACGGCCAGACCGTAGCGCACTTAGCCGCCACCCTCGGAACCCTGCCCGACGGCTTCGAGGAATGGGGCCTCGCCAACAAGGATGGCGCGACAGTGGCGCATTTAGCGGCCAACGCGGGAACCTTACCGAAAGGCTTCCGCTACTGGGAGCTCGCGAACCCCGGAGGTTGGACCGTGGCGCACGAGGCCGCCTTTGTCGGCAAACTGCCCCCTGATTTCGACCGCTGGGATATTAGCGACGCTATGGGCATCACCGTTGCTCAATATGCGGCCATGAAGGAGAAGCACCCTGACCTGTTCGACCGCATGAAACAGAAGGACTTCATGGGATCCCTGGCATACATTGCCGGCCTCAATAACCCCGAGGACTGAACAATCCCGGCCCAAGCTGAGCTACCCCTCTCGGGAGCAAGGGGCTAATACTGTCCAATTTGTCAAACTTACCGACATCTCTCCTGCCCGGTCTCTGGCTTCCTAACCTTGCCAGCCTGGCTTCAAAACATCCTTACCTCTACATATGGCACAGAGATCAGACATTTGGTCTTCCTTTGTGATTCCATGTTAAGGAAAGAAAGCCAATCTCGCTTGACAGGCTCCGTTTGATCGATTAATATCAATTTAAAGGTAGATTTATGATCTACTGCTTGATGGGTGACCTCTCCCAGAAGACGGTTACGCATACTTTTGATACTTCAAGCATTTTCTCTGGTGCTCTCTTCTGTGAAGCTAGGAGTTGGCATCAAGTTTTTCGTTAACCTGCTGGGCCCTTTAGTCAGCCCACAACCGGAGTTTTTTATGCCGGATTACAAGGGAAAAATTGAAGAAGCTGGACAGGGTTCCCGAGCCTTTGGGGAGGAGATACTGTGTGCTGTGGCCGATAGAGACCTACATCGAAAAATTCTCGATGAGCTCTCGGAAGATAGCGATCGTTATTTGGGTTTCTTGAATCGACACGACATTCCACGCGAGGCGGTTGACGCTTCGGCCACTCGTGGAGAAGTTGCTTCGACTATCCTTGCTAGCGTTAGGACAGAACGTCCTATCCTGCAGGATCTAATTTTCTCCTGGACCAATAGCCTTAACTATGCCTGGCCTGGCACCCCAGTCAATGGTGTTCGCGATCCCCGCCTCATTCTACTGGGCTTTCACACAGCGGGGGTGGTTAACTGTCTTGACGACAATATGTTCCCAGACGCCTCAGAAACTGTATCCTGGATAACGCAAGACAACGAGATCATGCCAGAGGGGCTCATGCACCGATGGTCAAAGATCAGAGACCTTGCTGCAACGAGAACCGTCATGGCCGAGGCTGCCGGCATACTGGAGGGTATCTTCGGAAGCCTCAGGATGGTCTACGCAGGAAACCGAGGGGACATCAGTGACATCATCGAACTTGGTGAGAAGTC
>JAISFP010000484.1 GCA_031263525.1 Deltaproteobacteria bacterium | reverse complement strand
TGGATACTTCATGCGGGGGTGACGAGTTTCTGTAGAGGACATTTTTGTCGGTAAAGATAGCCCTGTTGAGTTCCCCTTGGAGGGGCACCTGAACAGTTACTATTGTGTTATTTCTAAGCCTCTCCCTCCCCTCGGAGGCCCGTCAATTTCTCTCCCATTCCGAGGTTTGAGGGGGACTTAGCCCTTCCTCTCCGGCCCCCCGGCCGGACATCGCCAGAGTTCCTGTCGGCTTCTCCGCCTGCCGGCCCTCCGGCTTCCCGGCCTGCCGGGCAGTCACCGTTCGGCTTCCGACCGGGACCCCGGCCCTCCCGTTCCAGGCTCGCCAGCCCAGGCTTCCTCTCCCCTCCGGACCGTCGGCCGCCTGACAGTCGGCACGCCTGGCCGCCCAGCCTCCCCAGGACGGATACCAGCCTCCAGCCTGGGGCGCCGGGACGCAAAACCTACATTTCCTGCACGGGGCCTGTCCCCGGGTGCCGCATACGGAACCATGAACTCACTTTCCCTGAACAACCTGCTCACGGCCATCTTCGACCCCCTGGAGCCCATCTACATAAAGAGCGGGGGGGAGCTGGCAGCGCCCGGCGACCCCCAGGTGACCGGCATCATACCCCCCGTGGCCCCCGGGAACTTCGGGTCCAAGGCCTTCCGCAAGGAGTTCGACCTCCGCTTCGCGTACGTGGGAGGGGCCATGGTCGCCGGCATCTCGTCCGTTGAGATGGTGGAGGAGCTGGCGTCTGCGGGGCTCCTGGGCATCTTCGGGGCATCCGGGCTGAGGCCCGACGCAGTGGAGGCCGCCGTGGCCAGGCTCGCCGGGTCGCTCGGGGGCAGATCCTTCGGCTCCTGCCTGATCCACACCCCCCACGACCCCGAGTGGGAGAGGAGGGTGGTCGGGATCTACCTGGAGAGGGGCGTCACCCTGGCCGAGGCCTCGGCATTCCTCCAGATCTCCCCGGATCTGGTGAAGTACAGGGTGACGGGGCTGACCGAGACCCCGGACGGGCAGATCCGCAGCCGCAACCGGGTCATGGCCAAGGTTTCCCGTGCGGAACTGGCCAGGCGCTTCTTCGCCCCCCCGCCCCAGAAGATACTCGACGCCCTCCTGCAGAAGGGGGAGATCACCCCCAAGGAGGCGGAGCTCGCCCGCTTCGTGCCCGTGGCCCAGGACCTCACCGCCGAGGCCGACTCCGGGGGCCACACGGACTTCCGGCCGGCGCTCTCGCTGTGGCCCAGCATGATCCAGCTCGCGGACGAGCTCACGAGAAAACACGACTACGCCCAGCCCCTGAGGGTGGGCGCCGCCGGCGGCCTGGGCACGCCCCACGCCTTCCTGGCCGCCCACGACGTGGGCTGCTCATACTTCGTGACCGGCTCCATCAACCAGGCCTGCGTGGAGTCCGGTCTCTCCCCAGCGGCGAAGGCGCTCCTGGCCAAGGCCTCGCAGACGGACGTGACGCCGGCCCCCGCCGCCGACATGTTCGAGCTGGGCGCGAGAGTCCAGGTACTGAAGTACGGGACACTGTTCGGGGCCCGCTCCCAGCGCCTGGCGGAACTCTACCGCCAATACGGCTCAGTGGACGAGATACCTCCGGCCGAGCGGGAGAACCTGGAGAAGAAAATTTTCCTGAAGCCCCTCTCCGCCGTCTGGGAGGAGACCGAGGCCTTCTTCAGGGAGCGCGACCCCGCCCAGCTCGCCAAGGCCGAGAACCCCAAGTTCAAGATGGCCCTCATATTCCGCTGGTACCTGGGCCAGGCCAGCCGCTGGGCCATCCAGGGACTTCTCGAGCGCCAGACCGACTGGTCCGTCTTCACGGGCCCGTCCATGGGCGCCTTCAACGAGTGGGCCGCCGGATCGCACTACGAGGATCCCGCCAACCGCCGCGTGGCGGAACTCGCCTTAAACCTCCTTTACGGCCTTAGCGTCCTGAAGCGCTTCTCGCTCGCGAGGGACCTGGGGCTCGTGCCCGACGACCTCCCCCTGTCCGTGAAGCCCCTGCCGCCCGAGGAGCTCATGGAGGTAATCTAGCCTGCCTTACGCGTCCTGAACGGGCGCGGGCTGCCCTGATGGCACCGAGGGTCTCACCCAACGCCGGCCAGCGGGGCTCAGTCCTTCCCTCCGACGCCCCCCGGCACTCCTGAAGCCGGCAGGCGGCGTCCAGGCATCATGACGTTCCGGCATTCCGGTCATCCTGGCCATCAGGACTTCCGTCTTTCCGGCACCCGGCATCAGGACCTCCGGCCCTCCGGCACCAGGACGTTCCGCCCCTCCGGCCCCTGGCCGTAACCGCCTCATAGGAGACTCTCATGGCGACTTCGACCACGCTGCCCCAGTGGCAGAAGGACAGCTTTCTGCCCGGAGGCCTGGCCGGGCTGAAGCGGGAAGCGACCGAAACAAAGGAGACTGACACCGACATCGAGGCCAGACTCAAGAACCTGCGCGGGCGGTCGATGTCCCCGGACGAGTTCCGGGAGCTCATGGCCCGGCTGGAGAACGTGCGCGCGCGGTCGTTAAGGTTCGAGTGGATAGGCGAGGTCCAGGATTTCGGGAGAAGGGGCTTCGCCGTGCCCAAGGGCACGTACGACCTGGCGTCGGAGGCGCTGGACCTCTCGCGGCACTCGCTCGGCTCCTTCGAGAGCGCGTGGAGATCCCTCGCCCAGGAGCGGGTGGCCGGGCTCTTGAAGACATCGCCGGGACACGCCTGGTACCTCGGGCGCCTGAGGGTGCCCGTTCCCGAGCTCCCGCCGGGATGGCCCTGGTCGAACAAGATCTACATGAGCCTGGAACACGAGATGGCCCTGTACTCCATCTGTTACAAGTTCACCTACGAGGAGCTGAAGGCGGCGGACGACTTCGGCAAGGCCGTCCAGCTGTGGGACAACCTGGAGAGGGCCGGTGCGTCGCGGAACCCCCGGGAACTCGACGACCTGGAGCGCGGCCTGCCGACCCCCTCCGTAGACACCATGCTCCACGTGGCGAGCGAGGCGGGACCCGAGGCCTTCAGGGAGCACCTCGCATGGAAGGCCGGGCTCCTGGGCCGCGGGTCGCTCACCATGGCCAAGCTTCTCACCGTTCCCGGGAACCCGCCCGCGCCCGTGTCGCCCAAGAAGTCGCTCGCGACCGTCATCTCCCTGTTCCGCGGGTTCGACCCCGCCCTGGGTGATCTCGCGGCGAGGGTCCAGGAGGAGGGAAGGCTCTCCATGGACTCCCCGTCAGGCAGGACCGAGGTGGCATCGTTCACCTTCCCTGCCCCCCCGGGCGAGGCCCCGTGGGTGTACTCCGAACAGCTCGCGGGCTACAAGTCCGTCTTCGCCCTGGCCCGCCAGCTCATGAAGGCCGCGTACCTCATGGCGGCAGGGCCCGCCGGCGCCCTCCAGTTCATTCCCTCCGGCCCCATGATGGAGGCCGCAGGATCGTTTGCCGAGACGCTCCTGTTCCGGGCCCTCATGGACGAGGAGAAGCGCCCGGAACGCCGCAAGGCCCTGGCGTGCCTGTACATGGGCGAGGCCTACGACAGGTGCGTGAGCGACGCCACCCTGGCCGTCTTCCACCAGGAGTCCTTCAGGAGTCTGGGGTCGCTAGGCGAGCGCGAAGGGATCACCGACTTTCTCGTGATGCACTACCGGAAGCTTCTCTCCAGGCAGCTGGGCGACATGGTAGCCTACCCCAAGGGTGTCTATTCCATCCCACTCCTGACCCATCATCTCGCGAAGCCGCACATGCACTACGACCGCGTTTTCGGGAGCCTCCTCGCCTTCGCCCTCTGGGAGCGCTACGAGTCAAAGGGCGCCGCCTTCGTCCCGAAGTTTCTCAGGATCCTCTCCAGGGGCGGCTCCGCGTCCCCCCAGGACATCCTGGCGGAAGCGGGCATGGGCCCCCTGGACGAGAAGTTCTGGAGGGGATGCCTGAAGGTGGCTGAGAAGTTCACCGGCTGCGTGTGAGCCCCGTGGGCCGGCACACCTCCCCGCTCTTCTCCTTCGACTTTTCCTTTGCCTCCGACGAGACCCCGCCACCGCTGGCCCTTCGCCTCATATCCTCCGGTCATGTTGCCGCAACTTCAGCGATTATTGCCGGGCGAGGCCTCCGGAGCCTTCGAAATCCCCATCCCAGAAGAACTCCACATGGTCCTGGCTGGGCATGTTCGTCACGCTTACGCCGGTTAGGCCATCGCGGTTTCAGGCCAAACTGAAGCCGTCCAGTTGTCGGTCCAAAGCTTGAAGACGGGTATCTGTTCACGGGGGGGGGTGGAGGCTTAGGATTCTCAGGTAGGCATTGTGGCATTTCTGCCACTGGAAGGCATCCGACTCACACCTCGTCCGACATGTGCGGTATGAGTGCAAAGA
>JAISFP010000423.1 GCA_031263525.1 Deltaproteobacteria bacterium | reverse complement strand
CCGATCTTTCGGGAATTAGCGCAGTCCCAATCCTGTTTCACAACGGCTATTTGACTATCGACAGACCGACAACCATGACAATCACAGAAAATGGAAAAGATGAAGAAGTCGATGCATTCACTTTCAGAATTCCCAACAAGGAAATCTCCAAGATATATCTGGAAACATTTTTCAATGATGTTTTCGAGCTGACGCCTGAATATTTGAGCGAACTGACTCGGGAACTTCCAAAAGCCCTTGCGGAGAGAGACTCCGTTACAGTGGCACAGTTGATCTGTGACATACTCACTTCAATCCCGAGCAATCGACACCCGCCTAAGGAAGATTTCGCGTCGTCAGAGCAGCCGAACACAGGCAATAAACCCACTAATACAGAGAGATACTACCATGGCATACTCCATGCCAGTTTTCTTACCGCAGGTTTTGAGGTCCACAGTGAAGGTTCTGGCGCCATTGGCAGAGATGACATCGCCTTGTATTTGAATGACAGATTCCGTGCAGTGATGGAGCTGAAATACTGCCATGCTTACAATACCGAGAATGAAGGCGATGCAGTGAAAGCCGACTGTGAAGGCAAGGAGGCTGAGCGCAAGGCAAAGGAGATGTCGGCCGCTCTCGACAGGGCCGAAAAGCAGATGAGAGACAAGGACTATGCCGGGCCTTACAGGGCCGCAGGATGCACGGTGACATGCCTGGGCGTGGCGATTCGCAATCGCAACCAGGTGGAGGTGCGTTTCTTCGATTATTAGGAGTTTGTTTGACATAGATCGTATTTACTACCCATTGGCATCGCATAGCTTGCAATTGCCATGAATTTATATTTCGAAGTTCCATAACTGAATGTCTTAGAACTGTCATTCGGTAACGCCAATTGTTGATGCCTGTCATGGATATGCTGATCAAACAATTCAATTATGTGAGCTATTTAGGTTCAGCAATCGCATTTCAATCAATATTTCCAAATTAACATTTTTTTAAAATTTTCCGGCAATGACTATTTTTTAATGAATATATTTAAGTTTCGTTAAATCAGGATTTAGGAACAGACTCGCGTACGATAGTGCGCAGTGCTCCAGCGTGGCACGTTACTCGCTCATGGCCGTCATGGCGGGCTGGTTCTTCAACCATGAGGGCATGGCCCAGGGCACTGCTGGTCCGCTCCCTGTACCGGATCTGGTCTGGCTCGTGTTGTCCATCACCCTTTGACTGGCGGATGCGGGGCTCTCCAGGCTCACGAGTTTTTCGGGAAGCTCCGCCCTCTTCCCCCTGGTGCCCGGCACCACGCTGAGGAACGCGACCCCGGTGGATTTCTCGCTTTCCCCGTGGGTCCTTCAGACAGTCAGCGCCCTCGTGGGCTGGAGGACAGGGCTGGGCTTTTCCAGCGCGGAGTTCGATGCCCATGGCCAGGACGCCGGTGAAGCTCGCTGCTATAGTCCTCATGAGCGCGAACTCCGGGCTTTTCATAGCCCTGATTGCCCTGTCCGAACGTTTCGACCCGCTCGAGTCGTATCAGGCCGCCAACTCTGCGGTGTTGGACAAGGTGACGGCCATAGCCGCCGGGGCCGGGCTTGGCGGCTCCCTTTCATTACGGCCAGGCAGACGCTGAGGATCCTGATGGTAATGCTCTGGGGGCTGGAACAGGCACGGGTCTCCACGAGGGTGTCCGGGACGGCAAGGAAGCCGGAAGGGTGAGATTCCCGAGCACAGCGGGTGCGCCTGCTCGGCGGACAGCACGTCCTGCACAAATGCCCTGCGCCGGCCGACTTCGGATCTCTGCCCTGGCTCAGGCGTATGAGGCGCGCCTGTTTCCTTGAAGTGATAGGCGGAGCGTGTTTGCTGAATCAGGTTGTCCAGGAGGCATTAAAGTCTGGGGGGAGATTCGTCTTGGGTCGGCACAGCATTTGTCATTGACAGATTCACTAAACTCCAGGCATTGCCATTGCAGTCGAAACTTAAATATTTTGCTAATAATTTGTAGTTAAAATATTTAACTGACAGTCAGTTATTGCAATAAGTTGCTTACAGGCATAAGTTAAGATATTTGCCTAACATAACGTAGTTAAAATTGTTTTTATTTTATGTAGTTACAATCCTTTATTTACACTACAAAATTAAAATATTTATGAAATAATACATTGTCAAAATATTATTATGATGTTGTATAGTCAAAATATAATTCAAAAATTATCTGCTTAGAATATAATGAGTATCTCTGTAGTTAAAATTAATTGTTTAGAGCCAGGAGTTTTTATGTTTTTGTGACATCAGGTAGTTAAATATAATGCTGATGTTTTATAGTTAAAACGTGATACTGACACCATGTAGTTAAAATATATTGTTTACAGGCAGTATAAAATATTTTTTTTAAAGTAAGTAGTTACCACATTTTAACGACATCATTTATAAGGATTTCTATCTAAGAGTCCCCGTGACTTGACGGGCGTGTTGCTCTGGCACTTGCGCTGTGTCGAAAAATATGTTAAGTTTTGAGTCTGCCTGGATATTCCTGCACGAGTCTCATTCCTGTCACGTGTCATGTCGTCACAAACTTAAAGAAAATTTATGGATAATTTGAGATTTTCCAGAAATTTTCGGGGAGGTATCATGAAACAGGAAATGCCCGCACGTGAAATGACTTTTAAGGAAATCCGAAAGGGAAATTATCTTTATGTCGACAAGACCGAGTATATCTACGATTTGCTTGAGGCTAACCCTGTCCGTTGTTGTTTCCTGTCCAGGCCGAGGCGGTTCGGAAAGACTCTCCTGCTTAGCACCTTCGAGGAACTGTTCCAGGGCGACAGCGAGCTCTTCAGGGGGCTTTCGATCTACAAGAAGGGCTACAAGTTCGAAAGTCATCCGGTCCTGAACTTCAACATGGCGTACCCTGATATCTCGTCCAAGGACGACCTTGTCTCCGGGATCAAGGCTAACTTGCTAAAGAAGGCAAACGATGAGGGAGTCAGATTGTTCTCTCGTTCCTACGGCAAGATGCTTGGGGATCTTCTTGAGGGCATTCACGAAAAGCACGGAACGGAAGCTGTCATCCTGGTTGACGAGTACGATGCGCCGGTGACCGATCATATGTTTGATCGTGACCTTGCCCTGTCCGTCAGAGAAGTGCAGAACGGTTTCTTTCGGGCCATGAAAACTTACAATAGACATGTTCACTTCCTCATTATTACAGGCGTCACACGGTATGGCGTGACATTTTATGGGACAGGACCGAACCATTTAATGGACATCTCGCTTAAACCGAGATTCGCTGGAATCTGCGGCTTCACCAGCAGCGAGATTGGCAAGTACTTCAAGGGCATGTTTAAGGATACTATCGCGAGCCTGAAACTCAGCGGTGAACTCGGTCCCGGTGCCGGCTCAGAAGAAATGATGGCATTGATTCTGAAACATTACGGCGGATACAACTGGCTCGGGTCCGAAAATATACTGAACCCTTACTCGATACTTGAATTTTTCAAGAGGAAAAAACCTGGCACGTACTGGCCGCTGAAAGGGCGTCCGTCCTGTCTTGACAACCTTGTCAGTGATGAGCCAATGTTTTTCATCCAGCCAAGTCTGAAAAGCCATTCCAAACATCATGTGGTATATCCCGGAGATTTTAACACTGACGCTGTTCCCTTTCTGTTTCACAGCGGCTATTTGACTGTCGACCAGGAAATTGATTTGAAAATTTCTTTGAATAAAGATTCGGAAACAATCTCTGGATTTACTTTCAGATTTCCCAACACGGAAGTCTCTCAAGCTTATCATCATGCTGTTTTTAATGATGTATTCGGACCTGATGATGAATCCATTCAAAATCTAAAGATTAAATTTCCGAATGTCGCTGAGCAGAAAAAGTCAGGTGAAGCTGCAAGGCTCTTGGGCGACATCCTTGTCTCAATCTCGAAACATGAAAGTCTTTCTGGCAGACGAAATTTCATGTCCGGGCACCTGTCAACATTTGATCAGGAAAGAAGAACTGACCTGTACTTCCGTGCCGTACTGTATTGCTGTTTTCGTTCCGCAGGGTTTGATGTTCGTTTAGGAGGAGAGAGTTGGCTTGACAGAGATGACATAGTCCTGAGTCTTAATGACAAATTCCGTGTGGTGATCTTGATGAAATACTGTTGTCATGACATGATGCCAACTGAGGAAGGCGATTTCGGAAATGCCGGAGGTGAAAGTGAGTGTTCTTCAGGCGTGGCTGCGGAGATGTTGCTGGCTCTCGACATTGCCGAAAAGCAGATGAGGAAAACTGACTGTGCCGGACATCACAGGACTGCGGGCTGCGATGTAACATGCATGGCCGTGGCGCTCCGCAAACGCAACCAGGTGGCGGTACGCTTCTTCGAATATTAGGATTATATGCCGCTTAGTATGGTGCATTTGTTGGGAGCTGGTAACGCATAACTCCCATTCTTGACATCCGTCAGAAGAAATGGCTGAAACCTGTCTTGGATATACGAATCTGAGAATTACTTTGTCTCTCAATCTGTATCCTGAAAATAATTTTTTACAATAGTTGTATCAATATAAACATTTTAAATTTGAATATTTTTTAAGTTTAAGCACTGTCTGTATGTTGACTTGCAGATACTGGAATTCGTTCAAAATGCCATCAAATGCATGACCGGCAAAAAACTTTAATGTCAGTATCATTAGGCGTTTCCCGTATCTGCATGCATATGTATCCTGCATGTCATCGTTATGCCGTTTCGAACGTGTTACGAACTTGATATTTCAAGAAATTCTTCTAGGAGGGATCATGAAACACAAACATTTGCCTGTTAGTGATATAACATTTCAGGAAATGATACAGAACAATTTTCTTTACGTCGACAAGACCTTGTATATCTACAAGCTGCTCGAAATCTTCCGTTACAAATGCTGTATCCTGTCCAGGCCGAGGCGTTTCGGCAAGACGCTCCTGCTTGACACCATAGGGGAGCTGTTCGAGGGCGACCGCGAGCTTTTCAGGGGGCTGTGGATCGACGGGAGCGGCTACAGGTTCGAGAGGTACCCGGTTCTGAGGTTCACCATGACCTACACGCAAGTCTCGTCCGAGGACGACATTGTCGCCAATATCAAGGATGACCTAATAGAGGCGGCACAGGACGAGGGGGTCGCATTGTCCTCTGGCTCCTGTGGCGACATGCTGGGGGAGCTTCTCGAGGGCATTTACAAAAAGCACGGAGTTGGCGCTGTAGTCCTGGTTGACGAGTACGATGCGCCGGTGACCGATCATATATTGGACCTTGACCTTTCCCTGGCCATCCAGGACGTGCTCAAAAATTTCTACATGTCTATGAATTCTTCCATTGACTACATCCACTTCGCCTTCGTCACTGGAATCATGCGATTCGTGATGATGTTTGACGGCAGCGGACCGGACAACTTCAGGGACATATCGCTGAATCCTGAATTTTCTGGAATTTGTGGCTTCACATCGACCGAGATGAACATGTATTTCAATGACAGGTTCATGAAGACTCTCGCAGGCCTGAAAAAAATGGGCAAAATCGGTCCCGATGCCGACGTAAAGAAACTGAAGGAGTTCATTCTGGAATACTACGACGGCTACAGCTGGCTCGGGTCCGAAACAGTCATGAACCCGTACTCGATACTTAATTTTTTCTTCAGTCAGGCAAAAGACGATTACTGGACTCTGTCAGGACGTCCGTCCTGTCTGAGCTTTCTTGCGAGGGAAAGACCTTTGGATTTCATCCAGCCCTGCATGGGCAGTTATCCGGTCCATGAACTTACAAAATCTGACATCGTCAACCTTGACGCGGTCCCGGTCCTTTTTCACAGCGGTTATTTGACTGTCAATAGCAGGACATTGTTGAACAGGACTGCAAATGGAAAATCGGAAACAATCGATGCGCTAACATTCAGGTTTCCCACAGAGGAAGTTTCCAGCACGTATCATGGAACAGTTTTCAATGATGTTTTCTGGCCGGAAGATACCTGTCTGAGAAATATACAGTGGATACTTCCGAACGCCATTGAACAAAAGGATTCAGGTGAAGTGGCACAGCTGTTGTGTCACATATTTTTCTCAATCTCAAAAAATGAAATCCGCTTCGACAAACGGCACGTTACATCTGCGCATCTGTCCACATGCGATCAAAGTGATAATGCCGAACAATACTGTCGTGGCGTTCTGTGCGGCTGTCTTCGTTCCGCCGGGTTTCATGCCTGGAGAGGAGGGGATAGTTGGCCTGACAGCGACAACATAGTCCTGAGTCTGAATGACAAATTTCGTGCGGTTATCTTGATGAAATACTGCCATCCGGACATCCTGGCAGATCAAGAAGCAAATGTCGGAAATTCCGGCGTCGAGAGTGCGTGTTCTTCAGGTTCGGCAGGGGAGATGTCGCTGGCTCTCGACATTGTCGAAAGGCAGATGAGGGAAACTGACTGTGCCGGACCTCACAGGGCCGCAGGATGCTCCGTGACATGCATGGCCGTGGCGTTCCGCGACAGCTATCAGGTGGAGGTACGCTTTTTTGATTGTTAGGAGTTTCCGCCGCATATCTTGCGTCATTGGCATCCGTGAGAAGAATATGGCAATACTCGCGTTCATGGCGCTGGACTGGTAACGTGACAGGATCATCCAGGCGCAAAAGTCCATAATTGCGGCAAGGGAGAGGGCTGCTGTCGGGACATGACAGTCGTCCTGCATCCTGGCCCGAGAAGCTCCGTGATAGCCGGTCTCGTTTATGCGGTTCCGAACATGGTCTTCCTTAGCAGTAGCGGGCGGGGAGGGCCGCAGGCAGCCTGTCGACTGCCCTCCTGAAGGGCTCGTTCTGGTCCGATTCTGGAACCGTCCTGCGGCAGCAGACGGACTCGGGGAGAGTCGCGGTGGAGCTATGCCAGCCAATGCCCGGAAAGGCCGCTCCCTCTCGATCATGGGTTTTTGGACCGGGATGCCACCTCCTCAAGTTTTTCCTTTAGGAAATCAATCTCGGTATCGAGCTCGGCTGACCGCATGATTAGCCTCATCAGTTCCGGATCGGCCCGCTTCCCGGCACCGGAACCAGACTTCTCGAAACAGGCCACCATTTCCTGTCTCGCAATGTTCTTCCATCTGGATATCAGGGAGGGGTGAACGCCGTATTTTGCGGACAGTTGCGCAAGGGACAATTCACCGCTTATGGCTTCGGCAGCTACTTTAATTTTGAAAAGAGCCGGATATTTTTTCCTGGGAGTTCCCATTACATACTCCTTTCAAGGATTGTGCCATATGTGGAGGTTCCCTGGCATTCAAGCAATGTTGAGCCTCTGCCAGGAAAAGGAGGCCTGCCCGGTGGCGGTGGCCCCCCTCCGTACCTCTTCCCTTCTTCCTCTTCCTCTTCCCTTCCTCTTCCTCTTCCCTTCCTCCTCTTCCCTCCCTCTTCCCCTACACCGGCCAGGACTCCAGCCTCCAGGCGCTGTCCCAGAACATCCACTCCATCCTGGACGCCAGGACGAAGGCTTCCGTCATCTTCGCGCGTCTGGCGGGTGTCTCCGCCGCGGCCAGCCGGTCGCAGAGCCGGATGGCCCCGTCCACGCTCCTCGCGAAGTCCTCGCTCCCGTAGGTGTCTATCCAGTCCCGGTAGGGGTTCCCGGAGGCGTCCCCGGCAAGCGACTGGATGTGGCGGCCGACCGCCAGGTAGATCCAGAAGCACGGGAGCAGGGAGGCCATTATGACGCTGAAGGGCGAGCGGCTCAGGTGGCGGTGCAGGAACGACGTGTACAGGAGGTTCGCGGGCGTGGGTGCCAGGGCCCTCTTCTCGTCCTTCAGGTACCCCTCGTGGAGGGCCCCCTCCACCTGGACGGTGGACAGCGCGGACTCGCACAGGAAGGCGGCGTCCTCGGCGCGGGGGGCCTTCAGAGCCGCCGCGGCCAGGATTCTCCCGAAGTCCGCCAGGTACAGGGCGTCCTGGCCTATGTAGAAGACGAAGGTCTCCCGTGGCAGGCTCCCGTCCAGGAGGCCGGCTATGAAGGGGTGCGACATGATCTGCTTCAGTATCGGGTCGATCTCGAGCCAGACGTCCTTGGACCAGGGCGTCAGCCCGGCGGCCCCGTCCTCCTGGGGAGCGAAGGGGGCATTGTCGGGCCGGTGGTTTCCTTCTCGGCGGAGCGGGGGAGTGGTGTCGGTCTTGTCAGACATGTCAGTTGCCTTGCCGGGTTCTGGGTTAAGAATGGTTGGGCAGCGGGTGCCGACCCGCCGGGGCCTGAGGCGGGCCGGCAGAAACGGCAGGCGCGAGCGACAGCCAAAGGCTGGAAAATCAAGATATTGAGAGCAAAAGGCGACGAAAGCCGCGTCTTGGCGGGTCCGGGGCCCTGTCCGTGATTACGCAGGTTCAGGCGGTCTTCCAGATCCCGGAATTCCCTGCCCCGGCCTGAAAGTTCCGGGCCGGGCGGATGAAGCGGCAGGTGAGAGTGACAGCAAAATGCAGGAAAATCAAGGTGTTGCGGAAACAGATGATGAAACTGCGGCATCCGCAGGCCCGAGCCGGTCAATGGTCTCATGGTGCCGGGGTTCCTCCGGGCCAACTGGAACCTCGGGGTTCCGGGTGCCTCCGGTTCCCCCCGCCTCCTCCCGGTCCTCAAGGTCCCGGAGCAGCCAGTCCCGGTCCGGGAGCCCGGAGGCGAGGCGGGTGAAACGGTCTGCAGAGGTGACGGCCATATGCCGGAAAATCAAGGTGTTGCGGTAAAAAGCTGATGAGACTGCGGCATCGGCAGGTCCGGCCGGTCCCCGGGGCTGTCACGGGCCTCATGGCTCCCGAGTTTCCTCCGGGCCCGCTTGATCTTCCGAGTCCGGGTGCCTCCGATTCCTCCCCTGCTCCTCCCGGTTCTCAAGGTCCCGGAACTGCCAGCCCCGGTCCGGGAGCCAGGAGGCGATGCGGGCGAAGCAGTCTGCGAAGGTGAGGGGCAAATGCCGGAAAATCAAGGTGTTGCGGCAAAAAGCAGATGAGACAACGATATCGGAAGGTCCGGAAGGTCCGGCAGGCCCGGGCAGGACACGGGCGTCATGGCTCCCGGGTTTCTCCGGGTCAGCTTGATCTTCCGAGTCCGGGTGCCCCCGGCTCCTCCCGGTCCTCAAGGTCCGGGACCTGTCAGCCCCGGTCCGGGAGCCCGGAGGCGAGGCGGGCGAAACGGTCTGCGAAGGTGAGGGGCAAATGCCGGAAAATCAAGGTGTTGCGGCAAAAAGCAGATGAGACAACGATATCGGAAGGTCCGGCAGGCCCGGGCAGGCCACGGGCCTCATGGCCCCCGCGGTTCCTCCGGGCCCGCTTGATCCTCCGAGTCCGGGTGCCTCCGGTTCCCCCCTGCTCCTCCCGGTCCTCAAGGTCCCGGAACAGTCTGCCCCGGCCAGGGAGCCCGGAGGCCTGCGGGTGAAGCGGTCTGCAAAGATGACGTGCAAATGCCGGAAAATCAGGGTGTCGCGGTAAAAAGCAGACGAGACAGCGGCGGAGGCAGGTCCGGCAGTTCCGGGACGGCCACTGGGCTCACGTCCCCGGGGTCCTCCGGGCCCCCTGGAACCTCGGGGCTCCAGGAACCTCCGGGTTTCTCAGGAGCCTCAGGGTCCCCATGAATCCGGAACAGTGTGCCCCGGCCAGGAAGCCCGGAGACGAGGCGGGTGAAGATGTCTGAAAAGGGACGGCCAAATGCTGGAAAATCAAGGTGTTGCGGTAAAAAGCAGATGAGACTGCGGCATCGGCAGGTACGGCAGGCCGGGGCTGTCACGGGTCTCATTTCTCCGGGGGATCTCCGGGCGCCTTGGCTCCTCCGGCACCCTTGGCTCCTCCGGGTTTCCTGGAGCCTCCGGTCCCTCGAGGTCCAGGAACTGCCTGTCCCGGCCAGTGAGACATCGGGCGTGGCGGGCGATACGGCCTGCGGACAGGTCAGCCAAAGACTGGATAATCAAGATGTTGCGATCAAAAACAGATCTTGCCGTTGTCCTGGCTGGTCCATGGCCGGTCCGGAGCACTGGGGCCGGGGCCAGGCGGCCCCCCTTGCCGGCCCGCCGGGCGTCCGGAACTGTGCCCTGGCGTCCGGAACTGCGCCCGTGCGTCCGAAGCCGCGGCCGTACGTCCGGAACCGTGCCCTGGCGTCCGGAACTGCGGCCGTGCGTCCGGAACCGCGTCCGGGCGTCCGAAGCCGCGGCCGTTCGCCTGGATCCGGAGCAGCCTCGCCGCGGTCGGCTCTCGCTCGTCCTGCCAGCCCGCAGTCATGGCACTTCACGTCCGGGTTCCGGCTGGCGTCGCCCGTCACGGGCAGCGGTCCTCCATGGGATTGAACAGCTTCGGGTCCTTCATCACCCTCTCCATGGGGGCCAGGGACTTGGGGAGACCGTGCTCGGCGGCCGAGGCCCGGAGCGCGGCCATGACCCGCGCCATGCCGGCGTTGTCGGAGAGCGCCGCCCTGAGGTAGAAGGCCCGTTCCAGGCTGGAGGCCGCCCCGGCCCCGTCGCCGGTCTCGGAGGCAATGGCCGCGGCAATCTCCAGATCCTCGGCCAGGCCGGACTGGCTCTCCAGGCGGCGGTCGATCTCCAGGGCCTGGACGAGGTACGTCAGGGCCTCCGCCGCGCGGCCTGTGGCGAGCGCGCCCCGTGCCTGGAGGTTCAGGACGTCCGCCCTCGCGGTGTCGGGAGTGCCGGGCTCGGCCGCGGCCGTGACGGCCCTGGCCAGAGCGTCCCGGAATTCGGGGGTGACGGCGCCGGAGGCGTCGACCCGCGCGCGGGCGAGGCTCGCCAGGTACGTGGCCGGGCTCTCGCCGAGCGAGGCGGCCCGGGCCGCGGCCTCCTCCCAGAACTCCAGGGCGTCCGGGCGTCGCCCGGCCCTCCAGGCCAGGGTGCCCAGGTTCCCCATGACAGCGGCGAGCTCGGGGTTTCCGGGCTCGGAGCTGGAGAGGCCCAGCGCCTCGTCCAGGTACCCCGCCGCGCCGCCCAGGTCCCCCTCCGCCAGGCGGACGGCCCCCAGTGCGTTCAGGGCCATGACTATGTGGGGCACGGAGTCGGAGAGCCTCGCGCTGGTCAGCGCCTCCTGGTAGAACCTCGCGGCCTCGCGGTTGCATCCCCGGAGGTACCAGTGGTTCCCCCTGGAGAGCTCGTCCTTGGCGGAGCCCAGGTAGAACGGGTCCTCGGGGGGGAGCGGGCCGCCGCAGGCGGAAAGCGACGCCGCGAGCGCGAGAGCCAGGCAGGCCAGGAAGGCGGGTCTCCCGTGCGTCATGGCGCGGGGCGCGGCGGGTCCCTCGCACGGCCTCGTCTTGGCGCGACGTGGCGCGGCGGGTCCCGCGAGTGCCCTGGCATTCGGCGAGGCGGGTCCCTCTGGCGTCCCGTCGCTGGGCGCAACGGACGTCCTCGCATAAAGGGGCGCGGAAGGTCCCTCTGGCGTCCTGTCGCGGTGCCCTGCGGGCGTCCTCGCGTTACGGGGCGAGGCAGGGCCCTCTGGCGTCCCGTCGCGGGGCGCAGCGGACGTCCTCGCGTTACGGGGCGCGGCAGGGCCCTCGGGCGGCCTGGCGCGGGTTCCATCGGACGTCCTCGCGTTACGGGGCGCGGCAGGGCCCTCGGGCGTCCCGTAGCGGGGCGCAGCGGACGTCCTCGCGTTACGGGGCGCGGCAGGGCCCTCGGGCGGGCTGGCGCGGGTCCCTTCGGACGTCTTCGCGTTACGGGGCGCGGCAGGACCCGCCAGCGGCCTGGCTCCGGGCGGGGCGTGGCTCGTTCCGGCCATCTCAGCGGCCCCTCAGCGGCCGGTCCACGCCCTGGGGCGGCGGGTCAGGCGTGAGGTTCCCGCGGATGAGGAAGTTGCGCTTGGCGGAGTCCAGGACCTGATGCACGTCGCGCAGGCCCTCCCGCGCCCCGCGGGCCACCTCGGGGAAGGAGCGCGTGCCCTGCTCGATCTCGCGGAGGATCCTGTCGGTCTCGCCGGTGATGCCGGGGATGTCCTTCTCCAGGGCCGCCGCGGCCACCCTGATGGAAGCGGCGGCGTCCCTCACCGACTGGGACGCGTCCCTGATGGACACCGAGGCGGTCCGGATCTCCTTTATGGCGGCGAAGAGCTCGTCGTGGGTGTCGGGCCGGGAGAGGAGCGCCCCGAGCGACCCCTCGCCCTCGGCCACCCTGGTGGAGACCACCCTGAAGTTCTCCAGGGTCGCGAAGAGCGGCCCCTCGTTGTCCTGGAGGCGGTCGGCTATGGCTATGAAGTCGTCCAGGAGCCTGTTCGCCTGCGTGATCTTCTTGGGGATCTCGAGCGCCGCCAGCATGTCCTCCAGCGTGGCCGTGTCCTGGGCGGGGATCTGGCCGCCTGCCGGGATGGGCCGGCCGTACTCCGTGCCGGGCTGGATCTCTATGAACTCGGCGCCGATGATGGTGGGGCTCTTGACCACGGCCAGGCAGTCGCCCAGCACCCTGTCCGCGAAGTCGTCCGCTATCCTGAGCCGCATGCGGATCTTGTTGTTGTCCATGAGCTCGACCGCGGTCACGGTGCCTATGTCTATGCCGAAGTAGCGCACGTCCACGCCGGCGGCTATGCCGTAGCCCTGGCTGAACACCGCGAAGTAGTTGGTGTAGCCCCGGAAGAGCCCCCGTCCCGCGCCCACTATGGCCGCCGCCCCCATGACCAGCAGGAAGAGCGCCACCAGGAGGAGCCCCGTGAGCTTCTCCATGAAGGTGTAGGGGGCCCTCGTCATGATAAGCTTGCTTGATTCCGCGCTCATCCGCCCTCCTCGGCCATTCCTCTGCGGAAGCCCTCCGGGGCCCCCTGCGTCAAGTCGCGGCGCCTGACCGTCACCCGCGAGTCCCGCGTCCGGCGGTCCTCCGGCGGATGCCGGCCCCCCGCCGGGCCCGGCCGGCGTCCGCGTCCGGCCCGGACCCTCCGGGCAACGGCCCGGCACCGTCCGCAGGACCGCGCAGCCCGCGGGGAGGGCGCGCCCGTCAGCCGGGCAGTCAGAAGTCGTCCACGCGGTCCAGCACCGGGTTGCGGTCGACGGACGGCACCGGGCCCAGCTCGACGATCCTGGTGAAGCCCGCGCCGGAATAGGCCGGCCGCCTGGCGTCGTCCACGGCCAGCACGGCCGCTCCCTGCCTCCGCTGGCGCTCCACCTCGCTCCAGACCGTGGCGAAGTCCCTGCCCAGGTCGGCCGGGCTCTGCAGGATGAAGAGCCAGGGCCTCTTGGCCAGCGCCAGGGCGTAGAGCCCGAGCCGGCTGAGCCTCCCCGGGAGACGCTCGGAGGCGGTCCTGCTCATCTCCCCCCAGTCCCTGCCGCACACGCCCACGGATCTGAGGACCCCGTAGCACTTGAGGCGGATGCCCCTGGGCGGCAGGGCATGGTGGTAGCTGAAGAAGACCGCCAGGTGCTCCAGCACCGTCCTCGCCGGAACCAGGCTCAGGTTCCGGTGGACCAGCCCCACGCCCAGGTTGAAGCGGAGCCTGGCCCACAGCCCGTGCCCGTCCTGCCTCGCCCCGGGGCCCCAGCTCACCGTCCCCGCGGAAGGCTCCCTCTGGCGCATGGCGACGCGTATGACGTCCCTCAGGACGTCCGCGGAGGGGTGCAGGACGAGCGCCGACTCGCCCGGCATGAGTTCCAGGTCCAGGACTGGGCCCTCCTCCCAGCCTTCCTTCCCCTCCGGGACCAGCCTGACGCCCATGAACGCGAGCGCCGCCGTGTCGGAGGCGGAGGGAGAAGGAGAGGAAGAAGAAAAGGCGGGAGAAGCGGAAGAAGCGGAAGAAGCAGAGGAAGAAGTTGAAGAAGAGGAGGTCCCCGGTTCTCTGGCATCCGGGTCCTGCCTGCGGAATCCGCGTCCCGCGGCACCCGGCTCCCCGGAGTCCGGGTCCTGCCTGCGGAACCCTGCCTTCCCTGCGGTTCCGGGGTCCCCGGCCGTCCCCCGCCCGGCAGTCCGGTCGCTGTCAGGCATAGAGCACCGAGACCATGATCCCGGCCAGGGACGCCCAGAACAGGCCCTGCAGGCTGCCGCTCCGGACGAGGTCCGGGACCTCGACGCCCTCGACCGCATGGGCGTTGTAGGGCATGTGCATGGCGAAGAAGCTCAGGCAGCAGCTCATGAGCACGCTCTGGATGGCCATCCGGAAGAAGCTGTAGGCCTCGATGCCTGAGACCAGGACGTTCATGAAGTCCTGCAGGGGGTAGGACGCGAAGACCCTGGATCCCAGGCCCACGCCCATCACGGTGAAGGCGCAGTGGAAGACGAGGAGGCAGGGGAAGGCGATGAGCTGCCCCAGGAAGCGGGGCCAGATGAGGATGTGGGCCGGGGGGATGCCCATGAGCATCAGGGTCTCCAGCCCCCCGGAGAGCCTGATGCGGGCCAGGCGGGTGGCGGAGGGGCCCGTGTAGGCCGTGGTCACCACCATGGCGGTGAGGAAGGGGCTCACCTCGCTGAGCTGGACCGTCATGGCCAGCTTAACGAGGGTGTCGGTGCCGCCGATGTTCTTCAGCACGCCGAACCAGATGACCGTCCAGAGGAAGCCGGCCATGATCCCCAGGACCGAGGCGAAGAAGGCGGAGTTTGTCAGGCAGAGCCTGGCCTCCCCCAGGATCCTGGACCAGATGAACCTCCTGCGGGTCCGGTGGGCCCGGAAGGCCACGCTCTCGATGCCCAGGATGAAGGTGCGGCCCAGGAAGGCCCAGCGGTCGACCCTGGCCTCCACCCATTCCCAGAACACCCGGCCGGCCAGGCCCAGGGACCCGGCCCTGCGGCCGGGATGCGGGGCGGCGCGGGCCTCGGCCCCGCTGGCGCCGGCCTTCCTGAATGGCCTGGAGGCGCTCCCGGCCTTCCCGCCGGCACCGGGCGTGACGGGGGCGGGCCCGGATTTCCCTGCAGTTCCTGAGGCGCCGGACATGACGGGGGCGGGCCCGGATTTCTCTGCAGTGCCTGAGGCGCCTGACATGACGGGGGCGGTTCCGGCAGTCCCTGCGGCACCGGAGCGGGGGGCCGTCGCCGAAGGGCGAGCGTCCCCGACCGCAGGGGCGGCGGGCGCAGTGCCGCTGAAGGGCCGGGGGCCACTGCCTTCCCCGGCCCCGGTGACATCGGCTTCCGGGGGTGCCGGGCCGGGAGGCGGGGGGCCGGGAGTCCGGGCGTCAGCCAACGGCTAGAGGTTCATGGTGACGTTCTGGCGGGTGCCGCCCACGTCGAAGTTCATGGAGAGGCCGCTGGGCTGGGCCGACTGGGCGGGGAAGTACAGGAAGCCCGACGCCTCCTCGCCGGGGGCTATGGTGCGGTGCTCGAGGGATCTGGAGGAGAAGTCCCTTATGACGTCCTGCGAGGTGTCGGTGGTGGTGCCCGCGCCCACGACGGAGCTCGCGGCCCCCGCGGCGCCGCCTATGACCGCGCCCGTGCCTGCCGCCTCGCCCACGTTGGTGCCGGAGGCCACGCCCACTGCCGCGCCCAGCATGGCGCCGGCCAGGCCCCACATGAGGGTCCGGCGGACGCCCTTCTCGCCGTCAAGGCTGCCGGCCGTGTAGTCGTTGATGTTCCTGTACACCACGTCGGACGGGAGCACCTCCCATATCTTCCCGTCCACGGCGGTGATCCTGGCGCCGTCGAGGAAGGTGATGGGCGAGGAGGACGTGTTGTGGACCATCACCTGGACCGGGACGACGCCGGCCTTCTTCAGGTCGAAGCCGAACAGCTGGGTGAGCTCCTCCGCCGAGTAGAAGGCCACGGCCCCGATCAGGGCGCCTCCCACCTGGGCCTGGCCCGGGTACCCGGAGATCGGGCGGACCGGGATGGCCCTGTACTCGTAACGGGGGGCGCAGGAGGCGAGCGCCAGCGCGAAGGCGGCGACTATCGCCACGTGGGCGGATATCTTCTTGAACGTTCCTGGCTGAGCAGTCTGTCGGAAGGATGTCATGTGCGGAAAACTCCGTCCGGCCCGGGTGGCGCGGGGCGCCTCCCGGCAGGGGCCGGGCCATTGGTCTGCGGGGCGGCGCCCGGGGCGCGGCCTCAGCGGCTTGGTGAAGGGCTTGGGCGCGCTAGGGGTTGCGCGGGCGGAGAGTTCGGAAGGGCCGGGGGCGCCCGGCCGCCGGTGCGGGGGGAGGTCCTGGGGTCCGGGGCGTCCTGGACTTAGCCGATCCGGGCTGGCTTCCGGGCTATCCGGAAGGCCGGGAACCGGTCGGCCGTGCCCGTGCGGGGCCTCGCGGGGCCGACGCCCTGGCGGGCGGCCTTTCGCGGGAGGCCGGGGCAACGGGCCCGGCCTCAGCGTCCGTGAAAGGTCCGGGGGTTCGGGTCCCGGCCTCGGGGCAGGGGAAAGTTCCCGGGGTCCGGGCCCCGGCTTCGTGGCCGGAAAATGTCCTGCGGGTCCGGCCCCGGCCTGGCGGCCGGGAAAGAGCTTGCGGGTCGGGCCCCGGCTACGGGGGCGGGAAGGGGCCCTTGGATCGGGCCCCGGCTTCGGAGCCGGAAAATGTCCTGCGGGTCCGGCCCCGGCCTGGCGGCCGGGAAAGAGCTTGCGGGTCGGGTCCCGGCAGCGGGGGCGGGAAGGGGCCCTTGGATCGGGCCACGGCTTCGGGGCTGGAAAATGTCCTGCGGGTCTGGCCCCGGCCTGGCGGCCGGGAAAAGGCACTGCGGGTCTGGCCCCGGCTTCGTGGCGGGAAGGGTCAGAGAGAAGCCGGCTACATGGCCCCCAGCTCCTCGGCGGAGAGCACCAGGTCGATGTTCAGGAGGATCTTCACCCCGTCGCCGGTCTTGGCCATGCCCAGGATGAAGTTCATGTCGATGGTGGACCCGAAGGCGGGGGCTGGCTCAATCTCGTGGGCCTGGATGTTGATGACCTCCGAGACAGTGTCCACCACGATGCCGATGGGGATGTTCGCGGTCATGCCCTTGACCTCCACCACGATGATGCTGGTGCGCTCGGTGTACTCCTCCTCGGGGAGCCCGAATTTCAGGCGCAGGTCCACGACGGGGATGACCTGGCCGCGGAGGTTTATCACGCCCTTCAGGAACAGCGGGGTCTGCGGGACCGGGGTGACCGGCAGCATGCCTATTATCTCGCGGACCTTCAGGATGCCGATGCCGTAGCCCTCGCCGGCCAGCTGGAAGGTCAGGTACTTCCCGTCGTTCTCGGTCTGTACCGGAGCGGTCTCGATTTTCTGAGTCGCTTCTGACATATACCGCCTCTTTCAGGGTTGGGCCGGCGGCCCGGGCGTCGTGGGCCTTGCCGCAGAAGGCCCCGCGCCGGGGGTCGGGTTTTCGGGGTGAGGCGCGGGCATGGGGCCGGCCGCAGGGACGCGCAGGGTACCCGCGACAGGCGCAATGGCAATGATAAACCACTTTTTGAAGGGAGGCAAGGGGACGGGACCGCAAGCTCTGGCGAGGCAGGGCACGGCTTCCGGAGGCACCGGGGGGGCGCCGGGGGGGGACGTGACGCCGGGTGGCCCGGCAGGGCAGTGCAGGGAAGGGGACTCGGGCACGGCAGGCCCGGAAGCCGGACGGATCGGGCGGGGGCGCGCGACGGGACGGCCCGGAATGCGGACGGGGCGGGCAGGGGGCGCGGCGGCAGGCCCGGAATGCGGACGGGGCGGGCAAGGGGGGGGTGCGGCAGGGCCCGGCAGAAGGGTCGGGCACCGCAGGGGGTGCCCGGCCCGGAAGCTGGACAGGAGACGGATGCCCCGGGGATCCCGGCGGGACGGCGGCCTCCGGCCGCCGTCTGGCAAATCGCGGATCTTGCGGGCTCCGGGGGCCCGCACTGGCCTCAGACCGGGGCGAGCCTCAGGTTTCCGGGGTTGCGGGTCTGGATGTAGACCGTGCCCGGCCCGGTGAAGGAGCACACCAGCATCTCGCCGGAGGTGATGGACGAGACAAAGGACTTGGAGGCCTTGCGGATCTCGTAGGGGATGTCGTCGCTCCAGGCGACAAGGTGGCCGTTGTCCACGTTGACGACCTTGCCGGCGGGGATCTGGAGGGTGTGGATGGCCCCGTAGGAGCTCAGGAAGAGGATGCCCGTGCCTACGGCCCGGAGGATGAAGAACCCCTCCTTCGAGAAGAGGCCCTTGGCCAGCCCCTGGGAGATGGTCTCGACGGTCACGTTGGATGTGCTGGCCAGGAAGCCGTCCTTCTGGATGCGGAGCCTCAGGGATCCGTTCATCTCCACGGGGAGGATGCTCCCGGGGAAGGTGGGTGAGAAGTAGGCCTCGCCGGGGCCCTTGGAGGCGGTCACGTGCTGGAAGAAGGCCTTCTCCTTGGACAGGAACTTCCTGGCCAGGCCCTGCATGACCCCCCCCTCCATCTTGGCAGTGAGTTCCAGGTGGGCGTCCATGGCCACCATGGCGCCGCTCTCGGCCTTGAAGGTCTCGCCCTGGTCAAGGCGGTACAGGAGCATGGGGAAGGCACTGCCGTAGAGGATCTCGTACTTGGGGAGGGGGTTCATGGGAATCACCTTGGAAGCTCGTGAGGTCAGTGGATGATTAGAGGGGATCAGTGAAGATCCGCAGGGATTCGGGAAGTAGCGTCAGGATTCGGGAAGTAACGTCAGGATTCGGGAAGATCCGTATGGAGCCCGGATTGTCGGCAGAAACCGGGAGCGGAAAAAGGGGAATGAACGGAAGAACGGAAAAAAACAGGAATGAGAGGAAAAAAACGTACAATAACATGATAAATCTGGTCATACCGGAAAAGAACGGAAACCATTTGGGGAAGAAGACACAAAGGAACTGGAAAAAACGGAAAAGATCGGAAGAGCGTGAAGGGCATGTGCGGAAGGGGGGGGCGGCTTGCGGGCCGGGGCCGGGCCATGGCACTGCAACGTAAGGAAGGGCCGCGGTCCTGGCCGTGCCGGAAGCGGGGCAGGGGAAACGTGCGGGCGGCCTGCGGGCCGCCCGGTCGGTAACGGGCTCAGGACTGGGACTCTTGCGGGATCTTCCCACAACAGGTGCCTTCAGTCAAGATTTGGACAGGATTTCGCGGGAGGGGGCGCCGATCCTTTCGAGGCGGCGCATTGCCGGCGTCTCAGCGGAAGCGGCGCGCGGGGGGATCGCCGGAGGACGGCCAGGCCTGACCGGGACGGGACGTGCCCCGGAACGGGAGACAGACGGGGACGGGACGTGCCCCGGAACGGGAGACTTACGGGGACGGGACATGCCCCGGAACGGGGGGCCGGACGGGTCCCGGACGGGTCCCGGGCAAAAAAAACGGCCCCCTGGGGGAGCAGGGGGCCGGAAGGAGGTTAGGGATCGGGGGGACGCCGGGCCGACGATGCCGGTGCCCCCTGGTGACTAACTAGTCCCTGGAGTCGCGGTGTCGGGCCTCGACCTTCAGGTTACGGCCTCCGAACTCGGTGCCGTTCAGGGAGAGGGCGGCGTCGGCCGCCTGGTCGTCCATCTCTACGAAGCCGAAGCCGCGGGGGCGCCCGGTCTCCTTGTGGAAGATGAGGTTGACGGAATGGACGGTGCCACACTGGCCGAACAGATCGGCTATCTCGGCCTGCGTGGAGGCGAATGGAAGGTTTCCGATGAATAGCGTTTTCAAAGCTGTGCGGTCTTTCCCCGCCGGGTCGCCTGGCGCGTCCGGCGGAATCAGGACTCCCGCAGGCCTTCGGGCGGCGAGCCCTCCGGCCTCCGGGAGGGGAGGCGGTGGACAGATGCGTGTTGCTGTGGACATGGGGAGCCGGCGGTCGCGGGCCGGCCGGCGGTGCGTCCGGGGGGTGCCCGGGGCGGCGGGGGCGGGAGCGCGGGGCCGCGTCCGCCTGCCGCCCCGGAGCCCGTTCGGGACGCGGCGGATGGCCTGAGCCCCCCGCTCGCGCGGGGGGGAAGGGGGCGCATTCAAAAAAAAATGCGCCCTGGGGATGGGTGAAATCCCTTCAGGCGCCTGGCGGCAGTCGTGTTGTCCGGGTAGAGAGAGGGAAGGCTTCGGGGCCCCCTGGGGCCCCTCTCGTCGGGAGGGGTTCTGGCGGGAGTCAGGGACCTGACCCCGGCGGGCATGACCCGTGCCGCCGGAGGCCCCGAGCGGGGCCGGGAGCAGGGCGGGAGAGGCTGCGCCGGGGGGGGCCTGGTGGCGCTTTCCGTCGTCCCGCAGGGGGCGGCGGGAAGCCCGCTTCAAGGGGGGTTCCCTCTGGTTCCATCAAAGCCTGGAAATGCGGATGACGCTGGAGATGTCTGAAGGGCGGGAATTTAAAGGTGCGGCGGAACTCCCCTCGCTGGAAAAGGCTTCAAGGGACCGGCTGTGAGGCTTGGGTCGCTATGCCGGGACATGATCCCGGGCTCCGAAGGCTTCTGGCCGGGAGGACTGGTTGGCGCCCCGGAGCCGGAGAGGCCCCGGAAGGCGCCGTGGAAGGCCCGCGGTACGGGCCCGGAAGGGCCCGGGACCGCTAGTCCCGCCTGTAGCCGCCCCTGCTGCCGCCGCGGTCCTCGCGGCTGCGGGCCTCGTTGACGCGCAGGCTGCGGCCGCCGAGCTCGGTGCCGTTCAGCGCGTCGATGGCCTTGACGGCCTCCTCGGGGTCCATCTCGACGAAGGCGAAGCCGCGGGGGCGGCCGGTCTCCTTGTCGTTGATGACGTTGACGGAGTGGACCGTCCCGTAGCGGCCGAAGAGATCGCTGATCTCGGCCTGGGTGGAGCTGAACGGCAGGTTGCCAACATAAATCGTTTTCATTTGAACGTCTCCGTGAAGCGCCCGGGCCCCTGGCTGGGGCCTGGGTAGAAGGAAGGAAGTGCGGATCCGTGACCGGACCGGTAAGGCGCCCGAAACAAGAATAAGACTCCCCCCACTCCCGTCCGCCAGTTCGAAAGAACCGTGGCACGGGCCGGATGAGGGGCTTCTGTATTTAGTTTCAGGGAAAGGGTTGGTTCTGGAATGGAAGATGTCTCAAAGGGGGAAACCTTGGCAAAAAACGGGAAGATGCGGGGGGGCCGGAAGAAGCCGGGGCGCCCGTGCCGGGGTTCCTGTTGCTCCGCCCCGCTTGGGACGGAGGCCGGGCCGCTCCGGGCACCGGAAGACAGAGGAACGGACCCCGCCGGGCCCGGGGAGGGCGCGGCGCGGGGACAGGGTGGATTATCACACCGGGGCGAAAGAAATGCAAGAGGAAAGTGGCCCCGCCCCGTCCCGGCCCCCGGGCCGCCGCCGGGCCGCGCGGGGGGCCCGGGTGCCCGGAAGCCGCGCGGCTTGCGGCTTTTCGCGCGAAGGCCCGTCCCGGGGGGCTTTGCGGCCCCCGGGGGCCCCTGGACGGCCCGGGCCCTTGAAACGTGCGGAAATACTGCTTGTTCGTTCGCGGCGGAAAAAAAATCGGGGAAAATCAACGGCCCCCCGCCCCGGGGGCCTCGTCCCGCCCGGGCGGCCTTCGCGGGACGCCCCTGTGCCGGGGGGGGGAGGGAGACCGGCGCGGCGGGACGGGTGGCGGACTGGCCGTCCCGCGTCCTTCCGCCGCCCGGCGGCCCGGAAGGGGCCGCGGTCGGATTAGCGGAAAAGCACGGAAAAGGGCGAAAAAATTGCTGATTTGGAAAAAATTGGTCAAGACTGTGCAGTCATATTTGCACAAATGCAAAAAATTGCGAAATAGGGCCGGAAACTCCGGATTCGGGGCGTCAGCGACCCGGAAGGGGGGGCCGGATGCCGGGGAGGGCGGGAACGCTCACGGGCGTCACGCGAGCGCTTCCGGGGAAACAGATCTAGAGGACTTTGTCCTGAGCGCGGCGCCGAACCGGGAGGCGGCGCTCCGGGAAGCCGTGGATCCGGGAAGCCGGGGATCCGGGCCGGGAAGGCGCGGAAGCCCGGGGATCCGGAAGGCCCGGGCAAGAGACGGGCCCGGGCCGGGCAGTCCGGAGCCTCCGGCCCCGCGGCCTGTCCGGAGGTCCGGGCGAAGGATGTCGTCCCCCGTCCCGGCATTTCCGCGCTTTCGTCCCGGCCCTGCCCGGCGGGCGGCGCGGGGAGCGGGGATTCCGGCCCCGGCCCGTGCGTCCCGGACCGCGCCATTTCCGTGAATTCCCGCCGGCCCGGCCGTCTCCTGAAGTCGGTTCCGGTACGGGATTTGACTGGATCGTCATCCTGTCAGGCTGTCTCCGGGGTCCTTCGGATCCCCGGCCAGGGCCTACGCGCCGGACGTCGGCCGCAGGGCATCTTGTTGTGCGGCGATATTGGGGATTGCATGTTATGCCGCATCATCGAAGAGCGATTGGTCGGCAGATCGATATCGATGCATCAAACGATACGCATGATTGCCAGTCACGTCGTCTGGCTCACGCACAGGGAGCCGATGGCCTGTCCATGTTCAGGGAGTCGGCAGGGCGGCCTGAACGTTTGCCGGGCGGCGTTCCGAAGGCAATGACGTCCAGGGTTGCATAAGTAATTATTTGCCGGTTCGGGCGCGGGCGCCTGCAGGCCGGCATGCCCTTACAGGGCGAGCGGCCTTGCGGGCCCTTCCGGAGCCGGGTGTCCGCAGCGCAAGCCTGCGGTCACTGCGGGGGCCTTCCCGGCCCGCCGCGGCGCTCAGCGGCCGGCGAAGCTGGCGGGGGCCAGGGGGCTGTCCACCCTCCGGAGGGCGCTCTCGGCGAAGCGCTTGAGTATGAGCACCGGCACGGGGGTCCTGCGCACGGGGAAGCCGAGATGCACGTCGGCGGGCACCCCATCGGGCGTCCTCCTGGGCTTGAGCTCGGGGGTGCCGTCCTTCCTCAAGGTGTAGCAGGTGCGGGCGAAGGCGTTCATGGTCCAGCGGTCGAACTCCGGGTGGAACTGGAGGGTCAGGACCCTGTCGCCCCAGCTCATGATCTGGCAGGGGTCGTTCGCGGAGCTGGCGAGGACCTCGGCCCCGGCGGGCGGGTCCAGGACGGACTGGGCGTGGCTGAGGTTGGCCGGGAAGGTGTCCGGGAGGCCGTACAGGAGGGGGTGGGACTCCGATCCGGGGCCCAGGGTCACCTCGTGGGTGCCCATCTCCATGCCCCGCGGGTTCCAGTCCACCCTGCCGCCCAGGGCCCTCGCCACGATCTGGTGGCCGTAGCAGACGCCAAGGAGGGGAACGCGCCTCTCGGCGACCCTCAGGACGAAGTCGGTGAGCTTCAGGCTCCAGACGGGCCTGGCCGTGACCATCGAGAGCGACCCCGTCACTATGTATCCGCAGTGGTCCCTGGGGTCGGACGGGTAGTGCAGGTTCCGGCTGGAGTCCATCACGGCCCAGGTCCCGTCCCGGAGACCGGCGTGCCTCACGAACATGCCCGCGAAGGAGTCGTTGAGGCCGAAGCGGCGGGGTACGTGGCCCGCCTGGAGTATGAGGAGGGGCCCCGGGGTCACCTGGAGTCGCCTCCCGTTCCCGCGCCGTCCCCGGCAGCTCCGCCTCCGGGGACGTCCGGGGCGGGGGGCCCGTCCCCCTCCGCCGGCGCCGGGGGCCCCTTCCCCTCCGCAGGGGCGGGGGCCCCTCCCCCGGGCTCGGGGGCCGACGGGGGGCGGGACGTCCCGACCTCCAGCTCGTCCATGATTTCCGGGCGGTCCAGGAAGGCGGGCAACCTCACGGCCATGCCCCTGGAGCGCAGGTACTCCTTTATGGCGGGGATGGGGTGGGTCCCGTAGTGGACTATGCTCGCCACCAGCGCGGCCGAGGCCCCTCCCCGGGCCAGGGCGTCGTGGAGGTGCTCCGGGGCGCCCGCGCCGCCGGAGGCTATCACCGGGATCTCGACGGCCCCGGAGACGAGCGAGGTCAGGTCCAGCTCGTAGCCGTCCAGGGTCCCGTCCGCGTCGATGGAGTTCAGGCAGATCTCCCCGGCCCCCAGCCGCTCGGCCTTCACGGCCCAGGCCAGGGCGTCCAGGCCCGTGGGGGTCCTGCCCCCGTCTATCACGACCTCGTAGCCGGAGGGGCACTGCGGCGTGGGGGGGATCTTCTTGGCGTCCAGGCCCAGGACCACGGCCTGGGAGCCGAAGGACTCGGCCCCGTCCGAGATGAGACCGGGGTAGCGGACGGCGGCGGAGTTCACCGAGATCTTCTCGGCGCCGGCCAGGAGCACGTCCCTCATCCTCGCCACCGAGGAGATCCCGCCCCCCACGCTGAAGGGTATGAAGATGGCCTCCGCCACCCTCTCCACCACCTTCAGCATGATGCCCCTGGACTCCGCGGAGGCCGTGATGTCGTAGAAGACTATCTCGTCAGCGCCCTCGCGGTAGTAGCGCCGCGCCGCGTCCACGGGGTCGCCTATGTCGACGTTGCCCCGGAACTTCACGCCCTTGGTGAGCTGGCCGTCCCGGACGTCCAGGCAGACGATGATTCTCTTGCTGAGCATGTCGGCTTTCCGGCCGCCGCCGGCGGCCCGGGCCGTCCCGGGCACCCGGCCTCCGGGTCGTTCCCGGACCTTCCGGGTCCCGGCGGTCTTCAGGGTTTCGGGTTCTCGGGCTGTCGGGGTCTAGGGCCTTTCGCCGCCGTACCGCCTTCCGGGTCGTCACGGGCCCGTGCTTCAGGCCGTCTCCGGGCCGTTCCGGGCTTCCGGGGCGTCCCGCGTCCGGGCGTCCGGGCCGTCCCGGCCTTCCGGGGCGTCCCGCGCCCGGGCTTCCGGGCCGTCCCGGTCCCCGCGGGCTCAGGGACCTTCCGGGACTTCCGGTCCGGGAGGGCTCCCGCCGCGGCGGGGGGGGCCGCAGGCTCGGCGGGGCCGCCTGCGGCGTCTCCGGGAGGCTGCCGCTTCCCCTGGCTGCACATCAGGGAGGCGGACTCTTCCCCAGGATGCGGCGGCTCAGGGAGGCGGACGCTTCCCGCCCGGTCCTGCGGGAGGGCTCAGAACTGGCGGGGAAGGCTCAGGGAGTACTCGTAGAAGTTCTTCAGGAGCCTCAGCCCCGGAGGGCCGCTCTTCTCGGGATGGAACTGGAGGGCCCAGGTGCCCTCCTTCCCGAAGGCCGAGGCGAACTCGAGGCCGTGGAAGGTGGTGCCTATCACGAGCTCCGGGGGGGGCACGGGATAGTAGGAGTGAACGAAGTAGAACTGCTCGTCCTCGCCCACGCCCTCGAAGAGCGAGGAGCTGCCCCTCCTCTCCACCGTGTTCCAGCCCATGTGGGGGACCCTGACGGGCTTCCCGTCCTCGTCCGGGAGGCTGTGGTCGAAGCGGCGGTTGTCGCCGGGGAAGACGGCGAGGGTGTCGGTGTCGTTCTCGTCGGAGTGCGAGAGCATTATCTGGCAGCCCAGGCATATCCCCAGGAACGGCCTGCCCTGGCCCACCAGCACCCTTATGATGTTGTCTATGCCCGTGTCCCTCAGCACGCCCATGGCGTGGCCGGCCGCCCCGACTCCGGGGAAGACTATGCCGGCGGCCTTGGCCAGGGTCAGCAGGTCGGCCGTGACCACGGCCTCCACGCCCAGGTGCCTGAGCGCCCTGTGGACGCTCGTCTGGTTGCCGGCCTGGTATTCGACTATGGCTAGGTAGTCATGCTTGGGGGTCATGGTGCCGGGTGTGTCCTGCGGCGGCGGCGGGGCTGGGGCGGCCCCGCCGGCGGAAGGTGCCGGGGGCGCCGGGTGTCGGGAGAAGATGCGGGGAGGAAGGGGCCGCGCCCGGCGCCGGTCGGGGACGTCCGGGAGACGGGGAGGACGGGCGATGCCGGGAAGCCGGACATGCCCTGGAGGCAGGGAAAACGCGTGAATCCGGGAATGCCGCCGGGCGGGCATGGGGCGGAGGCCCGGGGAGCCAGGGACGGAAGGAGGGGGTCCGGCCCAGGGGTGCCGGCACGGGGCCAGCGGGGGTACCCTGACGGAAGGAGGTGCGGGGGGGACGCTCAATGAAACGACTGTATATCACGAACTCGCGAGAAAATTCAAGCAAGGTCCCCGGAAGCGGGGCCCCCGGCGCCATTTGGCGGGGCCCTTCTCGGGCTCCAGCGTCCTGCGGGGATGAGGATGCGGAGCCTGAATGCCGGGACGGCAGGGAGCAGGGCGTCGTCCTCGCCCCGCGTCCCCAGCGGGCAGCTGACGGCCCCAGTCCGTCCGTCCAAGCCTTCCGCCGAAGTTCCGCCGGCTCCCCCGGCATTCGCCTATGTCCTTCCGGCTTCCCCCTCGTCCCTCCGGCTTTCGCTCATGTCCTTCCGGCTTCCCCCTCGTCCCTCCGGCTTTCGCCCATGTCCTTCCGGCTTCCCCCTCGTTCCTCAGGCTTTCGCCCATGTCCTTCAGCATTCCCCCTCGTCCCTCCGTCTTTCGCCCATGTCCCTCCGGATTCTCCCTCGTCCCTCCGTCTTTCACCCATGTCCCTCCGGATTCCCTCTCGTCACTCCGTCTTTCGCCTATGTCCTTCCGGCTACCCCGTCATCTCTCCGTCTTTCGTCTCTGTCCAGCCGGCTTCCCCCTCGTCTCTCCATCCTGCGCCCCTATCCTGTCCGCTTCCCCATCGTCATTCCGTATTACAGAGCTGTACCGCCTGCTTTCACCTGGTCCATCCTTTTTCCGGAGGCGTACAGTATACAACCTCCTCGTCCCTCCGTTTTTCAAGGCTGTCCCGCCTGCTTCCCGCTCGTCTCTCCGTCTTTCGTCTCTGTCCCGCCGGTTTTCTCTGAGTCCCGCCTCGCCACCTGCCCCAGCGTCCGGCCTCGTGCCCGGCGTCCTGACGCCGCCGGGGCGGCAGGATTCTCACCTTCGGTCAGGTTGCGGCAGGGCCCGGGGCGGCGCCGCTTCATCCGCCGGAGGGGTGGACGCGCCTGCCCAGGCGTGCCAGGTAGAGCCAGCCCCAGATCCCGGTTGCCCCCAGGACCAGGAAGGTCTCCAGGCGGAAGAGGCCCTGGGCCAGGAGAGCCTCGGCGGGCGTGAAGCCCGCCAGCTGGCCGGCGAAGACGCTCCACGCCTCCATCACCCCCAGCCCGGCCGGGGTGAGGTTTATGATGAGGGTGTGCATCTGCCCGGCGGACCAGAAAAGGGACTCGGCCGGGGAGAGCTCCACCCCGAACGCCTGGAGCGAAAGCCGGTTGGACAGGCACAGGAAGAGGAAGAAGGCGGCGTCCCACGCGGCCACGCGCATGAGGATTCCAGGCCGCTCCCGGTAGCGGACCCAGCTCCGGCAGAGCGCCCCGAGCTTCCCGGGAAGCCGCGCGGGCAGGCTTCCGGAAAAGACCAGCGCCACGGCCAGGAGGAACGTCCCGGCGAAGTAGCCCTCCAGGGCCAGCGCCGGGCCCGGCTCCAGGCCCCTCACGGCGAGGAGCCCCGCGAGGCCCGCGAGGCTCGCGGCGGCCAGCGCGGCTATGCCTACCAGGAAGCTCATGGACAGGAAGTCGGTCACCTGGAGCCCGTGGCGGGAGAAGAGGTAGTAGGCCCTCAGCGCCGCCGCGCCCTTGAAGGGCAGGAAGGTGTTCGCGGCGGACGTGGCGAGGGTGAGCGCCAGGTTCTCCGTCCCGGGGACGGCGACGGAGTGGGCCAGGAGCGCGAGCCTCACCGCGGCGGCGTTCACCGAGTAGGTGAGGAGAACGCACAGCGCCAGCAGGGCCGGGGCCAGGGGCGGCACGGGCCGGTCGAGCACGGACCTGAAGTCCTCCAGGTGATCCCTCACGTAGACCGCCAGGAAGGCCGCGAAGAGGATCCCCACGGCGATCCCCAGGAGCTTCCTCGTGCGCGACGTCCCCGGCAGGCGTCCGCCGCCGGGCTCCGGGGTCCCTCCCGCGTCCTGCCGGGGACCGTCGGCAGCCGGCAAGTCAGGGACGGGCGGCGTCCCTCCGGCGTCAGATGGGATGGCGGCGTCCGGCGCCCGCACGGGGGACCCGTCGCCTGCGCACGCCCTGTCAGCGGGGATGGAGGCGTCCGGCGCCCGCACGGGGGACGCGCCTGCGGCGTCCGTGGGGAGGGCTTCGTGCCGAGCCCGCCAGGGCGCCTCTTCGCCGGCGCACGCCCTGTCCGAGGGGTGCCCGGGGGGGCCGTTTCCGATCACGGTGCCGGTCAGCCCTTGAGCCAGGTCGTGTGGGGGCCGTCCTGGGCGTATTCCCCGGAGATCAGGCGCAGGAGCTCCCGGGCCACTGGGCCGGGCTTTCCGTCTCCCACGGGCTTCCCGTCCCACCGGGTCACGGGGAGCACGTCGAAGGACGTGGTGGTGAGGAAGGCCTCCCCCATGACGTCCCAGAGGGCGTCCCTGGTGACGTCCCGGTTGCCGGCGAACCTGAGGGCACCGTCCCGCACGAGGTTCTGAGCCCTCTCCAGCACGCGGGTGAGGGTCACGCCCTTCAGGATCCTCTCCCAGCTGGGGGCCAGGAGCTCGCCGTCCCTGGTGACGATGACGATGTTCTCCGTGGGCCCCTCTGTGAGGAAGCCCCCCGCGTCGAAGCTCACGGCGTAGTCGGCGTCCGAGTCCTTGGCGAACTTCTTCACCAGCACGTTGTGGAGGTAGTCGCAGCTCTTGATGCCCGCGAACTCCGACTTGGCGGGGAAGGGGGCGGAGCACACGGTGACCCCGCGCTCGTAAACCTCCGGGGAGGGGCGGTTCAGCCTGAGCGTCACCATGTAGTATTCCGGGCCGGAGGAGTCGTAGGGATTCACGGTGAAGCTCCCCGGCCCCCTGGAGACGCAGATCCTGCAGGTGAAGTCGTCCGCGCCCCCCAGCTGCCAGGCGGCCTTCATGAGCGGGACGGTGTCGGCGAAGTCCGGGGGGAGCCCGATGCCCAGGGCGTCCGCGGAGGCCCTGAGCCTCTCCAGGTGCTCGTCCAGGCAGTACGCCCTGCCCCCCACGCATTTCAGGGACTCGAAGACCCCGTCCCCGCGGTGGGCCATGTGGTCGTCGGGCGGGATGCCCCACAGTTCCGGCGTGGTGGAGAACGCCCCCCACACGGAGGAGTACATGACGAGGTAGCCGCGGTGGTGGTCCCGCCTCCAGGATCTGGAGAGCTGGGCGAAGTTTTCGGGGGTGAGCACGGGTCTCGGTATGTTCATAGAGGTCAGAACCTTTGGTTGGGTGCAGGTTCCGGGCGGCCTCGGGCCGCCGGAAGATCCTGGCTGTGCCCCCCGGCTGCGGACGGGGCGCGGGGGAGAAAAAGGTCGCCCCGCCGGGGGCGGGGACATGGGGACGCTGGCAGGTCGGACGGTGCCGGCGGCGGACAAGGCCGCCAGGACGGAGTCCGGAAACCGGGAGCCGGGCGGGGACGGACTGGCCTGGAGCCTGGCGTCCTGGAGGCGGCATCGGGCATGTCTCCGGAGCCGGGCGGGGACAGGAGGGGGACGGGCGTCGGTTGCCGGGAGGAGGCATCGGGCAGGAGCCTGGTGCCGGGAGGGGACGGGCGGGGCGGGAGCCTGGCGGTTGGGAGGCAGCTTCAGGCAGGGGCGGGCTGCGGGGCGGAGGGGCCGGTGCGGCAGAGACCGGGGAGGCACGCTGGGCATCTGGCGGGCCCGGATAGAGGGGCAGCAGGTCCGGGTCTCAGGACGAGGCGGCAGGCGCATCCGCCATTTTATCCAAAAAATGAGGTTTATGTGAGGCTTTTTTGATCCGATTTTAAATAACTTATTGATATATTGTATTTTTTCACCCGGAATACGGCGTGATTCCTGGGGTCTCGGGGCGAGGCTGCAGGCCCACCCGAACATCCTGCACGGGAAGCGAGATCGAAGCGAAGCCTTTTTGACCAAATTTTAAATAACTTGTTGATATAGAGTGTTTTTTATGTTCGAAATACGGCGTGATCCCCGGAGTCTCGGGGCCGAGGCTGCAGGCCCGCCCGGACATTCTGCCCAGGGAACGAGGCAGAAGTGAAGCATTTTGAATCTAATTTTAAATAACTTGTTGATATAGAGTTTTTTTGTCCTAAGACATGGCGTGATTTTTGCCCGGAAGGGGCGGGCTCCAGGTCGCCTCGGAAAGAACTGGAGCATGGCCAGGGCGGCCGGGTCAGGGCTCCGGCATGGGAGGCGGCGTGTCCGGGGCTAATCATGAAAGCGTTTCCGGGGCCCCGGCACCGGTGACACCGCGATATGTAGCTACACAGCATGACGCGGCTTTCATGGACCGGGGTGCCGGCGTGCCGCATGAAGGTGCAGGGCGATGCCTAAGCCGAAGCCGACAGGTACCGACGCATGGGCGGGGGCCAAGGCATGCCTCCTTCAGGCTTGCCACGTCCTTGCCCCCAGCACCCGTGCCGTCTCCCCGCCCGGGCGGCCAAGGCACCCCTTCCGGTCCGGGACCTTTCGGGGCCAGGACCGCTGTCGCTTCAGGCCCCGTCATGGCCCGCCGGCTCCCGGGTCACGTCACAGTCCAGGCGGGCTCACCCCCTCCGGTCCGGGTCCTTTCAGGGGCATGACCATTGCCAGCGAAAGCACGATTCTGCCTGCCCATGCCCAGGGCCAAGCCCTTGCTCGCCCTGCAGAAACCAGCTAAAATAACCGCAAGTGCAGTTCCGAGTCCGGTCGTGACGATGCTTCCGGAGCCGGGACCGGCAGCCGGGCCGTCACTC
>JAISFP010000177.1 GCA_031263525.1 Deltaproteobacteria bacterium | reverse complement strand
GGCGTTCCAATGTTCGGGTTGGGTCCCAGGGGGTACCGGCGGGTCCTTTTTGGGGGGGGGCCGGCCCGTTTTGCGGGGGGGGGGGGGGGGGGGGGATCCGGACGAGACTGGCGGCACATGTTGCGGGCCTGCCTCAGGACGCCGGCTCGGGACAGGCAGCGGAAGCCTGCCTCAGGACGCCGGCTCGGGACAGGCAGCGGAAGCCTGCCGGAGGACGCCGGCTCGGGACAGGCAGCGGAAGCCTGCCGGAGGACGCCGGCTCGGGACAGGCAGCGGAATCCTGCCGGAGAACGCAGGCTCTGGACATGTCGCAGGACGCCGGCTCAGGACAGACAGCTGAAGCCTGCCGGAGCACGCCTGCCCGGGACAGACAGCGGAAGCCTGCCGGAGAACGCAGGCTCTGGACATGTCGGTGGACGCCGGCTCGGGACAGGTAGCGTAAGCCTGCCGGAGAACGCAGGCTCGGTCGGAGAACGCGGGCTCTGGACATGTCGCGGGACGCCGGCTCGGGACAGGCGGCGGAAGACTGCCGCTCGGCGGAGCGGATGCCGGCGGAGAAGCTTTTCGGCTCGGGAGCGGCCCGGGCCCCGGGGCGGGGGAGTTGCTCCGGGAAGGCGCCCGGCAGGCGCCCGTGCCCTGGTCGCAGGGGGCCGTGGGCATCCAGCCTGACTGAACGGCGTTCCGGAATCGCCTGCGTCTGTTCTCAGGGCTGGAAACCATAATAGTTGCCGCCTGCTTGGTCCGCTTGTGCGTGTTCGGGTTCCCGGTGATTCCGCCATTGCGCTTCAGGAAATTCGGTGAAGAGAGCGCGCCGTTATGCCTTTTCGCCCCGGCCGGACGCGGAGCCCGTCGGAATGGCCCGTCCTGAGGCCGGAACGGCCGTCCGGGAACGCGCCCGCAGGAAGAATCTCGAGCGGCAGGCCGGCGAGATTCTTGTCCGCGCCCCGGAATGTCAGGGCTTACTCGAGATTTTGACCGGCGTGTGCCGTCGGCAGCCTGGGTGTCCTGCGCCGAGAAGCGGTTTTCCGGGTTGTCCGGGACGGCGGCGCCGGGAGCCGGGGCGTCCTGAGCCGGGCACCTGGCTGCCGGGCGCCTGGGAGTCAGGGACGGCGGGGTCCGCAGTGGCGCCGGGGTGTCGGCAGCGGGGCACGGGACGTCCGGAATGAGGCAGACCGCTTCCCGGGGACGTCCGGCCTGCATCCAGGCGCGGCAGCTCGTCGTCGCCCGCAGACGTCCACCGGCATCCTCCCCGCCCGGACGCTCACGGGCTTGCCTCCGGGCGCGGGCACCCGCCCGATTCAGGCTGAACTGGCAGTTCGCCTGCGTAACTCCGACTGGGGAGTGCGCGGGCAGGCATCTCGCACAGGCGTCCCCCTCGCCCGTCCGTTCAGTGGCGTCCTGACAGGGCCGGGCACCGCCTGCCGCCTCCGGAGGACCGGGGGGATCGCCGTCGTCTTCCCGGTTTCCTCAGCCCCGGCCGCCGTCCGGGGCCGTGTCAGGATCCCAGCCGGTGGTCCGGGACATGGGCCGGAAATCCCGATTTTTGGCGTCACATAAGGCCCGCGTATGCTATCATGCACGGACCCGGGCAGTCCGGGACAGCCTGAGCTTCACGTCAGGGAGCCGTGACGGGCCCCGCTCCCCGCCTGCGGGGAGACAGCGGCCCCGTGCGGGGCCCCGGGGCGTGAGACAACCCGTGGGCCGGCCAGGAGCGCCGGCCCGGAAGGGCCAGTGCCAAGTTGCTCGCCTACCGCCGGGGTCCCGAGAGCGACCCGTTTCACTACATATTCTCCTCCAGCGGCTGGCTCAGGGACTTCGACCCGCCCGCGGAGTTCCCCTTCTGGGTGAACCTCGAGCCCACCAGCCGCTGCCAGCTGGACTGCATCTTCTGCTCGAGGAGGCTGTCCGGGAGGCCCCCGGGCGACATGGACCTGGGCCTCGCGGGGGAGATTTTCCGGGAGGCGGCGGGCCATCCCGGAGCGGCGGTGCGTTTCACGGGGTGGGGGGAGCCCCTCCTGCATCCCAGGATAGGGGAGCTGGCCTCCCTGGCCAAGCGCGAGGGGCTCCGGCTCAAGATCTACACGAACGGCCTGGCCCTCACGCCGGGGCTCTTCGACCTCTTCAGGGACGTCGGCGTGGACGACCTGCAGTTCTCGCTCCAGGGCCTGGACGGGGCCCAGTACGAGTTCAACCGCAGGGGGGCGCGGTGGGAGGACGCGGAACGGAGGATCCTCATGGCCTCGGGGAGGCGGGGGTCCGGGACCGTCCCCTTCCTGAGCATCCTCACGTCGGTCCTGGCCTCCGAGCTCGAGGGCCGCGACCCCCGGGCCTTCGCGGAGAGGTGGCTCGGGCACGTGGACAAGGTCGCGGTGGATCTCACCAGCCTGAACTTCGTGTCCGGCACCGAGGAGGCCAGGCCGTACCTGGCACTCCAGTCCTCCGGCCTTTCCAGGGGGAAGTGCGTGGACGTCTTCCTGGCCCTGGAGGTCAAGTACGACGGCTCCATACAGTTCTGCGGCCAGGACTCCGAGGGCCGGGAATGCCACACGGTGGGCCGCTTCGGGGAGATGGGCCTGGCCGAGGCCTGGCGCCATCCCCGCATGGAGGCCCAGAGGGACATGGTGGGCCGGGCCCTGGGCCATGACGGCTCGCCCGTCTGCCGGAACTGCTTCCACAACACCACCAAGTACGATCTCTTCAAGCGGGCGCTCGGGGCGGGAGAGGCATCCGCCGGCCCCGGCGCGGGGGAGGCCGCCGCCGGCCCCGGCGCCGGGGAGGCACCCGCCGTCCACGGCGCTGGGGGGACGGCGCCGGCGGCGCCGGCGGGGCCAGCAGGGGAGGTCCCGGCATGAAGTCCCCCCGTGAGGCCCGCAGGGCGGGAAACGAGGCCGCCGCGAGGATCATAGCGGCCACGCTGACGCTCATCTCCCGGGAGCAGAGCGCGCTCCCGCCCCCGTATTCCCTGTGGACGCCGAGGATGGACCCCGGCCAGGTGCGGGAGGCCTCGATGCTGGTCGCGGACGGCAAGGCCCAGGTGGTCTGGGCGGACGACAGCCATCCGGCGAGGGGGCTCCTCCTCTACCGTTCCAGGATCATGGAGACAAGGCTCCTGGGCTACGGCTCGGCCGTGCTCCAGGGCCCCTTCCTCGTGGACCCGGACCCGGAGGCCAGGCAGCGCAAGACGGGGTACATGGCGGAGAAGGCCCTGGAGATAGCCAGGGCCCGCAAGGTCAGGTTCGTGTCGGTCAAGACCTCGCACGACCCGGCCGTGCTGAGGGGATTCGTTGACGCCGGCTTCCTGGTGGCGGAGGTGAGCACCTGCCTTGAGGGCCCCATAGCCGGTCCGGAGGAGGCCGGGACCCCGCCCAGGCCGGTCGGGATCCAGGTGGCGCCGACCGACGGGCAGGACGCCGGCGCCGTCCTCGACGGGCTGGGGGATCTCTTCTACGACGGGCACCACCTCCACGGCCCCTTCCTGCCGGAGGACTTCTCGGGGAGGCTCTGGCGCATGGTGGCGGAGAGGGACCTGGCCTCCCGCGACTGCCCGTCGCTCGTGGCAACGGACCAGCGCACGGGCGACCCGGTGGGCCTGGCCGTGGGCACGGTGAGCGGCAAGAGGGCCAACCTCACCATCCTCCACGTCTCCGCCGCCCGGAGGGGCCAGGGCCTGGGCAGGCTCCTTCTCTCCAGCCTCTCCTCTCTCCTCCACGAGAGGGGGGCCAGGACCCTCGCTGCCGAGACCGCCTCCTGGAACCTGCCCGCCCTTTCGCTGTACGTGAGCGCCGGCATGAGACACACGGCGCCTCTCATGGCGCTTCATCATGCGTCGTGATGCGCCGTCGACCCCGGCAGGGACAGGACGCCCCCGCGCAGCGCGGGGTTCCCGCGTGACGGTCCGGGGCATCGCGCAAAACTGACCGGGAGATGCTTCGGCGGGGGCCGCCAGGGCCAGCGGGACTGGCCGGCTCCGGAGCCTTTCGCGGAGCGGACAGAGAGCGGCGGCTGGCTGGGGGTGTCAGGGTCGGAGGGGGCCGAGAGGGCCCGGGGGACAGTCCGGTACCTTTGTGTCCGTTCACGGAAGAAGTCTCCCTGGGCTTGGAGAGAGGTGCCATGAATCCGCAGGGATGCCTGCCCTGGCTCGGAGAAGTAGCCCTGAAATCCGCAGGGATGGCGTGCAATATTCCGCCAGGAAGGCCCTCTCTCGGCCCGGAAGGAGGCTGTTCCCGGTTAGGAGGCGGTCCTCCTTGACTTCAGCCGTGAACGGATACGTATCTGTTAACTGGCGAAAGCTGTGACGGCAGGGTCCCTGAAGCCCCCGGGCGGCAGTCTCGCGGATTTCCCTCCCCGGCACCCGCCGGCGGAGCGGGCGACGAGGTCTTGCCGGATCCCGGAGGCACAACATGTGGGGCCGTGCGGTCCGGGCGGCAAGTTTCCTCACGGACGGGAGCACCTGGATGCGCCTGATAGCCTTCGCGAGGCCGCGGCGGCCGCCGTCCGGGATCTCCCTTGCGGCCTGCCATGTCCCCGCATCCTCGGTGCGCGAGTTCCGGGAAAGTGCGAGCGGCGCGTGCGGCAGAGTCTCCGGAACGGGATCAGGTGCCGCTCCGATCTGCAATATCTGTTCAGCCTGCCGGAACCGAATCCGGCTCCCTCTCTGCCGCCGCCTCCGGCATGGACGGCGTCCACGGTGGCACGTTGCATCTCGGGAGGGCTGGAGAAGTCTCTCCGGCAGCGGGTCGTCTCTTGCGGGGCAGTCAGGACCGCGCCTTCTCCTTTTCCGCCAGCCTGAGGTGGCGGTCGTTGATCCTGTCTCCCTTGTCCAGACGGTACCACGGGGCGGACTCGGGGTCGTTGCCCCGATCCTTGCCCCACTTGACGTTGGGCCTGTGTCTCAGGATGCAGACGCCTTTCTTGTCGCTGTCGCCGTTGTCATGTTCCGTCATGAAGGGGCGGATGTTGAGTCGCACCCCGTCGTTGATGTCGGGGTGCCATCCTGTCGGCTGTTCCTCAAGCGGCTTCCAGCGCACGAAAATGTCGTGAGGCGCCTCGCCATTCATGATTGCCTTGAGTCGGAGCCGAAGGTTCTCGGCGGCAACCATCCGTCTTTCCGCACCCTCGACATCGTTCTTCAGGTCGTATCTCTGCCGAGCGATCCAGTCGCGGAGGTAGTTGAAAGTCAGAGAATACAGAAGGTTGTAATTCAGCTTGTGATAGTTCACCAGCGCGGAAAATCCGTCCCTGAGGCCGTCCCAGACATGCCATATGAAAGGCCTGGCCCTGAATAGTTTGCAGTGCTGCGCGAAGAACTTGTCCCTCAGCCAGGACTCCAAGGTTCCGTTCGGATGATCCGAGGCGGCGAGAAGTCGGGACAGCACCCCGTTGGACCAGCCGTCCCCGTATGAGGCGATCAGCATGTCGAGAAGCCGGTCAGCAGCATTGGCATCGCCTGTAACCGCCGGGATGACGACAATGCCGTCCCTGTCGACCAATCCTGTAAGGTCCTTGCATCTCCCTGCCCATTCGCGCTGCTCGTCCGCTAGTTCCATGTCCGGGTAAAGCTCTGCGGGCCAGCGGTAGCCGAGAAGGCGGGCCACGGCCACCTGGAGTACCGTGGCGTCCGTTCGTATCGGCCCGTGCGCTACGCGCTTGGCGCTATCGTCCCAGATCACTGAGCCGCACGGGTGCCCGTGGACTATCCACTGGGTCGGATCATCGGAATAGGGAGACGGCAGGCCGTGGGGATACCGATCATTCGCGACTTGGGTCCAGAGATCCAAGTCGAAGGGGACCTTGACGAGCGTCGCGCTGGTGACATTCAGCTTCTGATCGATCCTCCTGACAGCCTCGTTGTATTCCGGAGAGGAGCAGTAGCACCATACGGCGGGTAGGGTTGATGAATCATGAGGCACGATTACAGAAGTATTGTTGTCGAAAGCTTCCCCGCCGTAAAGAGATATTGGAAGTTTTTGCATCTGGCTAACCGCTACGCCTGGTTTGCCCCATGCTTCCATGCCTGATTTCCGGACCCCGATTATCTCATCCAAGGCACCATGCCCGCCATCCCAACACAACACATGCGACAAACCGCCGAAATGGACTGATGTCTCGACTGTGCCGTGAAATAGGATCCAGCGCTCCCCCGGGTCACGGATTTCCCAGAAACAGAATCTCATTCTTTGCATATCGCCTGGGCCGAATCCAAAGTGACTTCTGGACATTTTTTCAAGAAGTTCACTGGACAAGAGCTCTTCAGCCGACACCCTTTTGTCCGGGTTATCGAGTTGTCTCGCCTGTGCTACGCTCGCGACTTCGGACTCGGCCAGCAATACAGACTTGTTTGCAGGGCCTTTCAGCGCCGAGGCGTTGACAAAGCGAATGACGGCTCCCTCCCCCTCCGTTCCGTCCGCAAATGCTGCAGGTGCTCCTTTGCTCATGATGATCAGTTGGATATTGAAGGTCCACATCGGAGTATGGAAAGCATCGGAGCCCAGAATGGCGTCCAGATGCCAGCGGCAGTCTCTGAGCAGTCGTTCTCTGAATTTTGTGTAGCTCGTTAGCGAGAGCCAGTTCTGCGGCGTGACTGCGGCGACTGTCCCGCCGTCGGGGCAGAGCTTCAGGCAGCGGTCGACGAAGACGGTCGCGAGATCGGCCTTGGCATCGGGGTAGTGTTTACGGCAGTACTCCTTGAGCGTGGCATGGTGCTTCCCGGCGGACAGGTATGGCACGTTCGTCGCGATCAGGGTGTACTGTCTCGACAG
>JAISFP010000364.1 GCA_031263525.1 Deltaproteobacteria bacterium | reverse complement strand
TGCGAGGCTCCCAGCACAGTTCGTCTTCGCGTCTCCCAGCCTCTCAGCTCACGGGCAAGGGCTGCCTCGAGATGGTCAGCCGTGACCTTGCCCGAATCCTCGCCGTCACGCTTACGGCAAGGCATTAACTCTTTCACGCCGCAAAAAATAAGATTGAGGTAACTGTTCAGGTGCCCCTCTATTGATGGCCTTTTCGGAGGAATAGAGGCCAGACGAGGACACATTAAAGCTTAAAAGTCAACAATTGATACTTCATGTGGAGGGAAAGAGTGTCTATAGAGGGCATTTTGGTTGAAAAGGCTCCCAGTTGAGCTCCCCCTTGGTGGGCCACCTGAACAGTTACAGATTGAGTTCAAAATGCCGGCAATTTTGTTGAGCCGACCCGGCTTTTGGCTGGCTAAAGAGCTCTCTTCTTCGTTATGTGACGGACACTTAATGAGAAGGACGCCCTCCCTTCCGGAAAAGCCGGCAGCCCGGCATTTTTTTAACTCGTCCGGCTTTCCGCCCTCCCGTGCCGGGAAACCGTCCGCCAGGTCAGCCCCCGCTGCACCCCTGGCCCTTTACCGTCGCGGGTTTCCCGCAACGGGGGGATCTCCCGGCCGGGCGGAGGGCAGACTTCCGGCGGCCTTGACCTGGCAAGCCCGCGAGGTTAAGATAATTCTATGCTTGACCGCCCCGACGCCAACCGCCCACTCACGGCTTCACTTCCATCGAGGTTCAAAGCGATGACCGCCCCAACCGCAGCCGCCAGCGGACACCGTGCCGCAGCCATCCTCCTCGCAGCCCTCCTCGTCGCGGCCGCGTGGCCCTCCGCGGCCAGCGCCGCCACCACGGTCGACCGCATAGTCGCCCAGGTGAACCGCAACGTCATAACCCTCTCTGAGCTGCAGGCGAGGATGAACACCCTCTCCCCGCCCCAGAAGGCGGCCCTGTCGGGAGCGGGCGACCTCCAGCGCCAGGTCCTCGACATGATGATAGACGAGGAGCTCGTGAACCAGGCGGCCCAGAAGATTGGCATCCAGGTGCCGGAGGCCGAGGTGGACGAGGCGGTGAAGTCCGTCATGGACCAGAACAAGATGAACGCCGATACGTTCAGGAGGGCGCTGGCCAGCGTGGGCACCAGCCTGCCGGCCTTCCGGAACCAGGTGCGCCTCGAGATCCTCAAGAACAAGGTCGTGAGCTACAGCATCATGAGCAGGGTGGTGGTGACCGAGGAGGAGGTCACGAGGTACCTGAACGGCGAGGTGCCCGCGGGCGCCCAGTCGGCCTTCTCCACCACCGGCGTCTCCGACTTCAACGGGGTGCGCATAATCTTCCTCCCGTCCTCCCCGTCCCAGGCCGGCAGGGTCATGGCCGCCGCCGCCAGGATCAAGGCCGAGATAGACGCGGGCCTGCCCTTCGCCGAGGCCGCCAAGAAGTACAGCAAGGGGCCCGGCGCCGAGCAGGGCGGCGATCCCGGAAACCTGGTGGTCCGCGACCTCCAGCCCGAGCTCCAGGCGCTCGCCCGCAAGCTGGAGCCCGGCAAGGTGAGCGAGCCCCTGAACGGCGGGGACGCGGTGCTCCTCATCACTGTCGTGGAGGGCACACCCGCGCCCGCCCCGAAGTCCTCCGGCAGGAAGGGCAGGGGCGAGGAGGGCCAGAGCTTCACCGTGGAGCAGCGCCAGGGCGCCCGCCGCACCCTTGAAGAGATGAAGATGCGCAACCGCTACGAGACCTGGATAGCCGATCTGAGGAGCGCCGCCATCATAAGGGTCACCCTCTAGACGTCCTGGCGCGTCGCCTTAAATTCAACCTTGCTGTCCGCCCGCGGGCGGCCCCCTTCCGCCTCCCGGCGGCCCGGAACGGTAGCCGGACGCTACGGAACCGTTGCCGGACGGTGCCGGGACGAGTCCTCGCCGCTCCCCGTCTCCGGATCCTGCGGCATCACCATCCCCTGGCACGTCATGACCGGGACATGCTCCCCCGTGCCGTCATTAAACGTGCCACGCCCGTCTCCTCCCCTTCTCCAGCCCGGCATCAGTCCCTCCAGGCCGCCATGCCCTCCGATTCCTCCGGCAGGACGGCGCTCCTGTGCCCGCCGCCACGCCTTGCGTGTCCTGCTGGCCCCCGGCTGGCCCTTCCCGCCGGCTTCTGGCAGAGCCCTGCCCGCCGGATCCTCCGGCAGGACGGCGCTCCTGTGCCCGCCGGCACGGCTTGCCTTTCCTGGAGGCCCCCGGCCGGCCCTGCCCGCCGGCTTTCCGGAGAGCCCTGCCCCCCGGATCCCCCGAGCGCCCGCGCACGGGCCCCGTTTCCCTCCCCGGGAGCAGGGATCCGTTCCCGGACGCCGCCGCGCCCCTTCCGCCGATGCCCGGGGCCCCTTCCCTTGCGGCCTTCCGGGCCCACGGCATTTTCCCTTGACAGCCGCGGCCGTGTCGGCCAAACTCCGTTAGTTCCTCGGGCCCCTTCGCGAGGCTCCGGTCCGGGCCGGGGCCGGCGACGCACCGCGGTGCCGGGCACGGCCCGCCGCCCGGTCCGGCATGCTATTGACTTTTGGGCCCCCAGGGCCTAAAAAGTGCTCTCCCGGGCCCGCCCCCGCGCGGGGGTGCCGTCCCGGCGGCCTGCGCCGGGCCCGGCACCCGCGGGCCCCGGCGTCACGCGACCCCGGACCGCGCTCCACCTCCCACGGCTGACGCTCCTCGACCCGGGGGCCGGAAACGCCAGAACACACCGGACGGCCGGACATTGACTTTCTTCAGACACCCAAGCGAGCACCCGCACCCCGACCACGACGACGCCCAGGGCGGCCTCAAGCCGCTCTCCTTCGCCGGGTTCGGCGAGATGGGGGCATATCTCCTGGCCGAGCGGGAGCGCCAGGAGATCTCCCGCTCCGAGATAGCCTCGCGCACCAAGATCTCCATGGATCAGCTGGCCAACCTGGAGGCCGGGACCTTCACGGGCCTGGCGCCGGTCTACGCCAGGGGGTTCCTGCGCTCCTACGCCATGGCGGTGAACGTCGACCCCGCCGTCATAGTCTCCGAGTACAAGCGCCTCTCCGGCAACCGGGACACCCCGGACCCCAGGAAGCCTCTCGTCACCAACTACGACCCCATAGACCTCGACGCGGACGAGGGCATCTCCTTCGGCACCGCCTTCATGGTGCTCCTGGCCGCCGTGGCGATACTGGCGGTGCTCACGGCCTTCAACCGCACCGTCCACAACCTGGCCGCCGAGTACCTGCCCTTCCTGGCACACTGGCCCGAGACGCCGCAGACGGCCCAGGCCCCGCCTCCGGGCGCCCCCCCCGAGCAGGTCTCGGCGCAAAGCGTCACGGCAGCTCCCCCGCCCGCGCCCGCCCTTCTCCCGGCCCCGGCGGCAAGGCGGACCCAGCCCCCGGCCCGCGAGCAGGTGACCGTTCCCGCGCCCCAGCCCCCGGATACCCGTACGGCGGCCGCCGAGCCGGCCCCCGTCGCCCTGCTCCCGCCCCCGGCGGAGGCCGCCGAGGAGCCGGCCTCGCCCGCGCCGGGCGGGACGCTTAGGCTGAAGGCCCTCCGGGCCACCTGGGCACAGGTGACCGTGGACGACGGCCCGCTCATCCACGTCTACTTCAAGGCCGGCGAGGAGAGGAGCTTCGACTCCAAGGGCACCATCACCCTGGCGGCAGGGGACGGGGCCGCGGTGGTGGCCGAGTGGAACGGGGCCACCCTCGGGCCTCTCGGGCCCGAAGGCCCCCTGGAGCTGAACTTCCCGCCCCCCCGCACCTGACCCGGCGCTCCGGAGCGCCCTGCCGGGCGCCCGGTCCCTGCCCCCCCGAGCTTCTTGCTGCCTCGCGGTCCGGGCGCCCCGCGGTCGTCCGGTCCTGACCTCCCGATCTTCTTGATGTCTCGCGGTCCTGCCCCCCCGCGCTTCTTGCGACCGCCCGGTCACTGGGCTCCGGCGCCTCTTGCGACCGCGCGGTTCCGGTACGGCCCGGCACTCCCGAACCGTTGCCGAAGCTCTCCCGGACCGCCGCCGACGGGCTCCCGGAGGCAGGGCTAAAGTGGCGTAATCACTAGTCTTTTTCCCCGGAGTTTCCGCCTTTCGCCCCCCGGCGCGAGGCCCCGAAAATTTTCCTTCCATTTTAACCGAATAGGCTTAACATGTGTCCTGGCTGGCAGTCCGCCGGAAGGCCAGGGCAGGGGATCCGCCTCAGGTCCGCCCCTCTCCGCAGCACCGCCCCCGGCGGCCCCGGACGTAGGCCCGGCCCCGCCTTTCCTCCGGCCCCCCCCCACAGGCACGGGCCTCGCCGGCCCGTCCATGCCGTTCCGGCCTCACCCCGGCCCGGAGCCCCTGCCTTGCTGACCCCGCGCCAGGCCCCGAACCTGCTCGCCGCGTCCCCGGCCCCGGCCCCTGCCCGGGGCCTTCACTCCGCGCCCCCGGCACCCGCCCGGAGCCTTCATGCCGCTTCCCTGATCCCCGGGCCCGCGCCCCCCGGCCCCCGCCCGGAGCCGCCGCCCCGCTGCCCCCAGCCCCGGCGCCCC
>JAISFP010000333.1 GCA_031263525.1 Deltaproteobacteria bacterium | reverse complement strand
CTATAATATTTATCCGGAAGCGTAATACGATTAAACTTTGGCTCATATTCAGTTATTTGAAATCTCGTAACATTTCAGGTACCCCTCCCCAAGGGGGATTCGACAGGGGTAACTCACCTGCCCAAAATCCCTCTATAGAAGAAACTCTTTGCTCCCACATGAAGTACACAAAGCGGATTATTTAACCTCAAGGGTTCCCCGTCAGGGCTCTCTTCACTCGAAAAAAATTTTCAACTGAGTCCTGCCTGAACGGGTATAAAAAAGTTTATAAATTTTAAATTTTTCCTTAGTCAAAAAAATTGACTGTATTTGTTGAATCAGAATTAAATCTTTGTCAAATGGTAAAAAAATTGAATTGTAATTTCGATAATACCACTTGATCAGAAAAAACATTTTTATCATCTTAAAAAAAATTTACAAATATTCCATCTTATATTTAACTGATCAGCGATGGCCAGTTCCTGGAGAACATGCCTCGCGGTGTACGTCTCCCCCGTTGCCGTCATCAGCGAAGTCCTGATGCGCTTCGCAAGACGAAACTCTGTGGCCATGATGTCTTGGCCTGAGATCCGGCGCAGGCCATTGGCAGGCGACAAGGCTCTCGGACGGACGAAAGCCGCGAAACGGCACCTCTGTGCCAGCCGTGTGGAAAAGTGATGTGGTCCGTGCCATGCCAGGATGGCGACGCAGCCTGCGGGTGCCGCAGGCAGGGACTCCGGAAAACGCCGTGCAGAACCGCAGGGTTTTCCCTGATCCTCATGGATTCTCCATGAACCTCTCTGATTCTTCAAGAATTTCCCAGATTATCCCGGATTCTCTCTGATTCTCCCATTAACCTCCCCGATCCTCACGGGTTATCCTTGAACCTCCCGGATTCTTCAACAGGCTCCCTGATCATCACGGATTCTGAAAGAACATCCAGGATTCTTCAACAACCTCTTTGATCCTCCGGGATTCTCTAAGGACCAAGCCGATCCTCCCGGATTCTCCCCGGAACTTCCCGGAACTTCCAGGAACTTCCAGGATTCTCCCGGAACCTCCCGGAACCTCCCGGATTCTCCAGGATTATCCTGGTACTCCGGGAATCTCCAGAAATATTCGGGATTTTCCGGGACTGTCGCTTCTCCTCCGGAAACCTCCCGGTTTCTCGCGGGCGTTTCGCCAGCACCTTCCGGGCTCCGGCCGTCCGGCCCCCTGCCGCTGGCACTGACGCTCCGGGAAAGGGCCGGGCGTGTCCTCAGTAGTCCTTCTTCCATCCCAGCGCGATGCGCGAGGAGGAGGTGGTGGTGCGGCCCGTCAGGCTTATGCTGGGGGAGAGCTCCACCTCGACGCGGACGCCGGTGGTGTTGTCGGTGAGGTTCTGCTCAACGCCTACATATATGTTGTCGGAGAGGTACTTGCCGGCCTCCAGGGTCGAGCCCCCGCCCTCGGCGGAGGCGTTCTCGTCGTCGCCGGAGAGCCCCAGGTTGTCGCGGAACTCGTTGCCCTCGATGTGCCGGTCGTTGCGGCCGCCCGAGGCCTCGCCCAGGCGCAGGACCGAGAGGCCCAGGGCGTCCCGCATGGTCACGAGCGGGTTCGGCATGCCCTTGCCCACGCCGGTCATCTCCATGAGGCTGTTGGCCAGCTGCAGCGCCTCCAGCCGGGAGAGCTGCGAGGACTCCTTGCCGAAGAGGACCTGGCTCACCACCTCGTCCTGGGGGTAGGGGGGGCTGGACTCGAAGCTTATCTTCGGGCGGTTCAGGGTGCCCCTGACCTTGAGGTACGCCGTCAGTTCCGGGACGACCCGCGTGAGCTCGATGTCCAGGCCGGGATTGAAGCGCCTCATGTTCCTGAAGCTTATGCCGCCCCCGGAGAAGGCGAAGTCCTTGCCCAGGAAGGTGAAGTACCCGCGCACCGGCTTCAGGTTCCCGCTGAAGAGCATGGCCCCCGCTGTTCCGCCCAGGCTGATGTTCCCGGACCACTCGCTGTCTAGGCCGCGGCCCCGCACGTAGGCGCCCCGGGGGATGTCCACGGAGATGTCCAGCCTCGGGCCCGCCGAGACCTTCTGCTCGCCCGTGTCGATGTCGAGCGTCCGCACGGAGGAGCCGCCCGCGGTCTCGTTCAGGTCCACCTCCAGGGCCTCGACCATGGCCCTGGTGGAGATGGTGAGCCCGGACAGCGGCCCTGAGATGTGCGCCAGCCCCGAGAGGGTGAGCGTCACGTCGTCTCGGTGAAGGGGCGAGAGGTGCCGGAGCTGGCCGCGCACGTCCAGGGTCGGAGCCGCGTCCAGGACGAGCTTGCCCGCCAGGGCGACGGACCCCTTGCCGCCGTCCGAGGCCTCGAGGACGACCGAGACGTCGTTGGTGGTCTCCGCCACGTGGCCCTCGAGGTTTATGTCGGTGAGCGAGATCCCGAGCGCCCTGTCCACGTAGGCCGCGCCGGCAAGGTACACAGTGCCGCCGGCGTCGACGTTCTTGAGCGTCCCCCGGAGCCTGGCGTCTATGTCTATGGCCCCGGTAAGGAACCTGTCGTCCATTCCCAGGAACCTCCAGAAGCTCTCGGCGCGGCCCGTCCACTTGAGCTCGGCCTGCACCGCGCCCGCCATGTCCGGGACGGGGAAGTCGCCGGACATCGCGAACGGGAAACGGTACTTGACCAGCACGGGATCCAGGTCGGGGGCGTTCGAGGTGGGGTCCTCCGTGAGGCCGGCCCCGTCCGGGGCGGTGCCTGAGGCGCCTGCCCCGGCTTCTGCGGAATCGCCCGTGCCGCCAGCGGCTCCCGTCCCGGACGCCGCCGGTCCGGCGGCGTCCCCGGCACCTTCCCCGGAACCGCCCCCGGCCTGGCGGGCGGAGGCCGGGACGGCCCTGGCGCCCCTGCGGCCGGAGGCGGGCACGGCGCCGGCCCCGCGGCCGCTGCGCGGGCCGATGGTCCGGGCCCCGCGGCCGGCGTCCTGCCGGCCCCGGGGCCTGGAGGGCAGGGTCACCTTGATTTCGCCCGCCATGGCCCGCCCGCCTTCCAGGACGCCGTCCGCCTCCGCGGAGAAGCGGAGCTTGCGGTCGGTGTCGCCGGCTAGCAAGGCGGAGGCCCTGAGGTCGAAGCGCCCCGATCCGCCGGGTCCGAGGCGGGCGTTAAGCTCCGAAAGCGTTCCTTCCGGGAGTTCCGGGCCGCCGAAGTCCTTGGCGAGCGAGAAGGAGGCCTCCCTTATCTCCACTGTGAGGTCAGGGGGCATGAGGCCGCCCGCCAGCGCGAGGGTGGTCTTCCCGAGGGCGAGCTCCAGGCGGTCCACGCTGAGCCGGCCCGGCCCGGACGGGCCGCGGCCGGGCGCGCGGGTGAAGGTCGCGGGCCGCCTGAGCGTGAGGGGCTCCTTCGCGCCGGGGTAGAGGAACCTGAGCGTGTCCAGGCGGGCGAGCGCGCCCTGCGCGCCGTACGTGCCGGAGAGCTGAACGAGGTCCCTGCCGCCCTTCTCCTTGAAGGAGACGGAGAGCTCCACCGGCGCCCCGGGCGCGGGGCTCCTGGCGGTGGCAGTGCCCTGGGACCAGCTGAAGCCCCCCGCCTCGCCCGGCCCCTCGGTGAGCTTCAGGTCCAGCGCCGGGGAGAGGAGGGGGCCGGTGGCCACGGCCGAGAGCTCCGTGCCGGCGAGCTTCGCCACGCCCTCGATGGCAAGCGATCCGTTCCTGAGCCTGGCCTCGTAGCGCGGCGGCCGGGCGCCGCCGTCGAGCTTCGCCTCCGCGTGGAGCGGCTGGCCGGAAATCCTCATGCCCGCGAGCTTAGAGGGGAGCTCCCAGCTGGTGACGGAGAGCGCGAGCGATCCAGACAGTTCCGGCGGGCCTTCCGCCGGGAGCTCGGCGTCCAGGCGCTCCGCCCGGAGCTCCGCGCCCAGCCCGGAGAGTTCCAGCCCCGCGGCGCGGAAGCTCATGGCCCCCTCTCCGGACGCGAAGGCCACGCCGCCCTTGAGCGTGGCGTCCCTGAGCGCCTTCTCCCCGGGGAGCCTGCCCTGGGCGGACAGCTCTATCCGCCCGTCGAACGAGGGCCCGCCGGCCAGGCCGCCGAGCCTGCCTGCAATCTTGAGATCGGTCCCGACAAGCTCCACGGGGTCGGGGTCCCCCCGGCCCGAGGCGAAGAGGATCCTCCGGGAAGCGAGCTCCACGCCGGCCGAGATGTCGCCGTCCACCGGCCCCGAGGCCCTGAGCGTGAGATCCGCGTCCCCGCCCAGGGACGCGAGGAATGCCGAGAGATCCCCCGTCCTGGCCGTGACGGTCACGTCCCGGAGGGTCCTGGAGCCCGTGAGGTACGCCCCGTCCGCCCCTAGCTCCATGCCCGCGCCGGGGGCTACGGACGGGACGAGGCCGTGGACGAGTCTCGCGAAGCCGGAGCCAGGCGCGAGGCTGAGCTTGAGGCTGGCCCGGGCCTCGCCCCCGGGGGAGCCCTCGCCCGAGGTGCCGGCGGCCGCTGGCCCGGCTCCTGCTCCGGCGGGCCCGGATCCGGCTTCGTCAGCTTCGGCCGCCAGGACGGCCGAGCGGTCCGAAGCCGCCTCGCCGGTGCCGGAGGCGCTCGCGAAGCTTCCGGAGAGCCTGAGATCGAGGCCGTCCCCCGAGACGGCCAGCGACTTCACGTGGGCGTCCCCGTCCTTCAGTTCCAGGGAATATCGTATGTCCGCCCTGACCGCCGGCGGACCCAGCATCTCACCGTCGGGCGAGGCGGCGCCGGAGCCGGCCCGGGCGGGCCTTCCGTCCCCGTCAGCCGGGGCCTCCGCGGCCGGCACTGCCGTTTCACCCGCTTCCCGAGCGGTTCCGGCCGGGGCCGTTCCGGCAGGGCGCGAGTCTGCCAGGGGCCGGCCGGCGTCCGGCCGGCCGGGCCCGGGGCTTCCGGCGCCAGGCGGGAGGGGGGGGACGCCGGGAGAGGCGGAGGGACTTCCGGCTGACGTCCCGGCGTCCGGTGAAGCGGCCCCGGAGGGGGCGGCCACGGAGGGGCCGCCCTCCGCGGCCGGGCCCGAGGCGGCATGGCCGGGCGCGGTGACGCCGGCGGCCACGGGGGCGGTCAGGGGGGCGTCCGCCGAGCCCTGGGCGTCGGAACCATCCCCGGCGGCGAACTCCCCGAAGTCCATTATCTCGAGCGACCCCCCGCCCACGGCCGAGACCCCGCCGTCGGTCACGCTGACCGTGAGGGGATCAAGGTTTAGCGCGCCCTTCTCGGAAAAGAGCCTGGCCGAGCCCGCCATGACCCTCCCGTCCTTGTCGAATGAGACGTTCAGCTTCAGAGTCTTCCCCAGGTACCTGGCTATGTCCACGGGGATGGGGAAGTCGGGGTCCTTGTCGGCCTCAAGCCTGAGGGAGAACGGCGCGTCCGGGGCGGTGGCGAGCTCCTCCACCGTCTTGCCGGCCGTTCCGCTGAACCGGAGGCGGCCCCTGATTTCCGGGCGGCCTGCCCCTGCGGCGGGGCAGGGCCCCCCGTCCGGGCAGGAAGCGTCAGGTGCCTGAGGGGAGGCGGCAGAAGGCGGGCCGGAAGCGTCGGCGTTCGGCGGTGAGGCGGCAGGAGACGGGCCCGGAGCGTCGGCGTTCGGCAGGGAGTCGACCGCAGGCGGGCCGAGAGGGCCGCTGGCCTGCCGCAGGGTGCCGGCCTCCAGGCCGGGGGCGCGGGTCGCGGGCGCGGCAGGGGCGGTCCCCGCGAGCCGGCCTGCGACGGCAAGCGACGCCGGGGTCACGGGGGGCCGGGCGACGTCGTCCGGATGGGCGGCGTCCGGGGCAGGCGGGCCGGGTGCGCCGGCGCCGCTTCCGGGAGCGGGCGGGGCGGCGCTGTCGTCCGCGCCTGGATGAGAGGGGGGGAGCGGGAGCGCCGAGAGGAGGAAGTCGCCCTCCCAGGCGTCCAGGGGACCCGATCCCGTGACGGAGAGTTCGGGGTCGGCGAAGGGGAGGGCCGAGGCGAAGGCGGAGAGCGGGCTGCCGGGCCCGGCGGAGGCCTTGAGGTCCAGCTGGAGCGGCTCGTCGGGGCGCTCGGCGGGATCGTGCGAGGTCCGGAATGTGATCCCCCTGCCTCCGGGTCCGGTCCAGCTGCCGGCCATGTCCCAGGCGACGCTCGGCCCCTCGCGGTCGAAGGAGAGCTTCGCGTCGAGGTTCACCAGGCTCTCGGCGAGGGCCGGGTCCGTCCCGGAGAGGATCTTCGAGCCGACTATCTCTATGCGGGCGGCTATGTCCACGGGGGGCAGGGACATGGGGCCGCCGTCCTCCTCGGGGGACGGCGGGAGAAGGGGCGGGCGCACGAAGTCGGCGCCCTCGACCCTGAGCATGTCCACCTGGACCCTGCGGGAGACGAGCGGCATGAGGGAGATCCTGGCCTCAGCCTCGCGAATCCTCAGAAACACGCCCTCGGAGTCAGAGAGCTCCAGGCCGGTCGCGGTGAGCGAGCCCGGAAGCGGGCCCCTGAACGTCGCCGCCGTGAGCGTCATGCCCTTCGAGGCCAGGGCCTTCTGGACCTCCCCGACCACGAGCCGGGCGCCCGAGTCGGTGCGCAGGTAGAGCACGGCCCCGGCGACGGCGAGAACCGCGAGGAGGGCCAGGGCGCCCAGGAACTTCGCGGCAGTCCTCAGGAGGCGCCTCCGGCGGACGCGCGGCGGCCTGGGCGGCGCCGGCTGTTCCGGAACGTGCTTGTTTCCCTTCTCCAGGGTGACGGGCTTGTCCATGTCGTGCGCTGTCCAGTCTGTCCGGCGGAGGGCCGCCGCGGGGAGGGCCGGGGAAGTCAGGCAGGCGCGGGTCCTGCCGCGGACCGGGAGGCCGGGCCCCGGTGGTCATGAGGCGGAAGCGGGTGCCGGGGTTCGCGGGGGGGCGGGGCCACGGGGGCGTTCAGGAGGCTTGAGGCTGTGCGGGCGACGGGGCATCCCTCGGGACCTTCACGGGCAAGGCTCGCGGCGTCCCGCCTGCCGGAGCTGCCGGGCGAAATGTCCGGGAGGGTCCGATCGGGAGCCGGGAAGCCGGAGAGGCGGCGGATGTGCCCGCCCGCTACCTTTTAACATATTTTCCGCCGCGAGGCTTCATGATAACGGATCTTTCCGCAGGGGGGCGGCCGGGACGGCTCCGGACGACGGGCCACGGGGGGTGCCCCGCAAGGTTTCCGGGAAGGGCGAGGAGGCGTGCCAGGCCGGGCGATCCCGGAAAGGCATGAGGGACACTGGTTTCGGATGAACGTCCGGTCGGCGCGAAGGACTTGTTTCCGTTCGGGCCCGGACATGCTCCCGATCCCGCGGTCGGGCTGGGACGCGAGACGGTCCTGGAGCGCGCCTGTTCCCGCGCCCGCGCATCAGGGACCGGGGACGGCGGCGCGGCCGGCGTTCTTCCAGGGTGAGGGAACTCTTGCCGGGCATGACCGGAACTCGTTTCCTGACAGGAGCGGGAGCGGCTGGCAGCCGGGCGCGGACGGCCAATTCCCTTAGGACCGGGAGCGACTCGCGGCCGGGCGCTGACGGCCAACTCCTTCAGGACCGGGAGCGACTCGCGGCCGGGCGCTGACGGCCTGCTCCCAATGACCGGGAGGGACTGTCGGCCGGGCGCTGACGGCCTTCCCCCTCGGACCGGGCGTGGCTCGCGGCCAGCTGCGGGAACGGCTCCCGGTCAAGCGAGGACGGCCATTTCTCCGGGGCGCTCGGGCAGTGCGCGGCCTTCGCGGGGGCGGACTGCCCGCTGGGCGTCAGGCGGGCGGACGGGAGCATGTCCCGGGTGCCGGCGCCATCCCAGAGCCGTGCCGCGGGCCCCGTCAGAAGCTCTGCCCCAGGCTGATGTAGAGCTGAAGCCTGGACTCGTCCTTGCGTTCGCCGGGATTTATGGGGTAGGCCAGGTCCACCCGGAATGGCCCCATGGGGGAGTAGTAGCGGAACCCTAGGCCGCCTCCCCACAGGATGTCCTCCCCGAACTGGGAGAAGTCGAACTTGTCGTAGAGGTTGCCGCCGTCCACGAAGGCAACGATGCCCATGGTCTCGGAGAAGCGGAAGCGGAACTCGCCGGAGACCTCGTTCAGGAAGTCGCCGCCCGCGGGCTTGTCGTTCAGGTTGCGGGGGCCGATGGAGCGGTAGCGGAAGCCGCGGACGGATCCCCCGCCCCCGGAGAAGAAACGGAGGGACGCCGGCAGCCTCGAGGGCCCGGCGCCGAAGATGGCCCCCACGGACGCCCTGAGGGCAAACACGAGCTTCCCGTCCTTGATGATGGGGAAGTACTGGTAGCCGTCGGCGCGGGTCTTGATGATGCTGAACTTCTCGAAGTACTCCCCCATGTACGGCGCTATGAGCACGGATAGCCTGTGGCCCCTGGTGGGATCCAGGAGGCTGTCGGACCAGTTCCAGTCCAGGTTGAGCGGGAAGCCCCAGACCAGGTAGCTCTGTTCCGGGGTGATGAACTCGTCGAGCCTGCCGGCCTCCACGCTCGCCATGAGCTTGCCCGTGAGGTTCCTGGAGAGCGTCCTCTCGATGCCGGCGGAGGCGGAGAGCGACCTGAGGCTGTAGGTGTCGGTCTCCTCGCGAAGCAGCACGGACCTGGCCAGGAGCTTCTGGTTCCTGGAGAGGAAGTACGGCCTCGTGTACTGGAGGCCCAGCTGCTGGAGGTCCTTCCATACCGGCAGGTCGACCCTGAAAGTGTCCCCCCAGCCTGTGAGGTTCCGGTGCTCCCAGCTGAGCTCGACGCCCGGCCCGAAGTCGGAGTCGTAGTTGACCGACCCGCTCGCCGTGCGGAGGGGGGCGCGGTTCAGGGTCAGGAGCACCTCCCTCTCCCCGTCGGGGCCCGAGGGGGCGCCGGCCTCTATCCTGGCCGGCTGGAAGACCCCGGTCTGGAACAGGGAGTCCCGCAGGGCCTCCACCTCCTCCTGGTTCCAGGGCTCGCCGCGTTTCCAGGTGACCTGGTCCTCCACGAAGCCAGGCTTGGTTGGGTTGTCCCCGCTTATCACCAGGGGGCCCATGCGCACGAAGTCGCCGGGCCAGACGCTTATCTCTATGTAGAGGAGCTTCTCCTGGGGGTCGAGCCAGTAGCGCGAGGCGGTGACCTCGGCGAACGGCCTCCCCATCCGGCCCAGCTCGTTGTCGACCGCGTCCACCCCGTCCAGGATGTTCCCGGCCACGGCGGGATCGCCCACCTTCACGCCCCGGAGCGTCAGTTCCGGGAGTTCAGGCAGGGGCCCGGAGGCGGCGGGATCCCCGGACGGACCCGTGCCGGCCCGGTCGGCGGACGCGGACGGCGAGGAGGCGCCGGCTCCCGGCTGGCCCGCCGGGGCTCCTCCGGCGTCCGCCTGGCCGGGGACGCCCGCCGCTCCGCCCGCCTGGCCCGTCACGGGCCGGGCTCCGGGCTGGCCGGTCGCGGCTCCAGGGGCGTCCTCGCCCTCCATGGGCCTGGCGGACGGCAGGAACTTTATCCCCCCCACGTGGTAAAGGGGGCCGGGGGTGAGGGTTATCGTTATCTTGACCGGGCCGCCGTCGTCGGGGGCCTCGTTGGCGCCCTCGGCAGTGCCCTCGTAGTAGCCCATGGAGCCGAGGAGCTCCTTGCCCATCTCGAGTCCCGAGCGCAGGCGCCTGGCCAGCGTCAGGTGCGAGTAGACGGGCCGGTCCCTGAGGAGGTAGAGGTCGGAGGCCTTCTCGAAGGCCTCGGCGGCCTCGGGCAGGTCAGGGCACAGGGTCTCGACGGTGTAGCTTATCTGCTTCCCGCGCTCGGCCCGGTCCCTGTGGAAGCCCCGGTCCCTGGGGCTCTGGGAGGAGAGCGACGGCGGCATGGACGGCCGGGGGATGGGCCCGCCGGGATCGCTCGAGAGCAGGGCGTCGGCCTCGGCGTCCCGGCTGGGGCCGGGGATGATGGCCTGGGTGCCGTTGCCGTTCTTGCCGCAGGAGGCGAGCAGGACGAGGGCCAGGGCTGCCGCCAGCGCCACGGCCGCCGCGGGGGGGGTGGCGCCGCGCCGCGGTCCCGGCGCTCGGGCTCCTTCCGCGCCGCGAGGGCGGGGCGGGCATGTGATATCGGTCTTGAAAGGCTGCAAGAAGGACGCTCCCCGGTCAACGGAAGGGCTTGAGGCGGCCCTCTCCCGCCTGGGAGTGGGGCATCTTGGCCCGGGTACGGCTCCCCGGGTGCCGGTCCGGAAACGCTCGAAGAGTATAGCACATGCCGGGAGATTCGTGGCTACCCCCCGCTGCAAGAACAGGCGCCCGGGGGGAGATTGCGGGTCGGGCCCGGCCGTCCCGTCCGGCCGGAAGGGGCGCCTCCTTCCGGCCCCGTGCCCGGGGAATACGGGCCCCGCTTGCCTCCTGGAGACCGACTTCCCTGCCGCAGGCGCGTTCCCGGCGCGGCGGGGACCGGCTTGAGGCGGTGCCGCTTGAATTGAAGCGGGCCGGAAGACTGCCGTTTCGCAGGACAGTCTCGCGGGCCGGGGGACGTTTTCCCGTCCGGGGGACGTCTTTCTGGCACGGGGAAGGGCAGGGGGCGACAGAGTGTCCCGGACAGGTCACGGGCGGCCGGAAGGCAAGGCCGCGGGCGGGGCCGGGCGAGCTTAGGGGAGGCGGAGCGGCCCCTGACCGGGCGGGGACCGGGGAGAGGAGCGGAGAGGCAGTGGAAGGGCCGGGACATGGGAGAGGAAAGGGGAGAGAACATTGATCGGGTTCGGGGAGATGCGGGGAGAGTCGAGGGCAAGGAATGGAGAGGCGCCTGAAGGGCCGGGGCCTGGGAGAGGAAAGGCGAGAGAACGTTGATCCGGTTCGGGGAGATGGGGGGAGAGGTCTGGGCAGGGAGAGGAGAGGCGCCGGAAGGGCCGGGGCCAGAGAGAGGAAAGGGGAGAAAACATTGATCCGGTTCGGGGAGATGAGGGGAGAGGTCTGGGCAGGGAGAGGAGAGGCGCCGGAAAGGCCGGGGCCTGGGAGTGGAAAGGCGAGAGTACATTGATCCGGTTCGGGGAGATGAGGGGAGAGGTCGGGGCAGGGAGAGG
>JAISFP010000298.1 GCA_031263525.1 Deltaproteobacteria bacterium | reverse complement strand
GTGAAAACTTGCCCTCCTTCTTCCGGCGCTCGAACACGGGCCTGAACTTCTTGAGAATCTTGTCAATGCCGTCGCACGAGTTCAGGTAGAACAGCCTGACGAAGAAGTTCAGGGTGCCCCTGCCCGCGAACTTCCCGCTGGGGTAGGAAGACCGCGGACGCTTCACGTGGCCGGACGACTCCTGGGGCTCCATGATGTGGCTGAGGAGGATGATCGTTACCCCGACGGAAGGGCATAAGTCTTCGTCGTCGTTCCAGAGCTTAACTGACTCACGCAGTGCGTAGTTGTGAAACCTGCCGAAGTCCTCCGGCTTCCAAGTGGCCTGGAACTCTACAATCTCAACGGCACCGTCGCCCAGCCGGGTCACGCAGTCGGCAAACAATATTCCTGGGAGCGGCGGTGGCAGTTCAGTTTCAAGCGAAACGGCATCTTTGACGAGGGCCGGATCGTGGCCTATCAACTCCAGCAAGGGGTGGAGATAATGTTCTTTCAAGAGTTTTAGGATGAAATCCCAGGGTTGGGGGTGCTTTTGGGGGCCTTTCTTGCCATCGCTGTCGTCGTCCTGCCCGTCGTCCGCCCGGCAAACCGGACCGGACGACAGGGTCAGCAACAGAACAATGAGAGGGATGGCTAGAAGGACTGGCATTCTTTCTCCGATGACGTTTCCTGCTGGAAGGCCCGCCGGCCGGTTCCGTATCTTCGGCAGGTGTCAGGACGGTTGTCCGTCACGACTGAAGCATTATAAACAACTTCGCTAGGTCAAGCAATACTTGCCGGAAGCCTCGGGCGGTCGACCTGCCAGGTTAACGCTGTCCGGCGTATCGGCCATGAGTCTGTGCCTCAGGGAACCCCGCCATGAGTTTTCGGGCCCGTCTGTACTTCCTGGGGATCCTTCGGTTCGGGCCTTTGGCGTGGCCAGGCGGTCTGGGCCCGTGGCGGCCAGGCTTCTGTTGTCTCCGAGGGCGGTGCTGACCTTGCCTCTGGCAGTGTATGTTTCATAGACAGCATCTGGCATTATCTGTCTAGAAAGAGCACTAAATCCTGAGCTGGCTGATCTGGCCCAGCTGACTGCAGAATCAGGCCTGGCCAGGCATTTCCCGTCCTGCGGCTACGCATGCCTGGTTTCTTGGCACGTGTTTCAGTCTGGACAGGAGCCTCTCGGCCCCCGGCTGCCAGGGCTTGATCGCCCCAGCATCTGGCACATTCCAGCCTGGTTCCCCGCTCACTCCAGCCTTGTCTGGCCAGGACCTCTTCATCACGACTCAGGGGGACCAGCCATTCCTCCTTCCGGTCCGGCAGGGCCTGACCTCTTCGTCCACCGGGCGACCAGCGGCAGGGCCCAGCTCTGGGACCGGGCATCCGCCAGTTTCGGTGTGACGAAGCGGTCGTCCCCGGGCGGAGGGGAGCTGAAGACTAGCGAAAGCCTCGCGTAAAATCCCTCAGTTCCTCTTTCTTCCCCCGGAAGCGCCCCTTGCGGGCTTCTTGGCAGTGCCCGGCTTCCTCGCGGCAACGCCGGACAGGGTCTTCCCGGCCTTTCCCGTCCCGGTAGCCCTGGAGGCCGCCTTGGGGGACTTCGCCTTCGCGGCGGGGGCCCCCGGTTTCCGGGCCGCCTTGGCTGTGGTTGCCGGAGCTTTCGACTTCAGAGCCGACGCCTTCGGGCCGGTGGCCTTTGCGGGCTTTCCCGCCTTCGGGCCAGCGCCATTCGCGGGCTTTCCCGCCTTCGGGGCAGTGGCCTTAGCCGGCTTAGCCGCCTTCAAGGCCTCGGCACCGGTCGTCTTGCCCCCTCCGGAGGCCGCGTCGTCCGTGGTTGCGGGAGTCACGGGAGAGGAAGGCTTGGCATTTCCGGCCTTCTCCGCGTCCTCCACCTTAGTCCGGCCCTCAGCCTCGGGGGTGGGGGCCTTCCCCGTGCCCTCCGCCCCGGTCCGGGCCTCAGCCTCAGGGGACTGAGCCTCAGGTGGGTCATCCGTCTCAGTCCGGGCCTCAGCCTCGGGGGCGGGGGACTTCCCCGCGCCCTGCGCCCCGGTCCGGGCCTCAGACTCGGGAGTGGGGGCATTCCCAGCGTCCTCAGGACAAGTCCGGCCCTCAGCCTCGGGGGGCTGGGCATCTGGCGCGCCCCCCGCCCCGGTCCGGGGCTCAGCCTCGGGAGCGGGGGACTTCACCGCGTCCTCAGCCCCATTCCTGGCTTCCGCCTTGGGGATGGGGGCCTTCCAACCGGGGCCGGAGGCACCGCCGCTTTCCGCGCCGTCCGAGGACTCGGGGCCGGTCCCGGCCACGGCCGGAGAACCGGGCTGGCCGGTCGGGCCTGGCTTCGGGGCGCCCGGTGCCGGCGTGAATCTTGCCCCCCCGGTAGCCCTGAGGCCACGGGACGCCGCCTCCAGGGCGTCCGCCCTGGACGAGAACTTCTTGGGAGGCCCTCCGGAAGCCTCGCCCGCCGCACCGGCGGCCCTTCCTGCAGGGGTCTCGGAGGCGGCGGCCCTGGAGCTGGGGGCGGCCTCCCTGTCCCGCATGGCCTTCACCTCGTTCCAGACGGCGTAGCGCACGGCGTCCAGCCCCTCGCGGGTGACGGAGGAGAAGGCCAGGATTTCCTGTCCGGGAAGCGCCTTCCTGAGCGCTTTCAGAGCCTCGGGGCCCTCGGGCAGGTCCAGCTTGCTCATGCCTACCAGGGCGGGCTTGGCCAGCATGGACGGCTCGAAGCGCTTCAGCTCCAGGCGCATGGCCTCCAGATCGCGGAGCGGGTCGGCCGGGTCCAGGCGGGTGGGGTCCATCACGTGCAGGAGCACCCCGGCCCTGGAGACGTGACGGAGGAACTCGTGGCCGAGGCCGAGGCCCTCCGAGGCCCCGTCGATGAGGCCCGGCAGGTCCGCCATGACGTAGGAGGAGTCGCCGGCCGACACGGTGCCCAGGACCGGGGACAGGGTGGTGAAGGGGTAGTCGGCCACCTTGGGGGTCGCGGCGGACAGCCTGGAGATGAGGGACGACTTCCCCACGTTGGGGTATCCCACGAGGGCCGCGTCCGCAAGGAGCCGGAGCTCCAGCACGATCCTCCTCTCCTCGTAGTCGCCGCCGGGCTGGGCGAAGCGCGGCGTCCTGAACCGCCCGGACGCGAAGCGGGCGTTGCCCTGGCCTCCGCGCCCGCCCCGGCACACGGTGAACTCGTCCCCGGCGCCCGGCAGATCGGCTATCATCGCCCCGGTCTCGGCGTCCAGGACGGCCGTGCCCGGCGGGACCATGAGCACCAGGTCGTCCGCGCTCTCGCCGGTTCGGTTGCGGCCCATGCCCGGGCTGCCGTTCTTGGCGAAGAAGTGCTGGTTGAAGCGGTACCGGAGCAGGGTCTCCCTCTGGTCCCCGGCCTTGACTATCACGTCCCCGCCGCGTCCTCCGTCCCCCCCGTCCGGGCCGCCCCTGGGAACGAACCTCTCGCGGCGGAAGCTCACGCACCCGGCTCCGCCATGCCCGCTCTTGACCCATATCTTGGCCCGGTCCACGAACTTCAAAGGCCGGCCTCCTTACGATGATCAAACGTCAAAAAAAGTCCGGGGCTGATCCCCGGTTGCCCATCATAGCATTTTGGCGTTCCAGGACGAAACGGGCCGCCGGCTCACGCTGGCCCGCCCGCTGACGGGGCCGGGTGCCGTGAGCGGGCACGGCCAGGTCTGAGGGGGAGAGGCTTCTGAAGAGCTGGCCGCACGGTGGAGCCGTTCGCACGGGAACGGGGCCAGCTGGGTGAAGGTAGCCTCCTGGCCGGTCCGCAGGTCGGACCGGGCCCCTTCGCTAGGTTCAGGGCAGGGGCCAAGGGAAGTCCGGCTCCGCCACGAAGCGTCCGTGGGCGGCGGGAAGCTCTGGGCAGGGGGAGCGCCCAGAGCGTAAGGCGGCTTTGACATCGCCTCCAGGGCACCTATATCATCCAATGCTGGAGCGTGCATGTCCGCCGGGCGACGGAGCGCCCCCGGAACCTGTACCTGAATCCCCATCATCCAGCCCAGGAGGCCCCGTATGGACATGCTCAGTGTGAACGCCATCGCGCTCGTGGCTGAGAGGAAGATCTTGGAGGCCGTGGAACAGGGCATGTTCGACAACCTTCCGGGCTACGGGAAGCCCCTGCCCGAGGACGAGTTCGCGGGCCTGCCCGACGAGGTGAGGCTCTGCGCGAGGATACTGAAGTCCGCCTCCTGCATGGATGGCCCCGACTTTCACCTGAACGGCTCCAGGGTCACGGACATGCTGGAACCCGGCCACGGGGAGGCGCGCGAGGCATACGCTTGCATGGAACGGCTGGCCCTTCGCCTGAAAAAGCCGTCCTGCAGGGGGAAGGTCCCGTCCGGGGAGAGGAGCCCGAGGGCCGGCAGGCTGCTGGATTCGCCATACCTCGGGAGGATTTTCTCCAAACTCTTCTAGATGTTTGGCGGATGTTTCGCCAGGGTTCGGGTGTTCCTGGCGGCTCTGTCCGGTCTGCCGGACCGGCGAAGACTCGTCCGGTCGGGTCTGTCCTGGGCCTGTCTCGTCTCCCTGTCCTGCCTCCCGTGACAAAGCGGGATATCTGGGGCCGGCCAGGGCCTTTTCCAGAAGGTTTGCTCTCCAGCTGAAAATAATTCCTTCATCTTGGTGTCGATTGCCTTGCTGCAAGGCACCTTTCGCCGCTGCCGTCCCAGTATGGCCTGTTCATGGGAACGGCGACAATCCGGGTCGGGCCATTTCAGAACCATCATTGCCGTGTTTGCAAATAACCCGTTCAACTTGCTGTCGATTTCCTTGTCGCGGCCCCGCTTTCGCCTGAGTCCCACGCCCGTCATGCCTGCCTCATGAATGGGGACAGTCATGTCCGGCACAGAACGGCCCGGACCATTTCTGAACCAACTTTTCCACTTTTGCAAATAACTCATTCAACTTGCTGTCGATTTCCTTGCTGCGGCCCCGCTTTTGCCTGAGCACGCCTGTCATGCCTGCCTCATGAACGGGAACAGTTATGGTCGAGCCGGGCCGGCCCGGGGGATTTCTGAACCAACTGTTTCACGTTTGCAAATAACTCATTCAACTTGCTGTCGATTTCCTTGCCGCGGCCCCGCTTTTGCCTGAGCACGCCTGTCATATCTTCCGCATGAGCGGGGACAGTCAGGTCCTGTTCGGCCCGGACCATTTCTTCTGAACCAACTTTTTTACTTTTGCAAATAACTCATTCAACTTGCTTTCGATTTCCTTGCCGCGGCCCCGCTTTCGCCTGCGTCCCACGCCCGTCATGCCTGCCTCATGAACGGGAACAGTGATGGTCGAGCCGGGCCGGCCCGGGGCATTTCTGAACCAACTGTTTCGCGTTTGCAAACAACTCCTTCAGCTTGGAGTCGATTGCCTTGTCGCGGCCCCGTTTTCGCCTGCGTCGCCCGCCTGTCATGTCTGCCGCATGAGCGGGGACAGTCAGGGCCTGTTCAGGCTGGACTGTTTCTGAACCAACTATACCGCGTTTGCGAATAACTCCTTCAGCTTGCTGTCGATTTCCTTGTTGCGGACCCGCTTCGCCTGAGTCCCACGCCCGTCATGCCTGCCTCATGAACGGGAACAGTGAGGGTCGAGCCGGGCCGGCCCGGACCATTTTTGAACAAACTTTGACGCATTTGAAAATAACTCCTTCAGTGTGGTGTCGATTGCCCTGTCGCGGCTCCGCTTTCGCATGCGTCCCTCGCCCCTCATGCCTGTTTCATGCACAATGACAATGAGGGACGGCCCGGGCCGGCTAGGGCCATTTCTGAACCAATCATATAGCGCTTGCAAATAACTCCCTCATCTTGCTGTCGATTGCCTTGTCGCGGCCCCGCTTTCGCCAGCGTCCCACGCCCGCCATGCCTGCCTCATAAACAGTGACAGGCAGGGCCGGCCTGGGCCATTCCTGAACCAACTTTTTGCGTTTGAAAATAACTCGTTCATTTTCGTGTCGATTCCCCTGCCGCCAGGACGTTTTGCGTCACCGTTTCACGTCTGGGCCGGTGCAGGCATCAGCACTGGCGGCATCGGCAATTTTCCGATTAACCCTTGCTTCGATTTTAAATAAATAATTCATTATAAATGAGATTGTCCTTCGTTTGGGGCCTTTCACCTGCGCCTCATGTCATCCCTGCCCTGTATTTGGAGACATCGTTGCTGGTCCAGAATTTATGTTTTGCCATGCGGGTTTTTTGGTCAAACCTGCTAGTCACTCCCTCTCTCCTCCCAGACTCGCCTTCCCGCCCTCTGAACTTCCCGGAGCTTTCCGGACACGCCCTCACGTCTTCTCCCTTCTCTCCCTCCCGGCAGATCCTCCAGCCCGGACATCCCCCGGCTCGTCTCCCAGCTCACTGCTCTCTTCTCCCGCCCCCCGTCTCCCGTCTTACGGCCTCGCCCACTGTTTCCAGTCCCCAGGCCACTTCTCCCGGCCCCGCCCCCGTCGTCAGGCTCCGGCCTCTCGTCTCCAGGCTCCTGTATCCTGTCTCCCGTCTCCAGGCCCTGTCTCGCGTCTCCAGGCCCTGTCTCACGGCCTTGTCTCCCGTCCCCAGGCCCCTTCTCCCGGCCCCGCCCCCCGTCGCCAGGCTCCAGCCTCCCGTCGCCAGGCTCCAGCCTCCAGGCTCCAGCCTCCCGTCTCCAGGCCCCGTCTCCCGTCTTCCGGCCTCGCCTCCCGTCTCCAGGCCCCGTCTCCAAGCCTCGCCTCCTGTCTACCGGCCTCGCCTCCCGTCTTCCGGCTCCTACATCTCCTCTCCAGGTCCCGCCTTCCGGCGCTATGGTCACGTCTGCCGGCTCCTGTCTCCTTTCTCCAGGACCTGTTCTCCAGCTCTCGTCTTCCGGCGCCTGGGTCACGTCTTCCGGCTCCTGCCGCCCGTCTACCGGCCCCGCCCCCCGTCTCCAGGCCCCGTCTCCAAGCCTCGCCTCCCGTCTTCCGGCTCCTACATCCCCTCTCCAGGTCCCGCCTTCCGGCGCTATGGTCACGTCTGCCGGCTCCTGTCTCCCTTCTCCAGGACCTGTTTTCCAGCTCTCGTCTTCCGGCGCCTGGGTCACGTCTTCCGGCTCCTGCCGCCCGTCTCACGGCCTCGCCTCCCGTCTCCAGGCCCCGTCTCCAAGCCTCGCCTCCTGTCTACCGGCCTCGCCTCCCGTCTTCCGGCTCCTACATCCCCTCTCCAGGTCCCGCCTTCCGGCGCTATGGTCACGTCTGCCGTCTCCTGTCTCCCTTCTCCAGGACCTGTTTTCCAGCTCTCGTCTTCCGGCGCCTGGGTCACGTCTTCCGGCGCCTGCCGCCCGTCTCACGGCCTCGCCTCCCGTCTCCAGGCACCTGTCTCCCTTCTCCAGGACCTGTCTTCCGGCTCTCGTCTTCCGGCACCCGGGTCACGTCTTCCGAGCCAGGCTGCCGGCCTCATCTATCTCCTTACGCCTTCCGCCCGGCCCCCTGTCTTCGGCACTCGTCTCATGGCTCCCTTCCACCGGCTCACTGAACCCGTCTCCAGGCTCCTTCTTCTCACTCAGGGGAGGAAAAGCTGCTTTTTTTCATTTTTTTTCAAGTTTTGTGGCGGTTGCTACAGCTAAAAATTAGCCGGCCGTGTAATGTAACTGCGCAAAGGACGAGAAAGTGCCCCTTAGCGGGGCCGCCGCGGGGGCCCCGGGCCTCCCCGCGACGAAGGAGTGCCCGGGTCATAGCCACACCTCAATAGATTAGGGAGGATTCAGAATGGCGAAACTCACGAAGGAGATCCAGGACTTCCTGGCCGGCAAGCTCGCCTGGGTCGGCACCGCCGACAAGGCGGGTGTGCCCAACCTGGCCCCCAAGGGAACCCTGAAGGTCCTGGACGACGAGAACCTGGTCTTCGCGGACCTGTTCTCGCTTAAGACCCGCAAGGGCCTGGAGGAGAACCCCCAGGTGGCGGTGGCCGTCATCGACAAGATGACCGGCTACCAGATCAAGGGCAAGGCCGAGCTCGTGACCTCGGGCCCCGTCTTCGAGGCGGTCTCCAAGGGCGTCAAGGAGGCCATGCCCGACCTGCCCGGGCCCAAGTACGCGGTGAAGATCGCGGTGGACTCCGTCTACAGCCTCTCCCCGGGCCCGGACGCCGGGAAGAAGCTCATCTAGCCCTGTCCCCGGCTGCGCGACGGCTCCTCGGCCGACCGGTGCCCGGTACGGCCCGTCCGGACTCCCTCCCGGACGGGCCGGCGCGGCTCGGCCACTGCTCCCGGCCCGGAAGGCCCTCGGGATCGTGACCGGGCCTTGAAGGTGCCCGGGGCCGGCCCTTGCAGGCATCCGGGGCCGTGCCCGGGCCTTGAAGGGACACGGAGCCGGGCCCGTGCCATGAAGGGGGCTGCAGCCGGGTCCGGGCCTTGAAGGGACCTGTAGCCGGTGCCCCCGGCTTTCGCCGGGCCGGCGGATCCTCGCGAACCCCGGCTTCCGCCGAGGGTCGCGAGGGCCCCTGAGGGGGGCTTTTCCGGGACTGAGTGCCCGGACGTTTTCCCTGGCCTCCGGCTCCAGCCGGGTTCCGGGGGAACCGTCCTGACCGTCCTCCCGGGCCCTTGTTTCGGGGGGGCCCGCCTTCCCTGCCGGCCACGCTGCAGGACCTGCCGGCCGCGGCGTCGGTGCATGTCCCCCGGACCCGTCCGGCACCGCCGGATTCGCCGGGCCGCTCCGCCGGGGGGGCGGGAAAGGCATCTTGCCTTATTGTCATTTTTTTTGTAACATATGCGGGCCCGATCAGGATCCCATCCCGACACCCAGGACCAGGACGCGAGGCTGCCCATGTGCGCGGACGACAGATGCCCCTGCAACGCGATGAACGCCTCCCAGGAGGGGTGGTCGCACTTCTGCGTGGGCGAGCTGTGGATCTTCTCCGGGCTCACTGAGAAGGAGCTCGCCGCGCTCGCCCAGACGCTGGTCCGCAACGTCTTCCAGGCGGGCGACACCGTCTTCCGCCAGGGAGATCCGGCCCAGCACATCTTCCTCATCAAGAGCGGCAGGATACGACTGAGCCGCGCGATGGAGAACGGGGCGGACCTCATCCTGGACATCCGCAAGCCCGGCGACTACCTGGGCGAGTACATCCTAAACGACATGGAAAAGGGCTTTCCCTACCCCGTGACGGCCTCCTGCGTCGAGCGGACGGTCACCTGCGGGTTCTCCAAGTCCAGCTTCGAGCAGATGATCCTGAGGCACCCGCTGGTCGGGCTCACGGTCATCCGCAACATGGCGGGCAGGATAGCCAACCTCACGGAGCGAATAGAGGCCATGAGCCAGACGCACCTGGAAGAGAAGCTCTACGGGGTGCTCCTGAACGTCGCGCGCGAGCACGGCCGGAGGGGGAGGGAGGGCTCCTATGTCCTGGACATGCCGCTCACCCACGAGGACCTGGGATTCCTCGTGGGCGCGCACAGGGTGAGCGTCACCCGCATCATGAAGAGGCTCAAGGAGACCGGCAGGGTGGCCCACGACGGCAGGACCCTGGTGGTCCGCGGGGAGGGGGGCGCGCTCCCCCACTGAATCCCCCCGCAGGGGAGGAGGGACAGGGCGGGGGCCGGGCTACCGGAATGGCACGTGCCGCCCGCCCCGGCCGCCGGGCCCGGCTTTACCCGGCAGGGAAGGTCTGCGATAATGGCCTGCGCCTCCGGACGGGAGATAGCGGGCCGGCGGCGCAGAAGGACACCCGATGCAACCCCTCAGCCGAGCCCTCTTCCTGTCGGTGCCGCCGGCATTGACCGCGCTGGGGTTCGTGGAGCATCTCCTGACCCCCATGGCCAACAGGGTCTGGCTCGGGTGGTTCGCCCTCTCGGCCGTGGCATGCGGGCTCCTGGTCCGGAGCCTCAGGCCCATGGCCGTGAAGCGCCGCGCCCGTGCCGGTGCCCGGCCCGCCACCTACGAGGAGGTGCCGGCCTCGGCCAGGCGGGCCTACGCCGCGGCCACCGCGGCGGGGTTCCTGTACTTCCTCGCGGTGTTCCTGCTTCCGGCCCGGTACGCCTCCGGACTGGTCGGCAGCCTGCACATGGGCCAGTGGCTCTGCGTGTGCTTCATGCCTTTCGCCGCCTCCGTCACGGGGGCGAGGGACATGGGCTGGCCGGACGCCGTCTTCAACCTCTTCGCCGCCCTGCTCCCCGTGCCGATGCTCCTCCTGACCGGCGACAGCTACTCCGCCAGGATGTGGGTGGTGGCCGTCGCCCCCGTCTACGCCATCGTCCCCGGCTCCAGGCGGCTCAAGATCCTGGCCGCGGCCGCCGCGGCAGTCCTGGTGGCCCTGGCCGTGACGGCCTCGCGGTTCGGCATCCGCCCGCTGGTGCCGTTCTTCTCCTGGATCTTCGCGGGCAGGAGCCCCCTGACCGGCTCGCTCATGCTCTCGCTCCAGCACGCCGTCTACCAGCTGGCCGGCGCGGACGGGGCCGGGGCGGAGTTCATCCCCCTGGTGGGCCTGGTCCAGCCTTCCGACATGGCCATAAACGGCGTTCCCTACCTGGCCCTGTGGCTGGGCACACGGACTGCCCGGATCGCGGTGGGGGCGGTGGTCATGCTCCTGGTAGTGTCCTTCGCCGAGATCATGATCCTCAAGTCGCCCGCCCGCAGGGCGGTGGCCACCGGCCTGTGGTTCCTGTGCGCCGTGAACGCCTACACCGGCATCCTGGCGCTCTTCTTCCCCGAGTTCCTGAGCATCTCCTACGGGGCCTGGGGGCTCCCCTTCATTGGGAGCTTCGAGTCGGCCCTCCAGCTCCTTGTCCTGTTGATCATCATCTTCACCGGGGACGTCGTCCCGTCCCGAGGGCGTGACGCGCCTGTCCCGGCCCGTGCCTTCTCCCAGGCCGCCTCGGACTGCTGGCGTCCGGCCCCGGGGTTGCCCGGAAGCCTCCCCCTCCAGCTCCCGGAGGGCCGCCCCGCCCCTGAGGCCGTCCTGGTGCCGGGAGAGGAATCGTCGCCGGGGTCCTGGGATTCTGACCGGGCGGCCTGGGGCCAAGGTCCTGCTGGTCCGGAAGGCGGGGAAGGTTCGGACGGCGCTGCTGCTCCGGATGGCACGGCAGGCGCGGAAAGTATTGAAGGTTCGGAAGGGCAGGCAGGCACGGCAGTTCCGGAAGGTTCGGAAGGGCAGGCGGGCACGGCAGCTCCGGAAGGTTCGGAAGGGCAGGCGGGCACGGCAGCTCCGGAAGGTTCGGAGGGGCAGGTTGGCACGGTAGCTCCGGAAGGTTCGGAGGGGCAGGCAGGCTCGGAAGGTCCGGAAGGTTCGGAGGGGCAGGCAGGCTCGGAAAGTCCGGAAGGTTCTGTGGGGAAGGCAGGCTCGGAAGGTCCGGAAGGTTCTGTGGGGAAGGTCGGCGCGGAAGGTTCTGTGGGGTAGGCAGGCGAGGATGGTCCGGAAGGTTCTGTGGGGTAGGCAGGCAAGGATGGTCCGGAAGGTTCCGTGGGGTAGGCAGGCAGGATGGTCCGGAAGGTTCGGAAGGTTCCGTGGGGTA
>JAISFP010000274.1 GCA_031263525.1 Deltaproteobacteria bacterium | reverse complement strand
GAGGGGAACAGGGATCCTGTGACGAGGAAAATGAGGCAGGACAAGGAAAAAAGGTGCCGGAGAGGGGACACAGGGAGCCGGTGGCAAAGAAAATGAGGCCGGACAAGGAAAAAAGGTGCCGGAGAGGGGAAACAGGGAGCCGGTGGCAAAGAAAATGAGGCAGGACAAGGAAAAAAGGTGCCGGAGAGGGGAAAAAGGGAGCCGGTGGCAAAGAAAATGAGGCCGGACAAGGAAAGAAGGTGCCGGAGAGGGGAAACAGGGGGCCGGTGACGAAGAAAATGAGGCCGGAGGCGGAGAGGAGAGCCTGGGAGGGAAGCGGGCCTGCCCGTAAGCGGGACGGGCCAGGCAGGCCCCCCTGCCTGGCCTGAAGCCGAAAGGAGACTCTGCTAAAGGCCTCGGGAGGGTATTCTGACAAATAAAAAGGTTAACACGAAAGGGTCTCTGATGGAACAAAGCAAGGTTTCTGGCTGACAGCCACGTACCATGGCTTGCTGGTGCAGCCTCATGCGCGTCATATTTCCGGTCCGGAATCCGATGTCCGTCACGGAGCCGTCGCTGCCGGTTTCGGGAGCGCCTGGCGGGCCCGGAAAGTTCCCCGGGGTTCGGAAAGCTGTGTCCTGCCATTGCCGATCATGTCGGGCCAGGGCAGGGTGAGGCAGGGCAGGGAAGACCGGAGACACAAGCTTCCAGGTGTCGAGGGCAGGCTCAGAGGGAGATTCCTGGTCCTAGAGAAAGATTGCGAGCGATCGCCTGCGGCCGTTAGACACTTCATGAGAGCGGGGCTTCGAGGGACAAGCCGGGGTGCCAAAGGCGGAGATTGACGACGTGTATTTGGCGATACTCCAGCCGGTTTCTTGCACGGGATCATCCGTCCGTGCCCAGTCTGTCTTCCGTCCGTGTCCCGTCTGTCTTCCGTCCGTGTCCCGTCTGTCTTCCGTCCGTGTCCCGGCTGTCTTCCGTCCGTGTCCCGGCTGTCTTCCGTCCGTGTCCCGGCTGTCTTCCGTCCGTGTCCTGTCTTCGTAGCTTCATGATAGTAGATGTCGTAGCCAGGCGGATCATGACTGCCTGGAGGGTATCCGCCTCGTCATTCGGCGGGACGGAAAGTTCGTGATTTATCATGTCTGGGGCGACTTATGGAAAAGAAATTACAGAGAAAAGGAAGAGAAAATGGAGAGAAAAAGGAGAGAAAATGGAGAGAAAAGGCAGTGAAGCGGCAGCTCTCGCCGGCCATGCTGCACTTGAAAGGAATGTTCGGAAAGCTTAGGCAGGCTGCCCGGATTAGCTGCCGGAAGGTTCCGGCAGAAAGAAACGGGCTTTCTGTTCAGGGGAATCGTGTCGACTTGCGACGCAGCTTCGTTGCACGGGGTCAACTGGGCAGTGCGGTATCGGACTGGTATCCCGGGTAAGGAGATACGTCGGATGCTTCAGGGGTGAACGGACAGGGCAGCGTGGAAAGTCATATTGAAAAATTTTTAAAAAATGCAATAACAGCACTGTTGTTCTGTCGGGATATGCCGAACACGTCGAAGCATCTCTGGTTCTGAATCTTGGGAGGAGAGTTGCCGGATTGGAGAGCGGGAAGATGTTCCTGGTCCTGTCGAGATTTTTGAAAAACTGCGGAGACTGTGGAGACTGTGGAGTTAGAAGCGCATGTCGTCCACGCTGACCCGGACTGGGGGACGGGGTCAGGATTTAATGACAAGGGACAGTCAAGTGCTGGGCAGAAATGATCGGGGGCCGTTCCGGACACTTGCCTGGCGCTCCTTTGCCGGCAGGTTAGCATATTGACTTGCCGGATGATAGGCGTAGAATGCATGGGCTTCCTGCATGCCTGACGTCCTCGTGCCGCGAGGGTCGGGAGGCCTGCAGGTCACGCGAGTCCGGCATGTAGGGGATGTCCTTTCCGAGATTGGCATGGCCTGGCGCTGCAGGCGGAAGACCATGCCGTCTCGCTCCCGGTCCTGACCATTCCCCGTGCCGGCCTTTTTCAAAGGAGTTTCCCGATGGAACCCGGATATCCGCGCAGAATCAGAAGCTGCAAGGCGGCGTGTCTCGCGCCTGCCGCTCTTGCCGTCATTGCGGCACTCCTGGCGCAGGGGAGCCTGGCGGACGAGCCCGGCAGGCAGGGGAGTCCGGACCCGATTCGGAGCGAGACTCCGGAAAGCGGCAGCGTCCAGGGGCCCGACCGTCCTGAAACCCTGGAGGAGGCCGTCGGCCAGGCCGACGCCATGTCGGCGGTCGGGGATCATGCCGGGGCCAGGGACATCTACTCGAGGGTCGCGGAGGCCATGACCCGGTCGCTCGGCCCGGACAATCCGGAGACCCTGCTCATAAAGAAACGTCTGGCGAGGGAACTGGACGTTCTCGGGGACTATCCGGGGTATCTCGATCTGTGCGCCCAGATAGCCGACTCGAAGGCCAGGACTCTTGGGCCCGATCATCCCGAGACGCTCGACGCCAAGCACGCCCTGGCGGGAGCGATGCTGCTGTCAGGACACGTAGCGGCGGCACGCGACCTTCTCGTCGGGCTTGTCGATGAGCAGGAGCGAAAGTTTGGACCGGATCACATCTCCACGCTCAATTCCAAAGGCAACCTGGCCGTCGCGCTGAACAGCCTCGGGGACTACGCCGCCAGCCGCGATCTGAACACGCAGATCGTTCAGGCGCGGGAACGGAAGCAGGGACCGGAGCATCCCCAGACGCTCGTCGCAAAAAACAACCTTGCCAACGTGATGACGCAGCTGGGGGACAACTCGGCAGCCCGCGACATGCACGCCCAGATCCTCGAGGCGAGGGAGCGGACGCTCGGCCCGGATCATCCTGACACTCTCACTTCCAGGACAAACCTTGCCGCCGCGCTGAGAGGGCTGGGAAACTTCGCCGCCGCAAGAGACTTTGACGAGCGGGTCACGGACGCCTGGGAACGGATGTCGGGGCCGGACCATCCCAGCACCCTCCAGTCGAAAGGCTACCTGGCAGAGGATCTGAGACTTCTTGGAGATCTGGCGGCGTCACGGGACCTCTACGTCCAGGTCCTGGACGGCAGAACGCGGGTGCTGGGCCCGGAGCATCCCAACACTCTCGCCACCGGAAGCGTTCTCGGGACAGTCCTCATCAACCTCGGCGACTATGCCGCGGCCAGGGACATTTACCTACAGGTCACGGAAGCCATGGAACGCACTGTCGGGGCAGACCATCCTGCAACCCTCGGCACGAAGAACAACCTGGCGATCGCCCTGGGAAAGCTCGGCGACCATTCCTCAGCCATGGAGATTCTCGCCCAGGTGCTGGCCGCCAACGAGCGTGCCCTGGGGCAGGACCATCCCAACACGATCGGCGCGAAATCCAACCTGGCCTTCGAGCTGCACGCGCTCGGGAGACTCGCGGAGGCTCGCGGCATGCTCGGGCAGATATCCGAAGCCTGGGCACGTGTCGCCGGCCCCGGCCATCCCAGCTCCATTGCCGCGAAAATCAACCTCTCCAACTCGATGAACGCCCTCGGGGAATCCCCGGCCGCGAGGGATCTCGTGCTTGACGCCCTTGCGTCGGCCACCGGGTCATACGGAATCGAGAGCCAGCTGTCGATGGATGCCGCCTGGATGATGTCAAAAATTTTTGCGGACATGGGCGACACGGACAGGGCCGTCTTCTTCCTGAAGATCTCGGTCCATGCCGCCCAGATGACGCGCGGGAGGATCTCGCGGCTTGCGAGGGAGCTGAGACGCAGCTACCTCGCGTCGGTCGAGAACCGTTACCGGGGCCTTTTCAGTCTCCTCATGACCCAGAGCCGGGACGCCGAGGCGCTTGCCGTGCTCGGGCTTCTGAAGGAGGAGGAGCTAGCGGATCTGGAGGCGGCCTCGCTGCCCGCACCACCTGCTGACCCCGCGGACGTCGGAGCGCCGGCGGACACGGACGGCGCCGACGCGGATCTCTTCGGAGGCACCCGTGACGAGGCGCTCTGGCTTGAGTACGGTTCCGCCGCCGCCAGGGCCTTCGGTCTTCAGTCGGAGCTCATGGAGCTCCTGGAAAAGGGCGAAGGCGGGACGCTTTCCCCCGACGAGACTCGGCGGCTGGACGAGCTTCCCGGACTAGTGGGAGAGGCCAGGGCCTCGTTCATTGAAGTCTGCCTGGGGGAGGGCGGCAGCTCCGCCCCGCCCGGCCAGCCGGATCCGGGCTCCTGGGCCGCCACGCGGCTCGCCGGACGGCAGGCGGCGCTTTCCGGGATGGGCGGAGGCGCGGTCCTTCTTCATGCCGTCTCTGATGTCGACAGGCTCTGGCTCGTGACCGTCACCCCGGATTCGGTGACTTCCAGGCAGTCTGCCGTGGGCCGAGAGGAGCTGGCGGGGCTGGCCGGCGAGTTCGGCAGGCTCGTTGCCGACCCGGCAAGCGATCCGAAAGGCACCGCGGCCAAACTCTACGACGCCGTCATAAGGCCGGCCGAGGCCGACCTGGAAGCGGCCGGGGCCCGCACCCTGATGCTTTCCCTGGACGGGGATCTCCGCTACGCCCCGATGGCGGCACTCTGGGACGGCGAGAGGTGGCTCGCCGAGAGGTACCCCACGACGCTCTTCACCGAATCCACGGCGGCCAGGCTCGGGGACCAGCCCGGCTCGGCCGCCGTGTCGGTACGCGCCATGGGGGTCACGCGAGCGTGGCCCGGTTTTCCGGCCCTGCCCGGGGTGGCGCGGGAGCTTGCCGCCGTGGTCAGATCCCCCGGCTCGCCGGACGGGGCCCTCGACGGCGAGATCAGGCTCGACGCCGACTTCGACCGCGCGGCGCTGGCAGAAGGCCTGGCCTCCGACGCTCCCGTGGTGCATGTGGCCAGCCACTTCCTGCTTGATCCCATGAGCCTGGAGAACACGGTTCTCCTCCTGGGAAACGGCGGGAAGATCAGCCTGAAGGAGATAGGAGCCGGGACCGATCTGGACTTCAGGGGCCTGGATCTGCTGACGCTTTCTGCCTGCGACACAGCCTCGGCGTCTCGGGGGGGCGAGGGCAGGGAGGTGGAGAGCCTGGGCGAGGTGGTCCAGAGGGCCGGGGCGTCAGCAGTTCTGGCGACCCTCATGCCGGTGGACGACAGCTCCACGCCTGAACTGATGCGCGAGTTCTATCGCCTGCGCTACATCGAGGGCAAGGACAAGGCGGAGGCCCTTCGCGGGGCTCAGATGCGAGTCATGCGTGACTCCGGAACCTCTCTCGGCTCCCTGCCGGATGCCGTTCAGAACGCGAACGGTTCCGCCGTGACTGACAGCCGGTCGTTGTCAGCTCCCGGCGGGAGCTCGAGTGAGGCACAGGCTCCGGGACCAGACTCGCCTGCGGCACAGGCTCCGGGAGCAGACTTTCCTGCGGCACAGGCTCCGGGAGCAGACTCGCCTGCGGCACAGGCTCCGGGCCGGGACCTTCAGTCAACATCGAATCATGAACGGGATACGCGAGGGATCGCCCTGAGCGCTCTTGAGGCAGGTGCCGTTGGAATGCCAGCGATCACGGCTCCCAGGTGGGACGGCACCGGCTTCTCTCATCCGTATTTCTGGGCCCCTTTCGTCGTCATGGGCAGCTGGAAGTGACAGTCGCGTCTCCCGTCAGGGTGTAGACCTTCCGTATCGATATCCGGGGCTTGTCGGACGTTGGCAACTGGGTCTCCGATGCCAGGGTCCGTTTCCTCGGAGCGTACAGTCTCGTCTCTCTGATTTCATGACGCAATTTCGCATTTTTGACACGCGGTCTTGTTTATTACCCGTTTAATTAAATGTCGGAATCTTCGTCCATGTTTTAGAGCGAATCATGACGAGGAGATAGCAGGGCTGGGCTGTTTCCCAGTCTTTCCACCCATAGGCTGACAGCCATAATTCCGAAATTTAATTAAACGGGTAATATATTGTCAATGATCTTCAGTCCTTGCACCTGATAATCATTTTGGAAGATCAAGCCGTTTGCAAAATATCCTGCAGCATCCTGGCAACTAACTTGGGGACATGTCAGGGAAGCAAGCCGGCTCAACGACTGAGATTTTGAACAATCTTAACTGTTCACAATCGAAACAGGCCAGACTGCATCTGGGTCCAGCGCTACCGCCCTCCATGACGGCCTTCCCCGTGTTCATGGCGTCTATCCTCCGGGTCCACGGCAGACTTCCTCAGGGGATTTGGCAACCTTCCTCCGCGTACATGGCACCTTTCCTCAAAGCCAGGCGGCCTCAGTCCAGGTACATGGCATCCTTCCGCTGAGTCCAGGGCGGCCTTCCTCCGCGTACATGGCACCTTTCCTGAGTTCAGGGCGGCCTAACCCGGGTACATGGCACCCTTCCGCTGAGTCCAGGGCGGCCGAAGCCCGGGTGTATGGC
>JAISFP010000172.1 GCA_031263525.1 Deltaproteobacteria bacterium | reverse complement strand
CGGCCCGGCCAGCCCCCCGGACCCTTGCGGGGCTGTCCGGGCCGGGGCAGCCCCTGGAGCCTTGCGGGCAGGACGGGCCGGGGAAGCCCCTGGAGCCTTGCGGGGAGGACGGGCCGGGGAGGCCCCTGGAGCCTTGCGGGGAGGACGGGCAGGGGAGGCCCCTGGAGCCTTGCGGGGAGGTCCGGGCCGGGGAAGCCCCTGGAGCCTTGCGGGGAGGACGGGCCGGGGAGGCCCCTGGAGCCTTGCGGGGAGGACGGGGCCGGCGGAAATGAATCTGGGCGAGGCGGCAAAGTCGCAGGGCCGGGCTGTCCTGGGCCGCGTTCGGGGCCGGCGGTCTTCACGTTGCATGCCTGGCCGGCGGTCGGCATGCGGCGTGCCTCGGTCGGTGTGTCGGTTCGCGGCCCTGCAACTTGCGGTGGTGCCCGTCTCACGGCCTGTTAACTTTCCCGCCTCCGAAGCTTAAGCATTTTTCGGGGCTCTCCGCGCCTGCAGGGCGTCGTTGCGCCTGCCGCTCCGCCTCTTCACCCCGTACCCGTCAACAGGGGCGCGGGCGTTTCATTTTGGCCCGCCTCTGCCTGGGGCCGGCCCGGGCCTCCTCAGGCCCCGGTGGTGCCGCGCCGGTGGAGTCTGGAAAGGACACAATATCTGGCGGGTGGTCGCATGGGAGAGGTCCATCCGGCTTGAAAGGCGGGAAGCCGTGTGATAAAGTCACTCCGGACCATGCCGAACCGGGGCCGACCGCCCCTCCCGCCCGCGACCCCGAGGAGCCGCACCCCGGTCCTCCAGATCAGTCCCCCCAACGGAGTTGAAATGGCCTACGACAAGAACATGAAGGTCCTGGTAGTGGACGACTTCCCGACCATGCGGCGCATTGTCAAGAACATCCTCCGCCAGCTGGGCATCAACAACATAAGCGAGGCCGAGGACGGCGTGAAGGCGTCGGCGCTCCTGGAGATAGACAAGTTCGATCTCATCATAAGCGACTGGAACATGCCCAACATGACGGGAATCGAGCTCCTCCGCCACGTCCGCGGGACCGAGCGCATCAAGGACATCCCCTTCCTCATGGTCACCGCCGAGGCGCAGCAGGAGAACATCATCGAGGCCGTGAAGGCCAAGGTGTCCAACTACATCGTGAAGCCCTTCACGGCGGACACCCTGAACGAGAAGATGGAGAAGATCTTCTCGTAGCGCGGCAAGGCCGCGGCCGGCCGCCGCCCTGGCCGGAAGGTCCCGCCGGAAAGGTCCAAAACGATGCAGTTCGCCGGTCCGGCCGAGGCCGCGCTGTCGGTAGCCGTGTTCCTCATGGGCCTGGCCATCGGCAGCTTCCTGAACGTCGTCATCTACCGCCTCCCCCGGGACGGCCTCTCCCTGGCCCGTCCCCGCCGCTCCTTCTGCCCGTCCTGCCGAAACCAGATACCCTGGCACGACAACATACCTGTCCTCGGGTGGCTGCTCCTCAAGGGACGTTGCCGTTCCTGCGGCAGCCCCATATCGTTCCGCTACCCCCTGGTGGAGCTGGTCTGCGCCGCCCTGGCGCTGTCAATCCTCTCCGTCGAGGGGCTGGGCCTACGCTTCGTCCTTTACTACTACTTCGCGGTTGCCCTGACGGCCATCGCCTTCATAGACATGGAGCTCATGGTCATACCGGACATCCTGGTGTGGCCGACTTACGTGCTGGGCTTCGTCTGCGCGGCGCTCGTGCCCACCCCCCAGACCGCGGGGCTGTACCTCTGGGAGAGGTTCCTGGCCGACGGCTGGAGCCCCTGGCTGGTCTCCCTGGGGGGGGCTGCCGCCGGCTTCGTGCTGGGCTACGGGGCCCTGTGGGCGGCTTCCAGGGCGTACCGCCTCTGGCGGGGCCGGGACGGGCTCGGTGACGGCGACCCGCCCCTCCTGGGCCTCATAGGCTGCTACCTCGGCTGGACGGGGGTGTTCCCGATCCTGCTCATCTCCACCCTCATAGCTCTCGCCGCAGTTTTCGCCATGGTCTTCCTGGGCAGGGGCATCCCCACCCCCAGGACCCGCAGGACCGATGGCGTGAAGGGCAGGGTGGGCGTGACGCCCATCCCCTTCGGGCCGTTCCTGGCGCTTGCCGCGGTCATCTGGATGTTTTACGGGCAGTCTGTCAAAACCTGGTATTTCTCGCTCCTGGGGCTGTGACGCCGCCTGGGGATACTGCCACGCCGATCTCTCCGGCCCGAGATGCTTGTCAGGCGCATCCGGCGGGACCTGAGTCCTGATTGCCGGGCGGGAGGAGAACCAGGCATGAAGTGCCTGAGGACTTGTCAGGTCATGTGCTGCTCTCAGGCAATCGGAACAGGCCGGAGTACGCCGGTGGACGGAACGGTCTGAAGAAGACTGCTTGTCGGGCGCGGCTGGAACGGACGCGGCAGCGACCCCTTTTAAACCATGAAGGCAGGGAGCGGAATCGGTCGGACGAGTGAGGCAGGCGGCTGGTCTCCCGGACTTTGCGCGGTCAGGCGAAATCAAGCCTGGGCAACCCCTTCACAATCCGCATCGTCTCCACGCTCACGGTGATCACCCGCAGCAGAAGATCCAGGACGTACATCGGTACGCCGTGCTCCTCCGCCCAGTCATTGGGATCGTTCTTTATCCCTGAATTCTTGTCCGTCTTGATCTGGTAACGTTCCATGATCCACTCGATGGCGGGCTTGCCGTTCAGGACGTATTCGTATGCCTCGGTCGGGACATTTTCCACGCGGATGGCATCATTGTACTGGATGACCGTCCTGTCTGCGCACCCGTCCCGCCCCTTCCCGAAACGCATCTTCACAACCTGGAAGCGTCCGGAATCCGTCCCGATGACCCTGGCTGGATACGGCTTCGCCGTCTCGTATCCGAGGTGGAGCTTTGCCAATGCCTTTCCGGCATCGGCGAACGTCAGGTAAGCTTCGGAATCCTGGAGCAGAGGTATCCTCGGCAGTGATTTCTTCAGATCTGCAGAAAACGCCTCTGCATAGTTCGGAGAATGGAGGATGCCGTAGACGTAGTGAAAGATCTGTAACTTCGAGACGCGAGGCGTAACTTTGCCGTGCATCTTTCTGCACTCGTCAAATATCCAGTCAGTTATGCCGTCATGACGGACATACCCGTTGATGCTCTTCCCCTTGCCGTGTCCGGAGGAAAAGAGATTTCGCTTCTCATGCCCATCCCCCTCCTCATCATACCAGTAAAGGGGGAAGCACTGGCTGTCGCCGTTGAAGTGCAGATCGGGAATGTTGTCTGACATCAGGGGAAGACCGTCCCTGAAAGCTGACACGCAGATGACCTGGTTAGGATTGTCGGGAGTCGGGAACAGTCTGGGTATCTGGCCTGTCACTTCGTTAAGCGAACGATCGCGATAGAGACATTGCTTAAAAAATGGGCGGTAAGATGATACGACCACATTGGATGCTCGATAGGCGATCTGCTTATCCTTGGACAGATCCGTCAGTAAAGCTCTGGTCCAGCTTATCTTGGAGCTGTCTTTGTCCACTAAATCCAGGATATTCTGATTCATCATCTTATCGGGAAATAACTTGTGAAACGACTCCCTCTGCCCGTTAAAGAAAACTATCGTCTTTCTGATGTTAGATCTGAGAGACTTTTCTGACGAATTGTAGCACCAGGCGTCCCTGGCGGTAGAAATTCCATGCGAATAACACGGTTCGAAGAACGTCTTGCCGTCAGAATTTTTGTCTTTATCCCCAAGCAGTATGAAGTCAGCGAATGCCACGGACCTCTGGCTGATCCAGTCGCCGGCCTCGTTCGGGATGATTTTTTTCCATCCCATATCAGGATTGTATATGTCGCGCATTCCGGAAATCATCGAAAGCTTAGCTTCCCTGGAAAGGTAATCGCCGATATCCCTATAGAATATCTCGGCGTTTCCCGTCTTGACCGGATTCCTCACCAGAACGGTGATCGCCACCGGAGTTCGGCTTCCGAGACCGAAGACGTTATCCTTTTCCTTTCTGCGGGCCTCTCCCTGGAAACGGCAGTTGCCTCGCAGATTAAACACGTATATAGAACTGAATTCCTCGGCGAGGCATTTCCGCAAGCCGTCCAATCCTTTTCCGTCCAGCCATCCAGCATTGGTGACATAGGCGATGATTCCCGGCCTGTCACCGTGTTCAAGCAGGCGTTCCGTACCCCA
>JAISFP010000160.1 GCA_031263525.1 Deltaproteobacteria bacterium | reverse complement strand
CCAGAGAGCGGGAATGTGCCGCTCGGCCTGCCGCCGCAGCCAGAGAGCGGGAATGTGCCGCTCGGCCTGCCGCCGCAGCCAGAGAGCGGGAATGTGCCGCTCGGCCTGCCGCCGCAACCAGAGAGCGGGAATGTGCCGCTCGGCCTGCCGCCCCAATCAGGAGGCAATACGGAACCGCACGCCTGCCGCCGCAAATCAAAGGCGTTCCGGAGTAGTGCCGCCTGCCGCCACAAAGCCGCAAGACACGTGGTTCAAATGCGATTGTAATATGTTGAGACAACTTCGGCAAGACGAGCGACCATGGAAGACACTTAAGGAGTTACGTGGAATTTGCGGCGTTATGCGTATGTACTACGGAAATACGAAAAGAAGACGAGATACCTGGCAATAAATTTTGACACGTCAATTTGGTCTGCTGCATAAGGCATTCCACTGCAATACTCAGGAAATCCTGCCGAAAACTGATTGTGTCGGGAGAATTCATGGAATCGTTGTCAAGCATTAAGCTTTTTACGGAAAGGCTCTCGGAATCTCAAGAATACTTAAAAAATTTGTCAAAAAATATTTGGCGGAGAGAGTCTCATCGGCTGCGAGCGTCTCCGCCGTCCTCCCGGCATCTGTTCAGCATCTTCTCAAGAACTGCCAGGATTTATGATACTCAAAGATTTACGGTACTCAAGTTTTAGTTTGAAGGCACCAGCGTTCATGGAATTCAGTAATATTTTAAAATTAAAAAATCAAAATATTACCCGTTTAATTAAATGTCGGAATTTTGGCTGTCAGCCTATGGGTGGAAAGACTGGGAAACAGCCCAGCCCTGCTATCTCCTCGTCATGGTTAGCTCTAAAACATGGAAGAAGATTCCGACATTTAATTAAACGGGTAATAGCTTCTTTAACATTTAGCAACGGCCAGATGCATCATTACGTCATGACAAGTTTATGTCTCTAAGATATCAAGACATGCAGAACATAAGAGTCGATTTATGAGAGACGAATCGGAAGAACAAAATGCCATGGACTGTCCTGCCCAGCAATCTTGCAACGCCAGACAACAAAGCCGAAGGCTTTCCGACAAGTTCATACCGAACAGGATCTAAGCAGATCGGAAGAGGCGATTCACGGGAAAAGACTTTGCCCGCCGCTCATGTCCAGCGTCACCCAGTTTCCGGGCTTTTCGACAGGCTCATGCAGGCCGAAAATCCCGGAACAAGCTGCCGACAGGACGGCTGATGGCAAACATTCCGCCGGCTGGATCCTGAACGGAATTTCCTGACCCGCCAGGCCGATGCACCGGAAACATGCCTGGGGCCATGCCAGTCACGGCCCTGCAGGCATCACAGACCGTGCCAGTCTGCGCCGGCCGGCCTCACGGACCGAGGCTGCCAGCCCCGCCGGCTGGCAGTCCTGGCCGGCCGGCCCACCCGGCCTAACGGGCCGGGCAGACCGGTCTCACGAGGCGTTCACTGGGAAGAGCTTGCCCAGCATGTTCAGATCCTGGCGGATCACGGACTGGTAGTAGCCGAGGGGGGGGTCGGCTGGGCCGGAGGTCACGGGATCGACCACCGCCACGGGGATGCCGGTCTCCTGGCCCAGGGTCTGGGCGAGCTTCAGGTCGGCGTGGGGATCGAGGAGCACTGCCGTGACCCTCTCGGAACGGACCAGCTCGGCTATCTTGGCCAGCCTGGCGGGCGACGGGGAGACCTCGGGGGCCGGCTCGAGATCCGCAAGGATCGTGAGCCCCAGGTCCTGGGCCAGGTAGTCCATGAACCCGTGGCTGGTCACTACCTTGTAGCCGCGGCGGGTGCGCTTGAAAAGCGCCAGTTCGCCTTCGAGCGCATGCATGTCCGCCTGGAAGAGCTCCAGGCGGGACTGGTAGTGCATGGCCCCGTCGGGGTCGCGGTCCGACATGCCTTTCGCGACGTTCGCCGCCATCATGGAGGCGAGTCTCGGCGACAGGAAGATGTGGGGGTTGGGCTCCAGAGCAGCGGCGGGGGACGGCTCGCCGGGGATGGAGAGCCTCCCGTAGGAGTAGATCATCGTGGGGACGCCCGCGGAGGCGTCAATCACGAAGATGTCCGGCGGCGCCACCCTGATGGCCCTGGCCAGGTAGATCTCCAGGTCCAGGCCGTTCTTGACCAGGGTTCTGGTCTGGGTCAGGCGCTCCAGGTCCCTGGGCTGGGGGTTGAACTCGTGGGGGCATCCGGTCTCGGGCCTGGTCATCAGCTCCACGCTGAAGGCGTCGCGCCCGGAATTCAGCCAGCGGGCGAAGACCCACACGGGGTAGCTCGCCGCCGCGAGCCGCGGCGCCGCGGGCGGCGCGGCCCCGTCGGACTGGGCGAGGAGGGGCGCCGGCCCGGAAGGGACGCCTGCCGGCACGGGAAGGGCCCCCGCCGCGAGGGTCACGGCAAGGAGGCCGAGGACGGCCGCGGCAGGGAGGAACCGGCAGGGTTTCGGGCGGGCTCGGGACGCCGCCGGGGCCCGGAAGGCGGGCTTAGCCCGGAAGGCGGGGGAAGACCCGGATTTCCGGGAGGCCTGTCCGGCCGGCCCGGAGACAGCGGGGATGCGTCCGCCGGCGGGGGAGCCGGCGGGGCGGGGAAGATCAGGCATGATTTTGGCTCTCCCCTCCCCCCGGCGTTTGGAGCCGCGCGGGGGGAGGCTCTTGACCCGTGACCGGGCCGCGGGACGGGGGCCGGGCAGCAGAGGGGCGGCCCTGACCCGCAACTTAATGATATATCATATCACAAACGCAACGAAAAACCCCTCCACCCGGTCCCTGGACGGGATTCGGGGGGAGGGGCGTGAGTGGCGCGACCGCTCTGGTCGTCGGCAAGCCTCCGATGCCCCTGGGGGCGAGGCTCGCAAAGGAGAGTCCGGGATTCTGGCGGAGGCGGAGCCCGCCGCGGAGAGTCCTGGGTTCCGCAGGGGCGGAACCCGCCCCAGAGAGTCCGGTGTTCCGCAGGGGGCGGAGCCTGTCGCGGAGAGTCAGGGGGTCCTGCAGGGGGCGGAGCCCGCAACGGAGAGTCCGGGGTTCAGCCGGGGGCAGAGCCCGCCGCGAAGAGTCAGGGGATCCGCAGGTGGCGGAGCCCGACGAGGAGAGCCAGGGGTTCAGCCGGGGGGCGGAGCCCGGCGCGGAGAGTCAGAGGAGCCGCAGGGGGCGGAGCCCGCCGCGAAGAGTCAGGAGATCCGCAGGGGGCGGAGCCCGCAACGGACAGTCGGGGTTTCGTGGGGGAGCGGAGCCCTGCGCGGAGAGTCAGAGGAGCCGCAGGGGGCGGAGTCCGGCGCGAAGATTCAGGAGATCCGCAGGAGGCGGAGCCCGCAACGGACAGTCGGGGTTTCGTGGGGGGGCGGAGCCCGCAACGGACAGTCCGGGGTTTCGTGGGGGGGGGCGGAGCCCGCCGCGGAGAGTCCGGGGTTCTGCTGGGGGGACGCGGCCCCCCCCGGCCCTACTGCGCCTCGCGGAGGATCTTGGCCGCGGGGGAGGCTCCGGGGACCATGCGGATCTGCTGGGTCTGGTCCGCGGGGAGCAGGCTCTTGAGGAACGTCGTCCGGCCCGCGGTGTCCAGGGGCTGGGGCTTCCTGGCCTGGACGGCCTTGATCACCGGTGCTGCGGGCGCGGGGCCGCCCGCGGCCTTCTGGGCGACGCGGCCCACGAGCGGGTTGGCGGGCGCGGGGGCGGAGCTGGACGGCGGCGAGGCCGGGACGGCCTGGACGTCGACGGGCTCGGGCTCTGGCGCGTGGCCGTTGCCGCCCCTGGCGACCGACGGAGCGGGAGCGGGAGGCGCCTGGGGCGCGGAGGCCAGCTGGCCGGCGCCGACGGGCGGCTGCGGGGCCCCCGCCGCAGCGGCGCCCGCGCCGGCCGCGCTCTTCTTGGCGCTGAGCCGGCTCAGGGCCGAGGGCTTGGAGGCGTGCGCCATGTTGCCCGCCGAGGCGATGCCTCCCCTGGGGGCGGAGGTGATGGGGCGCAGGCTGTTCTGGGGGAAGGCCCCGGCGGATCCCGAGGTGGAGGTGAGCTGGTTCACGTAGGTGCGCTCCAGCTCGATGCGGTTCTGCATCATCTCGGAGAGGCGGTTGCCGGACTCGTTGAGCCTCAGGACCAGGGTGTTGATTATCTGCTTCGCGATGTCGGGGTAGTTGTCCAGGACCTCGCCCAGCTTGTCGCCGGGGAAGACCTTCACGATGCTCCGTCCGTGGCTCTTTATCGTGGCGCTCCTGCGGGAGCCGACAAGCGAGCTCATCTCGCCGAAGTAGGTGTTGGTCTGGGAGATCTCGGCGATGAGGTTCTGGCCCTTGAAGACCTCCAGGCACCCCTGGATGAGCTTGTAGAAGGCGGTGTCGGTGTTGCCCTCCTTGATGATGATGTCGCCGTTCTCGAAGACCTGCTCGTCGGGGTTCAGGAGGTAGTGGGGCAGGCTCTCGCGCTGGACGACGGTCTTCTCCAGGACCTGGGCCAGGGTGGTGGTGCCCTGCTGGGCCTTCAGCAGGCCGTCCTGGCGCAGGGTGGCCATGCCCTCCTTCAGGGCGATCTTCCGGAGGTGGGCCTCGTTCACCCTGGAGGCGATGGCGTCCGCCAGCGTCTGGGTGTTCTCCATGACCTCGAAGACGCCCAGGCGGCCCTTGTAGCCGGTCCCCTTGCAGGTGGGGCAGCCGCGGCCCTCGTAGAGCTGCACCGTGCCTATCTCCCCGGGGTCGAATCCCGCCTCGATGAGCTTGTTGGCGGGGAGCTTGGGCATGGGCTGGCGGCAGTTGGCGCAGACCCGGCGGAGGAGCCTCTGGGCGGAGCAGACGATGAGCGCCGCCGCCACGTTGAAGGGCGCGACACCCATGTCGACCAGACGGGTGACCGTGGAGGGGGCGTCGTTGGTGTGGAGGGTGGACAGGACGAGGTGGCCCGTCATGGCCGCCTCGACGGCGATCTCGCCGGTCTCGATGTCCCGGATCTCGCCGATCATGCAGATGTCGGGGTCCTGGCGGAGGAAGGCCTTCAGGGCCTTCGCGAAGGTCATCCCGACCTCCTTGACCACGTTCACCTGGTTGACGCCCGGGAAGTTGAACTCGACGGGGTCCTCGGCCGTCAGGATCTTCACGTCCTCGGTGTTCCTGAGGTTCAGGGTGGAGTACAGCGTGACGGTCTTGCCGGAGCCGGTGGGGCCGGTGACGAGCAGGAGCCCGTTGGGCCTGTAGGCCGCGCCCATGAACTGGTCCAGGTTCTTCTGGGTGAAGCCGAGCTTGGTCATGTCGACGTTCAGGCCGGACTTGTCCAGGATACGGAGGACCACCGACTCCCCGAACAGGGTGGGGAGCGAGGAGACGCGGAAGTCTATCTCCTTGTTCTTGCCGATGCGCAGCTTGATGCGGCCGTCCTGGGGCACCCGGCGCTCGGTGATGTCCAGGGAGCTCATGATCTTCAGGCGGGCGATGAGGGCGTTCCTGATCTCCAGGGGGAGCCTCGTGTGCTTGTACAGGGACCCGTCCATGCGGTAGCGCACGTAGAACTGCTTCTCGAAGGGCTCTATGTGGATGTCGGAGACCCCGCCCTGCACGGCCTGGATCAGGATCTGGTTGGCCAGGTTGATGATGGCGCTGTTCTCGGCCGAGTAGGAGTCGGTCGTCTCCTCCTCCTTCGCGGCCTGGACGTCCCCGAAGGAGAAGTCGTCGAGCGCGTCGGAGATGAGGTCCCCGAGGCTGTCCACAGTGACCATCGTCTGGTCCTGGGCGACCGCGTTGGGGTCCAGGGGGGCGAAGAAGCTGGCCTCCTCGTCATCGCTTATCTTGTAGTGGACCTTGAAGGCCGAGACCAGGTCCCTCTCGTTCACCACGACCGGGACCACCTGCAGCTTGGTGATCGACGTCAGCTCCTCGACCACCTTGTTGTTGGTGGGCTCGAGCATGGCCATCATCACCTTGTTGTCCTTGACCTGGTAGGGGATGACCATGAACTTCTTGGCGGTCTCGTAGGGCACGAGCTTCAGCGCCTCGGGGGAGATCTCCCGGTCGGCCAGGTTGACCATCGGGTAGCTGTACTGGCGCGAGAGGACGCTCGGGATGGTGTTGGTCTCCACGTACCCCTTGCGAAGGAGGAACCGCGACAGGAAGTCCTTCTGGTGCTGCCTGAGCCACTTGGTGGCCTCCTCCAGCTGGCCGCGGGTGATGTGCCCGGCCTTCAGGAGGTACTCCCCCAGGATCAGCTTGTAGTTGTCGGCGTTCTGGTCTTTCACCGTGCCGGAAAGCGTGGAGCGCCGCCGAGAAATCTCCGCCATGTGTGGAACCTCCAGGGAAAGCCGTGCCCGCGAGGACGGGACAGGGCCGCGCGGAAGGCGAACTTGCTTCCGCTGCCCCCCCGGCGGGGGGGCCTGTCGGCAGGGGGCGGGATGGGGGGCTGATGCCTCCGTCCCGGCTGGGGGGGCAGGTGCCCCGTGGCCGGGGCCGCGTCCGAGGACGGGCCGGTTCATGCGATGGCCTTCCGTCGGGGCCGGAAGGGAGGGGGGCCGGTCCGGGCAGGTTTCCGGAATGGCCTGGAGCGTTTCCGGGGCGTCCCGGAAAGGCTGGGGGGCCGTTCCGGGCAGGGATCCGGAAAGGCCGGCAAGCCGCGTCCCGCAGGGACCGGCAGGGGGCCCGCGACCGGCTAGGGACCGGAGGGGGCGGCGGACAGTGTCCCGCGGAGAGGACACGGGGGCGAGGCAGTGACCGGCCAGGGGCCGGTGGCCCGCGTCCGGCCCGGGGGCCATCGTCAGAGAGGATGGCGGGCGCACGGGAGCCGGCGTCCGGCGGCTTCCGGACGGGCGGGCGGGCTCGGGACCGGAAAATGGCCGGGCAGGGGCCGGAGAATCACAAGGGGCCGGGGCCCGAGGCCCGCACCCGGGCGCGGGGCCCCTTGGGGGGGCGGAGGCACTTACGTAATTATACGGTAAAACCCCGCGAAACTTGAATGATTCTTGAAGAAAGGTGGAGCGAAACGCAGCCTGAAACCGACTGAAACGCAGCTTGAAACCGACAGGCGACGACCGACAGGGAAGAGATCCCGGAGGAGTCAGGCAGGCGGCGACCGCAGTCCCAGCCCCGCCCGGATGCGCGGGCCGGGGGCCGCAGGGGCCCTGATACGCTGGAATGTCCTAGGGGGATGGCAGGCGGGAGGGCTTGGCCGGGCAAGGGCCCGGCAGGCAGGCCGCCGGGGCCCGGCGCCGCGGAGGCGGCCCGGGAGGCCTCGCAGGTCCTTCGACACCTGTTGGACCTAAGATTAGCAGATGGCAACCCCACATTCAACACGGATTTGAGGAAGAATTAGAACATCGCGAACTTGAAAAATACCTAATTGGGGACATTTTATCGTTCAATTACGGATATAATATCTATACCTTTACAACAAAGGAGCCAGCTAGACCTCCTCATTTTAGGTCTGTCGAGCAGGCCTCGCATGTCCCCCGGGGCGGCTTGCGTGACGACAGTCTGCCTCCCTGACACGGAACCGGATCGCCCGCGCTCCCGCCGCGTCTCGCGGTGCCGCCGGAGGGAGCCCGGACACGGCCCGTCCGGGGGGACGGCTCCTGGGCCCCGGAACCAGGCCCTGCTCCCCGGCACCCTGAGCGCCCCCGGACTTCCGAAGTGCCCGGGCCATCCGGAACTGGGGGGCCGCCGCAAGGCCGGGGGCTTTCGGGACGGCCCGAGCCGGATCGGGAGGCGGGGCAGTCCGGGACGAGCTGACCGCCGCGAGCGCAGGAGGCGTTCAGGACGGCAGAGCCGCCGCGAACTCCGGGGGGCACTTTACGACCCAACTGCAACGGACGCCAGGGGAGCCCGGAACTGCCCAGCCGCCCCGCCTGCGGGAGGACGCGGATGGGGATGGCCGTACGGACCAAACTGTGGTACAAATTGTCAGAACGTCCGCAAGATCCGGCGGCTGGCCCCGCAAGCGGCCCCTTTCTGACGCCGGCCCGGGACGGGCCGCCTGGCCGGGACCCTGCCGCCCCTCCGAACCGGCTACCCGGAGAAGCCGCCCCATCCTGCATGCACCTTCCGGGCCGATTCTCCCGCCACTCCAGCGGCCAGCCAGCGTCCGTTTCTGCCCGTTCATGCCCTTTACAGCCCTTCAACAGGTCATTTTTTGCCCGATTCGGACGGGCTCCGGCGGCCCCCCCGCACGATAGGGGGCCATGGCGCGGCAGTTGTTGCCCGCCCGCTGCTCACCGGCGGCTCCCGGGGGCCATGACTGCCGCCGCCCAGCCCTCCCTTGCCGTGAGAAGCTTTCCGGGAACCCCCGACCCTCCCGTACCCCAACCCCGGACCCGACGGGGACCGTCCAGGATGGCCGGACCTCCCCGCTCTTCCCCCTAACCGGCGGGGACCGTCCCCGAGAACCGGACCGCCCGGCTATCCAGCCTCGCAACCGGACCCGGCGGAGACCTTCCCTGAGCCCCGGACCAGCCCGCTCCCCCCTCCCGGAGCGGGAGGGACCGTCACGGAGGGCCGGACCGCCCCGCTCTCCGCCCCCGGTCCAGGCGACGGCCGTCACGGAAGGCCAGTCAGGCACCCTTCCGGCGGTCCAGGTCCGGCCCTCAGCGCCTCTCCCTTCCCGGCCTTCAGGGCCCCCTCCCCCCCCTTCCGCCGGCCCAGGCCCGGCCTCGGGCCCTCCTCCCTTCCCGGCCTTCCGGGCCCCCTTCCGGGCCCCCTTCCGGCGCGCAAGCCGCGCCCCCCGCAGGCAACACATGGCCAAGCCCAAGATCCGCTACATCTGCCGCGAGTGCGGCTGGCAGTCCCCGGTCCCGCTGGGGAAATGCCCCAGCTGCCAGGCATGGGACTCCTTCGACGCCGAGGAGGAGATCGCTGTCCCGAAGTCCTCCTCCTCCAGGCTCTCGTCTTTCTCTACCAGGACTTCCAACCGGAAGGCCGTGCCCCTGAGCGAGGTGCCCCCCGCGGAGACCGCGAGGATCCCCACCGGCATAGGCGAGCTCGACCGGGTGCTCGGCGGGGGCCAGGTGCCCGGCGGGGTGACGCTCCTGTCCGGGGAGCCCGGGGTGGGCAAGTCCACCCTTCTCCTGCAGGTGGCCAGGGGCGCGGCCGCCGCCGGAAAGAGGCCCCTCTACGTCTCCGGCGAGGAGTCCGCCGCCCAGCTGAGGCTCCGGGGCGAGAGGCTCGGGCTGGATCTGAGCGGCATCTTCGTCACCGCCGAGTGCGAGATACCCAGGGTGCTGGAGTGCGCCTCCGAGGGCTGGGACATACTCATAGTCGACTCCGTCCAGACAATGCGCCTCCCCGAGATGGGGGGGGTCGCCGGGAGCCCCTCGCAGATAAGGGAGTCCTCCTCGGCGCTCACCCAGCTCGCGAAGGAGACCGGGGCCCCCCTGTGGCTCGTGGGCCACATCACCAAGGAGGGGAGCATCGCCGGGCCGAAGCTCCTGGAGCACCTGGTGGACACGGTGCTCTACTTCGAGGGGGAGCGGGACCGGCCCGTCAGGATCCTCAGGTCGTTCAAGAACCGTTTCGGCCCCGTAAACGAGGTGGGCGTCTTCGAGATGACCGGCACGGGGCTGAGCGAGATACTGAACCCCTCCGCCCTCTTCCTGGCCGAGCGGCCCCGGGGGGCCGCCGGCTCGTCCGTGACCCCGGTGATAGAGGGCAGGCGCCCCCTCATGATGGAGATCCAGGCGCTCGTGAGCCCCAGCCCGCTCGCCATGCCCCGGAGGCAGACCCTGGGGGCCGACCCCTCCCGCGTGAGCCTCCTCACCGCTGTCCTCGAGAAGAAGGTGAAGCTGAAGCTCTTCGACAGGGACGTCTTCGTGAACGTGGCGGGCGGCGCCAGGATCTCCGAGCCCGCGGCGGACCTGGCCATCAGCGCCGCCATAGTGTCCAGCTGGTTCGAGTCCCCCCTTCTTCCCGACCTGGCCATCCTGGGCGAGGTCGGCCTGGCCGGCGAGGTCAGGAGGGCGGGCCGCATGAGCGAGCGCCTCGCCGAGTGCGCCAGGATGGGCTTCACCAGGGTCTGCGGCCCCGCGGACGAGCTGGAGGACGCGAAGAAGCCCCGCGGCCTGAAGGCCATAGGCGTGAGCCGCGTCTCCGACCTTTTCGGGCCCCAGTCCGGAATCTTCCTGAACCAGTCTGCCCAGCCGGCTCCGGGCGGCAGGACCGCCCCCCCCAGGCCGGCCGCTTCGCCCCAGGCGGGGAAGGCGCCGGGGCAGGGACCGGTTCCGGGAAAACCCGCCCAGGCGGGCCAGACGCCGCTTCCGGGCAAGCTCCCCCAGGCGGGCCAGGCACCGGGTCCCGCCAAGGACCCCCAGGCGGGCCGGGCGCCGGGTCCCGCCAAGGACACCCAGGCGGGCCAGGCACAGGGTCCCGCCAAGGGCCCGCAGGCGGGCCAGGCACAGGGTCCGGCCAAGCCCCAGCAGGCGGGACTGGGACCAGAGCCGGCCAAGGACCCCCAGGAGGGCCAGGGCCAGGAGCCTGGAAAGGCCACGCGGACGGACCAGACACCGGGTCCGGCCAAGGCCCCCAAGGAGAGCCAGGAGCAGGAGCCTGGCAAGGATCCCCAGACTGGCCAGGGCCAGCCCCAGACTGGCCAGGGCCAGGAACCGTAGGAGTTCCCCCAGGTCCAGGGAACGGTACCGGGCAAGGCCCCTCAGCCGGGCCAAAGCCAGCAGCCTCAGAAGTCCTCCCCGGTCCAGGACCGGTACCGGGTTCGTCCAAGGCTCCGCAGACTGGCCAGGGCCCGGAGGCTGAAGTCTTTCAGGTCACGGCAGGGAGAGTGGCCGGAGGTGGCCAGGCTGACTGGGCAGTTCAGTGGCTGGGACATGGCAGGCGGCTGGCTGCGGAAGCTGGCCCGAGCGGAGGGGCAAGCCCCGGCGGACGGCCAGGCCCTGCGAGCGGGAGACGTAGGAAGCCGGACTCCTGGAGAGGCCGATCTCAGCTGTCTGTCCTGGGCTTCGCCAAGCCGCTCCCTGGCATGGCGTGGCCAGGCCCCTAAGCCGCCGCCGGCCTTCCGTGGCCTGGCATGAGCCTGTCAGCGCCTGATGACCATGCGCAGGGCCGAGACTGCCCGGCACGGCCGGGATTTCAGCCGCCGCCGGCCTTCCGCCGCCTGGCATGAGCCTGTCAGCGCCTGATGACCATGCGCAGGGCCGAGACTGCCCGGCACGGCCAGGCTTTAAGCCGCCGCCGGCCTTCCGACGCATGGCATGAGCCGGGCCGCGCCTGATGACATTGCGCAGAGGCAGGACTGCCCGGCACGGCCTGTCACCTCAGCCGCCGCCGGCCTTCCGTGGCATGGCATGAGCCGGGCCGCGCCTGACGACCGCAAACAGGGCCGAGACTGCCCGGCACGGCCTGTCACTAAGCAGCCGCCGGCATTCCGTGGCATGGCATGAGCCGGGCCGCGCCTGATGACATTGCGCAGGGACAGGGCTGCCCGGCACGGCCTGTCCCCTCAGCCGCCGCTGGCCTTCCGCGTCCTGGCAAGAGCCGGGCCGCGCCTGATGTCCTGTCCGCTATCCGCCAGAACCGGCTCCTGTAGCGGTAGCCGGCCTGCCTTTTCAAGCCAGGCCAATGAAAGCCGGGTCACGGCGGCTACTTGATCCCGAGATGCTGCTTTATGAGGGTCCAGGCCTTCTGGCGGGAATCCCTGAACCGCTCGAAATCTTCCTTGGCGAAACCGTCGCAGTACGCGGCAAGGCCGTCGGACTCCTGGATGAGCAGCGTCACTATCTCGGCTATGCCGTTGATGAAAGCCAGGTCCTCCGGCTGGACCGTAACCTGGCCGCGGCGGTAGACCTCCAGCCGGTCGAGCGCCTTCTGTAGGAAGATCCTGGTCTCCCCCAGCATGGACTTAACTATCTCCGGCTCGTAGACGCCGTGATGCAGAACGTCCGCCAGGAGCCCTATGTAGCCGTAGGCCTCCAGCACGAAGCCGGCGCTGTAGGCGCCAAGCGCCCCGAGATGCACAGCCTCGCGCGAGGCGGGGCTGTCCTCGCCTGACGGGGCCTGAGACGGAGGGGGCGGAGGCGCGCTCTGGGCGCTGGCGGTGCCGGCCCATGCCGAAAGCGACATGGCCATGGCCAGGAAGGCCGCCCAGACGGCCCGGCCGGTTCCGGAGACAGGCGCGGGGACCCCGTGATGGCTATTCCCGGCCCCGAAGAGGCCAGTCCTCGCCGCCAGACGACCCCTCCCGGCCCGAGAAGGGCTCGTCCCGGCCCGAGAAGGGCTCGTCCCGGCCCTGGAAGGGCTCGTCCCGGCCCTGGAAGGGCTCGTCCCGGCCCTGGAAGGGCTCGTCTCGGCCCTGGAAGGGCTCATTTCTCCTCCATGGGCGGATCAGGACGCGCCAGGTGCTGGGGAGGGGTTCAGGCGCTCGAGCAGGCACGGCGCGGTCCGGGGATGCCGGACGGACGCGGGCCGGCCCAGGAAGGGAAATCGCGCATGGCCCCGGTCGGGACAGCCGTCACGGAAGGAGCCCGGAAGGCGGCCTGCCGCGAAGAAGGAACACTGAAGATTACAAGATTCCAATTCAAAAACTCATCCCTTGACCGTACCAGAGGCCAGATTGCCTGGTGCAAGGTTTACGCTAGCTTGCGTGGATTTGGCCAAAATGCAGGACGTTTCTACGCCGAGGACGCATAGCGCTCATACTCACTTTGAGGGGGGAAGGGTTTTTGCAGTTACATCTTACAAGACAGGCTGGCAAAACGGCAGGTTCGGGCCGGTTACGGAAAAACGCCGCCGGGCTGCCAGCGGGAACCCGCGGGAAAGCTGGAAGGCCGGGATTTCGAAAGGCGTCCCCCGCCCGCGGCCTGAGCCGGGCGGGCGCAACCGGCCTGGACGCGATACCTAGGGCTTGATGAGGCGGTCAATGCGCCTGAGTGCAGTGTCGCGGGCCGAGCGGTAATTCGCCAGATCCCCCTCGGCCCTCGTGCTGGCGTAGCCCCTGAGGCTCTCGGCCTCCTGGATCAGGAGCTCCAGGATGGTCGTCACCTCGGCCAGGTACTGGCGGTCGCCGGCGCTCACGTTGAAGCCGGGGTCCTGGTAGCGGGCGAGATCCCTGTGGGCGTTGGACAGGTACCTGACCGTGTCCCCCAGCATGTTAGCCACCTGCTGGGAGTCGTAGGCCCCCGAGGCGAGAAGGTCCCCGTAGGTCCCGATGTACCCGAAGGACTGGATGACCAGCCCCACTGAGAGGGTGGCTATGGTGTTCAGATCCTGGCTCTCGCGTTCGGAGCCCTGCGGGACCTGGCCCGGGGGGAGCTGCTCCTGGGCCTGGCCCTGCTCCTGCGGCTGGGCCTGGGGGTCCTGGAACAGGGGCTCCTCGTAAAGGGGCTCCTGCCCTTCAGGGACTTCCTGGGCCGGGGCCGTCGGCGCACAGAGGGCCATGGCCAGGAGAGCCAGGACGGCCGTCACGGGGTGCCGGGCGGCGGCGCGGCGCGAGGGCCTGAAGCGAGCGGGGGTCGTCATGGGTAGCCTTAGGATGGGGGCAGGGGAGGCCCGGAGAAAGATGTTCCGGGAATTCTAACTCCAAACCGGCGAGGAAATCAACCGCGCCCCTGGCCGGGAGCCGCCCCCCGCGTCCCTGGCCCGTGCCCGTCCTTCCCGGCCATTAAGGCGGCTCCGGCAGGGGGGGCCCCGCAATCTCGTCCCCTCTGAACTGTCATGAGCCCGTCCGGCCCCCCGGGTGGACTCCCCGCCGCGTGAACCGTGCCGGCAGACGGCCCCGGCGCACGGGTTCCAGGAGTTGCAGGGCGGAAGCCGAGAGGAAGCGAGAACTGGCCAGATGCCAAAGCCCCAATGGTCCAATGGCCCAATGGCCCACCAAAATCCGGATAAAGCGTTCTGAAAAGCTTCAGACCGACTTAATTTTAACCACACTTAAATTTTAACTACACAGCATCCTCATTATCCAAATGTAGGGAGGATACCTTTCAAGAGAGACGGGGGACTCCTCCAAGAGTAAGGAGGGCACCTTGACAGCCGTTTCACGGCCACTACAGTGGACTGCTGCTCTCAGACGCGCGTCCATGCCCGCCATCCCCTCGCGGGAGCGGGCTCCTGTCTTCCCGGACCCTCCTTTCCGCCTCCCCTCCTCAGGCACGTCCCGGAGGCCCCTTT
>JAISFP010000136.1 GCA_031263525.1 Deltaproteobacteria bacterium | reverse complement strand
GCGATGACGAAGAGGAAGGACGGCGATGACGGAGAGGAAGGACGGCGATGACGGAGAGGAAGGACGGCGATGACGGAGAGGAAGGACGGCGATGATGGAGAGGAAGGACGGCGATGATGGAGAGGAAGGACGGCGATGATGGAGAGGAAGGACGGCGATGACCGGCTCGGAAGACGATAATGTTAGGAGAAGGATGGGGATGATGGACTCTAACCAGGCCAGTTGTTCGGCAAGGCGAAAGGCAGAGGAGGCAGCAAGTCACATTAGCGAACATGTAATGGCCAGCAAGAGGAGGAAAGACGCCTCCGGAGGCGCCCGTCAGCCGCCAGGGAGCCGGTAGAGCCTGAAGGGCCAGGATGCGAGGCGTCTGCGGGCGATGTCAACGTACTCAGGGTTGAGCTCGATGCCCGCAAAGAGGCGCCCGTGGATGGAAGCCACCTCTCCCACGGTTCCGGAGCCCAGGAAAGGGTCGAGCACCAGATCGCCAGGACGAGAGCTCGACAGGACGCAGGGCTCGATCAGGGCGGGCGGGAATGTCGCGAAGTGGGCCTCCGGAAAGGGGCTGGTGTTCACGTTCCAGACCGAGCGCCGGGCGCGGCCGGGATCTGCCACGGCAACCCCGTCATAGAGGTATCTCTCGCTCCTGGTCAGCATGAACAGGTACTCGTGAGATCTGACGGGCCTGTCCTTCACGCTCTCGGGCATGGCGTTCGGCTTGTTCCAGATGACGTCGCTCCTGAGATACCACCCGTCCGCCTGGAGGGCGAAGGCCAGCCGCCACGGGACTCCGAGCAGGTCCTTGGGCTTCAGGCCCTCCGGAGTGTCGGGCCGGACGCTCATGGCCCGGGCCCGGTTCTTCCTGTCCGGGGCGCGGTAGCCCCGGTTTCCGCTGGTGTAGCCGTCCCCGATGTTCAGCCACAGCACCCCGTCATGCGAAAGAGCCCTCTTGAGCTCCCCGAACACGCCGACCAGGGCGGCTACGTAGCTCTCCAGGCGGTCCTCGAGGCCGATCTGCCCGGCTATCCCGTAGTCCCTCAGCCCGAAGTAGGGAGGCGAGGTCACGGCGCACTGGGCCACGCCTTCCGGGAGAAGCCTCAGCGCCACCGCGGCGTCGCCCTGGATGACGAATGACGAGGAAACGTCCAGCTTCGTTTTTCCTGTCATTTCAAACCGTCCGTCAGCTGAGGGACATAAACTGTAGGCATTGCAGACCTCCGGAAAGCAGGAACCCGGTACGGGGAAGACGATGAAAGGCTGGCGGCAGCGCGGCTGACAGCGCTGAACTCCGAGGAGGGCAAGAACGCCATGAGGACATAAGACGCGAAGTCAAAAAATGAGAAAGAAAAGATATTTTGCAAAAGATGCCGCGTCTGTCCAGGAGCGGTTGGGCGTGACTTGCCGGCAAGGCGGTCAGGCCAGACTGGCACCGAATCCATTCACTACATCATCGCTGTCCAGGCCCTCGACAGGCTTGCCCATTGCCCTTGCCACGAGCACGATAAGCGCCTTGGCCCGGTCGATGAAAAAGCTGTCGAACTTGTCCGCCGCAAGAAGGGGGAAGTTCACCTGGTGACTGGATACGAATTCCCGGATATTCTCCTCGGAAACATGGCCAGTCTTGACGATCCTTTTCAGGTACTTGCTGGGTGCGATTCCGCCTATCGTCTTGTTGCTGTTGCTCGAGATAGGCGTCTTGTTCACTATGCAGTCGCGCCTGTCCTCGTCAATGTCACTCTCCGAGCAGTATGCCTTGGGGAAGATGTGGTGGATGTCGTAACGTCCGCTGAAGAAAAGCTCGTGCTCCATCTTCTTCCCGGTCAGGAAATCCCTCGCGCCGTCCTTCAGAATAAGAGCAGTTATGCCCTTGTATGCCGCCGCGTTGCGGGTCTTCAGCGTCAGAAGGCGCTCGGGCTGGAAGAATGCCCGTGCAACCGTGTCTGGCCTCTCGGTTCCGCCCTCGAGCCAGTCCATCATGCCGGTCACGTCGTTAACGAAACGTGTCTCGTTTGAGGAATGGTAAAGCTCCCCGAGCACTCCGCACCAGTACCACGTGGAGATCTTGGTAGCCGTCTCGCTTTCGTCGAAGATCTTGCCCTCGCCCTTCCGCATCTCCTTCGCCGCCATTATCACCGCAAGCGGTATGAGCTGGGTCGAGTAGGGGAGATGATCCCTCGAAAAGACAAACTCTCCCAGGAGGAACTCAGCCGCCTGCTTGAACCCATGCTCGATCGGGTCGGCATACAGCCTGTACTTGTCCAGGGGAAGATCCAGGATGTCCTCGCGCTTGCAGCCTATGGCAGGAGGCTTCGGCACTCCAGCGAGCCTGGCTTCGCGGTTCGCGCTGTAGCGGGTGAGGAGAGTCACGGCTGCGAGAAACGAGGAGGAGTCCACCGCCCTTAGGACATCGTGCATGTCCTTTTTCCGCATCTCCTTGGAACGCTTTTCCCAGTCCGTCCGCAGGTCGAACTCGTCTGAGGCGAATATCGCGGTGACCAGCTCGAAGACGTTCAAGGTCACGCCTCCGGTATTCACCTTCTCGAACACCTGGCAGACGGCCGCCTTCGGCGTGTCCTTGGGGAGGTGAATTATCGGCGACTCGTAGGATTCGACAGGCCTTACGACAACCTTTTTGAACTTGGTCAGAAGCTTCACTATGTCGGAATTGTACTCATAGAAGTCGAAGAACCCCTCCTGCCAGACGTCGAGCAAATCGTTGAAGATCTTGTTCAGCGGGAACATCTTGGACTTGAACTCTAACTCAGGCGAGCTCAGGTCGAGCGTGACGTCGCGGTCGAAGTTCTCCCTGATCTTCCTGTCCTCCGGCACGGAAACCACCGCGTCCAGAAGGGAAGCGGGTTCGGTGAGCGCCTTCTCGATGTCAATGTAGTAGAACCTCTTTATCTCCTTGCCCTTGTTGCCTATCGTCACCGTGGCGTTCTGGCTGTAGAACGCGTTGTAGAGGGAGGTAAGCCTCTGCTGCCCGTCCAGAACGAGGTTCTTGGGTTCGGTGGCCGCGGCGGTACCCACAAAGTGGCGGTAATTGAACTTCGTCTGGGGAGAGTACTCCAGAAGCATCATGGCACCCATCGGGAAAGAGCTGGCCACGCTCGCTATGAGCTCCCGGATCCTGTTGTCGTCCCAGACCCAGCCGCGCTGAAAGTCAGGAAGCTGGAGCTCGCCCTGGTGTATCTGCTTCAAAATTTCGGGAAGCTTCTCGTCAAGAGTGTAAAATTTTGACACGCCGTATCTCCTGCCGCACCTGAAATATCTTCAGTCCCAAGTCGCACCGGTCACCTGGGACTGCTCCTGCGTCCCGGCCTCAGAAGGCTGAAGGACACAAAACACGGACAACCATTTGACATAAATATACGCCAGTTCTTCAAGAGATGCAACAAGTTTTACAAAATCGATGGTGAAGCTACCGAGGACATCGTTGTCATCTTCCGTATTTCTCACAACTTTACTGAATAACAACAATTAGTTCTTAACGCCAGCAGCTCCCCCGAATACAGTTGCCGCCACTCAGGCAGAAGCTCTCCGGGAAACCGTGTCCCCCAAAACCATGGCATCTTCCAAACCCATGGTCCCCATGAAACAGAGTCTCCTCCGGAAACATCGGAATATATCCGGGAAAAAGCAAGCCAACTCCACCCTTTGTATCCGGATCCGTCTGAAGCTGTCCGAAAGAATGCCCGGGCCCTACGCAAGCCTGGCCAGATACTCCGCCATGGTCCTGGCGCGGCTCTGCCCGGCTGCCTTCAGGGCCGCGTCCGTCTCGGGATCTTTCCAGGCGGGCTGGAAGCCAATCTCGCGGTCGCCGCCGCCTTTGTCGCTCACCATGTGGAGCCTTATCTTGGACGACATGTGGGTGTCGTCGCCCATGAAGGCCAGGAGCGGGCGCCTGATACTGCCGCGGCGGGCCAGGCACTCCGTGATGAAGACCGCGTGGTTCGGCGTGGAGGGGTTCCAGACCTCCCAGCCGTCGGCGTCGATCTCGGCCAGTAGAGCGGGCCAGAACCTGGGCGGATGGGGCACGACCACCCCGGCGCCAAGGCCCCTCGCCTCCTCGACGAGCTCGGCGGCCTCGTGGAACCTCGCCGGGTCCAGGCGGGACTTCACGCGGGACTTCAGAAGGTTCACGAGCGAGAGCACGCGCTCCAGGCCGGCCGGGTCCGTCCCGCGGAACTTGCCCTCGATGTAGTCGGTGGCGAGCCGGTTCTTGAGCATCACCGCCCCGGGCCCCTTGGCCACGCCGCTTATGTCTATCATGGCCTTGAGCCTCGCGCAGTGCCGCGCGGCGCCGGCGAGCTCGGACTCGCCGAAGCCGGATTTCGCGAGCTCGGACAGGGTGCCGTCGTCCGGGAGCGAGCAGAGATCGAGGATTTCCAGGAGCTGCAGCTCGCGGTAGCGGAAGGTGCGCTCGATCATGGCCGAGAACGTGGCAGAGCCCTCCAGCCTTCCTGCCTGGGCGTGAACGAGGAGCTGCAGCTTCATCCCGCAGGAGCGCGACCAGACGTCCACCTCGACCCCGCTCCAGGGCCCGAGGGAAGCTATCACGTTGTGCTGCGTGGGCACGGCGAAGCGCTCGCGGGCGGCGGGGAAGGCATTCGATATGCGCTCCTCGACGAGCTCGACGGGGACCCACTCGGGATGAAAGTGCGGGGCGAAGAGGCAGGTCTCCTCGGGGTCAGTCATGTCGGGCCTGACCGCCGCCCTGATCTCGGCCGGGCCAAGCTCGGTGGAGGTCAGGCGCCTGAAGATTTCCCAGTCGTCCGGGGCAATGACGACAGAGCCCCCCAGCGGCCGCCCTCTCGGGGGCCGCGAATGCCGCTGGTGCGACGAGGTGCCCGCCGGATTATCGCCGGCTGTCGCTCCCCCCGGTTCGCGGACGGTCCCGGCGTTGTCCCCGTGGCTGGCGGCACCCTCCCATTCCTGCGGGGAACTGGCGGCACCCTCCCATTCCTGCGGGGAACTGGAGGCACCCTCCCATTCCTGCGGGGAACTGGCGGCACCCTCCCATTCCTGCGGGGAACTGGCGGCACCCTCCCATTCCCGCGGGGAACTGGCGGCACCCTCCCATTCCCGCGGGGAACTGGAGGCACCCTCCCATTCCCGCGGGGAACTGGAGGCACCCTCCCATTCCTGCGGGGAACTGGAGGCACCCTCCCATTCCTGCGGGGAACTGGAGGCACCCTGCCCGTCCTGCAAGGAACTGACGGCCCCGTCGCCGTCCTTCGTGAAACTGTCGGCCCCATCCCCGTCCTGAGGGGAACAGGCGGCACCCTGCCCGTCCGGCAGGGGACAGGCAGGCGGTCCGCCGCCCGCCTGTGGACCGGCCCCTCCGGGCGGCCTCTCGATGCCGTCGGCTGCCATGATGAGCTCCTTGCGGGGAGACGCCCTCTCAGGCCTGGTCCAGGTGTCCGAGGAGCCTCACCTTAGTGGAAAGCTTCGTCACCTCCTGATTGATCTCGGACTGGGCCTGAGCCAGAGCCTCGTTCGCCGCGGCAACTATGAGATCGCCCAGCATCTCCATGTCGTCGGGGTTCACCACCTCGCGCTCCATCTCCACCGACACCAGCTGCAGCTTCAGGTTGGCGGTGACCTTGACCATCCCGCCTCCGGCAGTGGCCGTGACCGTCCTGCCCCCGGACTCGTCCATGATCCTCATCATGCCGTCCTGGAGCTCCTTGAGCTTGCCGATCATGTCGTTGGCCTTATCGCTGTTCTGGTCCATGTCGCCTCCCGCGCCCGGCGTTGCTCCCGAGCGTGTCTGTCGAGGACCTGTCCCCCAGAGTCCTGTAGCCTCACACGGGCATTATACCGGACGGGGCAGAGGGGTTGCAAACCGTTCGCCCGGCCGTCAGCCGCTTGCAACAGCGGGACCTCGTTCCGCATGATCTCCGGGACATGGGAGCCACGGCCCCCAGGAATGTCAAGGCATGGCCCCCTCACCGAGATCGGGAGCCATGGCCCCCAGTAACGCCAGGGCGTGCCCCCCTCGGGGCTAAGGACCGTTGGACCCACGAAAACAGGATCCATGGCCCTCGGGAACTCCAGGGCGTGCCCCCCTCGGGGCTGAGGACCGTCGGACCCACGAAAACAGGATCCGTGGCCCTCGGGAACGCCATGGCATGGTCCCGCCCCTCGGGGCTGAGGACCGTTGGACTCGCGAAAACAGGAGCCATGGCCCACTGGAACGACAGGACATGGCCCCCCGGACCTGCTGACCCGCGGACCCCGAACACGGGAGCCTTGACACGCCGGAGATTCGGCACCATGCCCCAGGAGAACCGGAACCCTTACCCGCCGGAGCATCGGATGGCTCATGCCCCGGACCGTCCGGCTCAAGAGTCGGGCGACGCCCGTCCCGGTCAGTCGTCCGGATATTCGTCGTCGGGCGAGTCGCCGGAGAATCCGTCTTCCTGATCCTCATCATAGGAATCCGCAGAGGCGTCCAGGTCGGAGTCGTCCGCGAACCGGTCCTCGTCCTCGTCAGAGAAACTGTCCCAGTCATCGGATCCCGCGTTCTGGCCGGCCGCCGGCACCGCATAAGTGTGTTTAAAGCCGACAAAGCTCCCCGGCGTCCTGCGCATGAGCTCTTCAGCCTCCGGCATGGCCTTGACGCGTTCCAGCACAACCTTGATTTCCTCCCGGTCGATGAAAGCGGAGGGGTTGAACGTTGCCCCGTAGGCGGCACCCTGGGATCCTCCGGGGCCCTGGCTGCCGGGACCCTGGGGAGCTGGTGCCAGGTTTCCGGCAGGGCCCTGCTGGCCCGGGCTCACGGGGCCGGAATAGCCCGGCTGGGCGGAACCCTGGAATCCCGGACGGTCCTCTTGGCCTGGACCGGGGGGCGCGGAAAGGCCCTGCGGGACGGCTCCCAGGGGTCCGGAAGGGCTCTGCCTCCCCTCGTCCGGCTCGGACACGGGAGTTCCGTGCCCGTGAGAGGCGGGAGCGGCGGCCGGCGGCCGGACGGGGCCCTGCCCCGCAGTTCCGAGGGCAGCCTCAGGTGCAGGGGTTGCGGGAGAGGGTGGTGTCGCCACGGCGGGCGCGACCGCCTGGCGACCGCCTGCGTTCCGGGGGGCGGGCACGCCGCGCGGGCCGCCCATAAGGTCGGCATCCGGATCGTCGTCACGGTAGATTTCATCCAGAGCGTCCAGATATAATTCATCGGACAGGTTCGGGGGGAAGCCGCTTGGGGCAGGCCTGGCTGGTGCGCCCTGGGCGAGGTCCGGTCCACGGCCGGGCGCGGGGCCCTGGACGGACTGGGCCCCGGCTTGGCCTGCCGGCTTCTGGAGTGGCGCGACGGTGCCGGGAGCGCCGGGCGTTCCCTGTGGGCCCGACCGGGACGGCTGAGGCGTCAGGGGGGGGCGACCGAAGCCCTGGCCGCCTCCCGCGCCGGCGTGAGGGGGCCCGCCCGGCACCTGCCCCCCCGTGTAGCCGGGCGTCTGGCCGCCGGAGCCGCCGGGCATCTGTCCGCCGGAGAGCGTAGAGTTTCGGATTGCGTCGCGGAGGAGGGAGGGCTCGCTTTCCAGAAGGGCGGTGAGCCGGGCGGTTAGCTCGGCCAGGCCGTCCAGGCAGCCGGCCTGGGAGAGCCTGATGATGTGCGACTCCATGAGCCACCGCGGCTGGGGGTGGCGGGCGAGATCGGAGTAGATCCTGAGCCAGGCCTCGAAGTGGCGGTGGATGTCCTGGAGGGTGAAGGGCTTGGCAGCCTCCTTGAAGTCCCGCTCCTCGGCGTCTGTCAGGTCCATCATCTCGGAGGCCTTGGGGGAGGCCTTTACGAGGGTCAGGTCGCGCACGTACTCCAGAATCTTCAGGCCCAGCTCCTTGAAGTCCGAGCCGGTCTCGTAGGCGTCCCGGAGGGCCAGGAGCGCGGACGCGGCGTCCCCCCGCAGGGGGGAGAGCGCCACGCGGGCGACCAGGTCCCTCTGGACCAGGCCCAGCGAGCGGGTCACGGCCGCGAGGGTCAGCTCCCCGTCCGAGGCGGCCACCTGGTCGGCGAGGCCCAGGGCGTCCCGGAGCCCGCCCTCGGCCTGGCGGGCCATGGCCACCAGCGCCTCGGGCTCGTAAGGGAGCCCCTCGGCCTCGGCCACGGACTTCAGCCGGCCGGCTATGTCCTCCACCTTTATGCGCCTGAAGTCGTAGCGCTGGCAACGCGAGACTATGGTCGCGGGCACCTTGTGGGCGTCCGTGGTGGCGAACACGAAGACGACGTGGGAGGGGGGCTCCTCCAGGGTCTTCAGCAGAGCGTTGAAGGCGTCACCTGTGAGGGCGTGAACCTCGTCTATGATGTAGACCTTGAAGCGGTTCCTGGCCGGCTGGAACTTCACGGTCTCCCGCAGGCCCCTTATCTCGTCGATGCCCCTGTTGGACGCGGCGTCCATCTCGATGACGTCCACCGATCTCCCGGACTGGATCTCCAGGCAGCGGTCGCACGCCCCGCAGGGCCTGTCTCCTTCGGACTCGCAGGACAGCGCGGCGGCGAGCAGCCTCGCGGCCGTGGTCTTGCCCACTCCCCTGGGCCCGGTGAACAGGTAGGCGTGGGCAACCCTCCCGGTCTTGAGGGCCTGGGTGAGCGTCCGCGTGACCTGCCCCTGGCCCACCAGATCGGTGAAGCTGCGGGGGCGGTACTTGCGGGCCATGACTAGGTAGGACACGGTTTCACGCCTTTCCGGGAGTTCATGCTCTAGACAATCGGCCTGGGGACATCGGCGCCTTGGACCGGCCCGCCGCCCGCGCAACCGGGCCGGGGCCGTCGCCAGCCAGACGATACAAGCCTGGACAGGGGGATCCTGTGCCGGGACTGTCATCGCCCGGGGCAAGGCGGGCGGAACCCGTGAGTTCCTGAGCCGCGGACGTCTCCGCCGGGGCCAGGGAGACCGGAACCCGATAGTTCCTGAGCCGTGGACGTCTCCGCCGGGGCCAGGGAGGCCGAAACCTGGGAGTTCCGGAGCCATGGACGTCGCAGCCGGTGCCAGGGCGGCGGGAACCTACGAGTTCCGAGGCCGTGGACGTCGCCGCCGGGGGCAGGGCTGCCTTCACGGGGCCTCAAGTCAAGGGCGCGCGTCCGTCAGCCCAGGGCCCTCCGGCACTTGGGGCAGACGCCCGAGCCGTCGGCCGGGACCTCCGGGTGGCGGTTCCAGCAGCGCGGGCACTTGGGATCCGGGCTCATGGAGACCCTGGCCTCCGCCCAGCCGTCGGCCGGGGCGTCGGCAGGGGGGGAGGAGGCCTCGCCCAGGACCACCCTGCTCACGATGAAGAGTTCCGGGAGGCGGGACTCGTGCTTCTTCAGAAGCTCGAGGACCGGGCCGGAGGCGAGGATCTCGACCTCGGCGTCCAGGGACGAGCCGATGAGCTTGGTCTTCCTGGCGTCCTCCAGCGCCTTCAGGGCCACTGCCCGGACGGCCAGGAGCCTTTCGGTCTCGAGGGCCACGGGGTCCTCCTCCCAGGCGGTGACGGGGGAGGGGAAGTCGGTGAGGAAGACGCTCTCCGGGACGGCTGCGGGCGAGGGTGCCTGGGCGGCGGAGTCCGAAGACGCCGGGGACGCGGCGCCGCCGGCGGGAGAGGCGCCGCGCCCGGTTCCGCCGGGCGTGCCGGGCGACCCGGCAGGCGGAAGGCCGTTCAGGCTCCTCCATATCTCCTCGGCCGTGAAGGAGAGGACGGGCGCCATGAGGGCGGTGACGGAGACCAGGATCTCGCGCATGACCGTCTGGCTCGCCCGTCGGGCAGGATCGGAGGCGCTGAAGGTGTAGAGGCGGTCCTTCAGCACGTCCAGGTAGAACGACGACAGCGACCCCATGAAGTTGTTGACGCGGTGGTAGACGTCGTGGAAGGCGTAGGAGGCGTAGCCCTTGCGGACCTGGCGGACGAGGAGCGAGAGCTCCCTGAGCGCGTGGCGGTCGAGGGGGTCGGCAATGTCCCCGAAGGGGACGGCGTCCTTCCGGGGATCGAAGTCGAAGAGGTTCCCCAGCATGAAGCGGCAGGTGTTGCGGAACGAGAAGTAGGCCTTGACCAGCATGTCCAGGATCTGGTCCGAGACCCTGATGTCGTCCTGGTAGTTCTCGGAGGCCACCCAGAGGCGGAGGACGTCCGCCCCGTACTTCTTGATGATCTCCGCGGGCTCGACCGTGTTGCCGATGCTCTTGGACATCTTCTTGCCCTGGCCGTCCACCACGTATCCGTGGGTCAGGACCTCGCGGTAGGGCGCGCTGCCCTCGCGGTTCGAGACGGAGATGAGCAGGGACGAGTGGAACCAGCCGCGGTGCTGGTCGCTCCCCTCCAGGTACATGTCGGCCGTGTCAGGGAGCGACTGCCGGTCCTCCATCACCGCCGCGAAGGAGGAGCCCGAGTCGAACCAGACGTCCAGTATGTCGGTCTCCTTCGTGAAGGCCTTCCCCCCGCAATGGGGGCAGGCCTGGCCGGGGGGCAGGATGTCGGCCGCGTCAGTGTCGTACCAGGCGTCGGCCCCGCGCTCGGCGAAGAGCGCGAAGACGCGCTCGTGGATTTCCGGGGTGTAGAGCCACTCCCCGCAGGAGTCGCAGAAGAACACGGTGATGGGCACCCCCCAGGTCCTCTGGCGGGAGACGCACCAGTCGGGGCGCGACTCGATCATGCCCCGGATGCGCTCGCGGCCGCGGGCGGGGATCCAGGACACGGTGTCGATGGCCTCGAGCGCCCTCGTCCTCAGCCCCCCGTGCTCCATGGACACGAACCACTGGGGGGTTGCGCGGAAGACCACGGGCTCCTTGCAGCGCCAGCAGTGCGGGTACTGGTGCGTGAGCCTCTCCTCGGCCATGAGGGCCCCCCTGCCCTTCAGCATCTCGATCACGTCCCCGTTGGTGTCCATGACCTTCCGGCCCTGGAGTTCCGGGACCTCCTCGGTGAAGCGGGCGTCGTCGTCAAGCGGGGAGAAGACCGGGAGCCCGAAGGCTATCCCCGTCTCGAAGTCCTCGCGTCCGTGGCCGGGGGCGGTATGCACCAGCCCCGTGCCCTGCTCGAGGGTTACGTAGAGCGCAGGCACGAGCCTGGAGTCGCGCTCGTAAATGGGATGGACGCAGGAGAGCCCGTCGAAGGCCCTGGAATCCAGCTCGCCCAGGTCCTCCGCGCCCTCCAGGCCCAGCTTCCCGAGCAGCCTCGGGGCGAGCTCGCGGGCCATGACGTAGGCCTTCCCGTCCTTGGCGTAGGCCCCGTAGGAGAAGCGGGGGCTGTAGGCGACGGCCATGTTGGAGGGGATGGTCCACGGGGTGGTGGTCCAGATGACGAAGCTCACCTCGCGGCCCGCGAGGCCCAGGGCCTCCGCTCCGTCCTTCAGCCTGAACGCCACGAAGATGCTCGCGGAGGTGTCCTCCTGGTACTCCACCTCCGCCTCGGCCAGGGCCGTGCGGCAGGACCCGCACCACAGCACGGGCTTCACGCTCCTGGAAAGCCCGCCCTCCAGGGCGATCTTCCCGAACTCCCTGGCCGTTACCGCCTCGTAGCGGGGGCTCATGGTGAGGTACGGGTCCTCCCACTCGCCCAGGACCCCCAGCCTCTTGAACTCCTCCCGCTGGATGCCCACGAACTTCTCCGCGTACTTCCTGCACAGCTCGCGGACCTTGGAGGTGGGGAGCTCCCTGCGCTTCGCGCCCAGGGTCTTGTCCACCTGGTGCTCGATGGGAAGCCCGTGGCAGTCCCAGCCGGGCACGTAGGGGGACCTGTAGCCCTCCATGGTCCTGGCCTTCACCACTATGTCCTTCAGGATCTTGTTGAGCGCCGTGCCCAGGTGGATCCTGCCGTTGGCGTAGGGAGGGCCGTCGTGAAGGGTCCACGCGGGCCTTCCCTCGCCCTTGGCCTGGATGGCGTGGTAGAGGTCAATGCCCTCCCACAGCGCCAGGAGCTTCGGCTCCGTCTCGGGAAGGCGCGCCTTCATGGGGAAGCTGGTCTTGGGGAGGTTCAGTGTGTCTTTGTAGTCCATTATCGTCGCTCGTCCCTTCTGGAAACTGGAATCTTCCGCCCCTTAGGAGGGCCCGGGGCGCTGGGGCACGGTCCGGAGGGGGCCGGAAGTGCAGGCCGGGCCGGCACGGCCCGGAGGAGAGGCATGGCAGGGAGGGCCGGGGCCGCCCCGGCAAGGCAGGCAAGCAAGCAAGAACCGCCCGTATAGGCCAGAAGGCGGGGAGTGCCCAGGCAAGGCCGGTGCCGTCCGGCAAAGCCGGAGGGCGGGGACCGAACGGCAAAGCCGGCAGGCGGAGAGCTACCGGGCAGTCCGAAAGGCAGGGACCGCCAGGAAAGGCCGGAAGGCAGGGACCGCCTGGAAAGGGCGGAAGGCAGGGACCGCCTGGAAAGGGCGGAAGGCAGGGACCGCCAGGAAAGGCCGGAAGGCAGGGACCGCCAGGAAAGGCCGGAAGGCAGGGACCGCCAGGAAAGGCCGGAAGGCAGGGACCGCCAGGAAAG
>JAISFP010000115.1 GCA_031263525.1 Deltaproteobacteria bacterium | reverse complement strand
AACCCAGGAGTTTCCCATGACGCAGCAAGCCAGCCGCCTGAGGCTCTACCTTCTGAGACACGGCGAGACCATGACGGGCGGCCGCCAGCCTTTCAACGGCTGGACCGACGTGGACCTCTCGGACAGGGGCAGGGCCCAGCTGGAGGCCGCCGGGAGGGCCCTGAAGCAGGTGCCCTTCGACAGGGTCATATCGAGCGACCTGTTCCGGGCCCGCTACGGGGGCGACCTTCTGGCGGCCGGGGCGGGCGTGAGCCACGAGATTGACCGCGAGTGGAGGGAGATGCACTTCGGGGACTGCGAGGGGCTCGTCTTTGGCGAGGTCCAGGAGAGGTACCCGGAGCTCGCGGCGGTTGTCGCGAACCCCGGCGCCGAGGAGATATCCTTCCCGGGCGGCGAGACGGATCTGGGATTCGTGGCCAGGGTGGGGAAGGCGCTCCGGAAGCTCGCGGAGGAGACCCCCGACGGGCGGGTGGCGGTGGTGAGCCACTCGGGAACCGGGCGGGCTGTGCTCGCGAACCTCTTCGGCCTGCCCACCCGCGTCATGTGGAGCTTCCACCAGGATCACGCGGGCCTTCACGTGGTGGATCTCTTCCCCGGCGGCACGGCCGTCGCCAGGGTGCTGAACGCCTACCTGGGTCCGGAGGGTTACGCCTCCCCCGGCCCGGGACTGGATTTCCTGACAGGCGCGTCCGACAGGGTGGCTTAAGTGAGCGTGGACGGTGACGACGGCAGGCCTAGGGGGGGGCCCGAGAGCCCCGGATCGGCGGGGTGGACGAGACCCAGGGTCATGTGCCTTTTCGGCGGGAGCGCCGCCCTCGCCCTGGAGTCCGGGGGATCCATCGGCCCCGTTGAGGTCGAGTACGAGACCTACGGGGAGCTGAACCGGGACAGGTCCAACGCCGTGGTGGTCTGCCACGCGCTCACTGGGGACGCCCATGCCGCAGGCTGGGACGCCGATCCACGGGGCCCCCTGCGGGAGTACCGGAAGAGGAAGCCCGGCTGGTGGGACGAGATGATTGGGCCAGGCAAGGCCCTGGACACCTCCAGGTTCCACGTGCTCTGCATAAACGTCCTGGGATCCTGCTACGGCTCCTCGGGCCCCAGCTCGGTGAACCCGGCGACCGGCGCCCCATGGGGCCTGGACTTCCCCATAGTGACCGTGGGCGACTGGGCCAGGATCCAGGCCGCGGTGATGGAGCGCCTGGGGATCGACCGGCCCTACGTCGTGATAGGCGGGTCCATGGGAGGCCAGATCGCGCTCGAGCTCGCCCTGGCCTTCCCCGACCGGGTGAAGGCCCTGGGCATACTCTCGGCAGGGCACAGGCTCACCTCCCAGGGCCTGGCCTTCAACGCGGTGGGCCGCAACGCCATAATGAGCGACCCGGACTTCAACGGGGGCGACTACTACGGCGGCGAGAGGCCCTTGAAGGGCCTGGCCGTGGCCCGCATGCTGGCCCACATAACCTACCTCTCCGAGGAGTCGATGGGCCGGAAGTTCGGGAGGAAGCTCCGCGGCAAGGACTCGCCGGACTTCACCCTGACCGGCATAGAGTTCGAGATGGAGAGCTACCTGAACCACCAGGCGGCCAGCTTCGTCGCCCGCTACGATCCCAACAGCTACCTCTACATGACACGCGCCATGGACTACTACGACGCGGGCGACCAGTGGGGCGGCGGGGACCTGACCGAGGCAATGAGGAGGATAAGGGCCAGGACGCTTGTCGTGTCCTTCTCCTCCGACTGGCTTTTCCCGCCCGAGCTCTGCAGGGAGATGGTATCGGCCATGTGCCGGGCCCGGCTTCCCGTGAGCTACGTGAACATCCCCTCCCGCTACGGCCACGACGCCTTCCTGGTGGAGACCCAGGTGGTGGACCGCATCATCAGGAGCTTCCTCACGGATCACGAGCGGCTCTCGGACCGACACGCAGTGCCGTTCCATGCGGGCATCGCCTCCGCCCATGAGGCTGGCGGAAACGGCGATACGTCCGGGACGGGGACCGGATCGGGTGCCGGAGACGCCCCGCAAGAGGCGGGGGGCCTGTCCCCTGCAGGGAACGGGAGAACCCTTCCTGCCTCCCCGGATGAGGTGAATCAGTAGGCGCCAACTTATCCGGCCCTGTGGAACCGGAGTCTGCAGGCCGCGTCTTTCCTGACCGCCTCTTCCAGTCCCGTCCTTCCAGGACGATTTCTTCCGGTTCCGGCTTTTCAGGTTCGTTTCGGTTGGTTCCGCCCCTCCTGACCGCCTCTTCAAGTCCCGGCCTTCCAGGCCGATTTCTGCCCCGGCTCTACTTCTGGCCTTCCAGGCCGATTTCTCCCGGCCCCGACTTTCCAGGTTCGTTCCAGTTGGTTCCGGTCCTCAGGATCGCCTCTTCCGGTTCGGGCCTTACGGGCTCCTGGTCCTCCGGACCGCCTCGGGCCGCGCAAGGTCGTCTCTGATTTCCTGTCCGCACGGTCACGGGCCGCCATTTCCCCTGATCCCCCGAACATCTGACGGTAGCGAAACATGGTCATCGTCCTCGACAAGAACAGCACCCAGCTCATGCCGTGTACCGAGAAGAAGGCCCGGCTGCTTCTGAAGAAGGGCCGCGCCTCGCTGGTCACGAAGTCCCCGTTCACCATCATGCTGAAGGACAAGGAGGCGAAGGTGGTCAAGGCGGCCGAGCTGCAGCTCAGGATGGACGAGGGGGTGCGGGAGGAGTTCGAGCGCCTGAAAAGCCTTCACCGGAGGCTGGGTCTGTACCCCGGCCCCAACGGCACCAGGGTCGTGACGACGTCCTCCGTGGAGGTGGAGGCCGGCTCCCCAGCAGTGTCTCGCGCCCCGTCCGTCTCGGGGGCGGAGACCGGGGCCGCGGACGGTGCCCAGGCCCCCTCGGGGACGGAGGCCGGAGCCGCGGCCGGCCAGGAAAGCGGATCCGTCAAGGCGGCGTCCAGGAGCGAGCGCTGGCAGGACCAGGTGATCCTGTCCGGGGTGGATCCCGGATCCTACGTGCTGGATCTGGGCTGCGGCAGGGGTGAGCTCCTTGCGAGGCTCATGGACGAGCTCGGCGTCCGCGGCCAGGGGGTGGAGGTGGACCCCGAGGCCGCGATGGCCGCCATGGAGGCCGGGGTTCCGGTCTTGAACGTCGATCTCTCGCTAGTCCTTGGCGACTTCGCGGACGGGAGCTTCGACTACGTGATATTGGAGAGCACCCTCCAGACCCTCCAGAAGCCCCTGGAGGTCATCTTCGAGATGCTCCGGGTCGGGCGCAGGGGCATAGTGAGCTTCCCGAACTTCGGCCACTGGCGGGTCAGGCTCGATCTCGCCGCCCGGGGCCGGATGCCGGTAACCCCGGATCTGCCGTACGGATGGCACGACACCCCCAACATCCACCTCTTCACCCTGGACGACTTGCTGGACGTCTGCGAGTCTAGCGATCTGAAGATCGTGGCTGCCTGGGGCCTTTGCGAGGGCAGTATCAGGGAGGTGGGCCCGCGGGACAACCTGGTCACCGAGGAGGCCGTCCTTTTCCTGGAGAAGAGGGAGCCGGCACGGGCGGAGGCCGGAGGGCCAGCGGTCCGGGAGGCATAGGGTGGCCCCCCGGAGAGGCCGGCCCCGGAACTGCCATTCCTTGGGCAGTGACCCTGGCCGCGAGCCCTTCCGGAGCCGGGTTCCAGGTCTCCGTCTCTGCCCCGGCCTCCGTCTCTGCCCCGGCCTCTGTGTCTGTCTCAGCCCCCGCCCCGGGCCGGTCGTGGCCTTCGCCTGATTCTTGCCCGGGCCTGCGGGCTGGCCCCCCGAGCCCGGTTTCCGGATGGGGAACTCCTTCCGGAGCCCTTATCTCAAGGGCCACGGGTGGTTCCGGGCCGCACTGGCTGTCCAGGACTAGATGCCGTAAGGTTTTTTTGCTGCGAGCTGGAAAAATAGTTTGCAAATCCCGGCCGGCGTGTGGTATCTTCACATCTTGCTGGCAAACAGGCCGGTCCTCAAAGGAGTTTTAGGAAGTCATGTCCCGCGTTTGCGACATCTGCGGCAAGTCCGCTCAGAACGGGCACAACGTGTCCCACGCCAACAACAAGACCAACCGGCTCTTCCAGCCGAACCTCCAGTCTGTCCGCCACGTGGACAAGAAGGGCACGGTCAGGAGGATCAGGGCCTGCACGGCCTGCATCAAGCAGGGGCTGGTCCACAAGCCGCCCCACCGCGACCTCTCCAAGGTCATCGTCCCCGTCGAGGAGGAGGCAGCCACCGCCTAGGTTCAAGTTGCGACCTAGGGTCCAGGTTGCCACGCCCGCCGATGCGGGCAAGACACGGCGAACCCCGAATTTCCCAGGGCGCGGCGAGCTCCGCGGCCCTCGCGATCAGCCCTCTACAAGGAGAAAGCCGCCCTCCGAACCCGGTATATAGGGCAAGGGTAAGGAGGGCGGTTTCTTTTTGCCCGCATGGACGCGGGTTACATAGCCCCATGAAGACGGACGGCCCCGGAAGCGGCCTGCCCCAGGGGACCGGTGTGTCGTCAGGTAGCTGACCCGGGCGGACGGCTGTAGTGGAAGATTCTGCTTCTGGTGTCTGATCCTGCGGGAGATACATTTTTCGGAGGTCTGTCGTGCCGGATGACCGGGTTTCCGGGGTCCTGCCTCGCCGGAGGGCTCAGTTTCCGGAGGCCTGTAGCTCTGGAAGACAGAGGTCCATGGGACTGCCGTGCCGGAAAGGCCGAGGCTTATGTCCGTGACAAAAATGAAAAAGGCGTCCGAGAGCTCTGGCTTTCGGACGCCTGTACGGGAATGATCGGATTCGGACGTTTCCAGACCTGGGGCGGGTCAGGCACCCTCCGGAGCGGAATCACACCCACATGGGATGGGTGTAGGTTCGCTTGTTAGCGGCAGGCTCTGAAGAGCTAGACCTCGGGGCGGGGGAAGTTGAGCTCTGAGGTGCCGGAACCGCCGCTGGCGGTGGAGGGGTTGCGGCAGGCTCAGAGTCCTTGACTGTGGCGGAGGACCCCGGGACAGCCTGGCCTGCCAGCGGGGCAGCCGAAGAGGGGGAAGGCACGGAAGTCTCCGGGGCTGGAACTGCAGATTCGGGAACCGGGACTGCCATGCCGGTCGGAGGAGCGGCCGGTGCGGGTGCTGGCACGGGAATCTCAGGGGCAGGTGCCGGCGTGGCAGGCTCAGTCCCAGGGGCAGAGGCCGGATCGGGCTCCGGGACTGCCAGGCCGGTCGGAGGAGCGGTCGGTGCGGGTGCTGGCACGGGAATTTCAGGGGCAGGTGCGGGTGTGGCAGGCTCCGTTCCAGGGGCTGAGACAGCCGGACCTGGCTCAGGTACAACCTGGCCGGTCAGCGGGACGGTCGGAGCAGGTGAGGACACGAGAGCCTCAGGGACAGTAGCGCCGGACCCCGGAACTGACTGGTCAACTGGAGGGGCGGCAGGAGTGGCGGGCCCGGACGTCTCTCCGGGTACCGGTAGAGCAGGCGGGGGTGACTGGACGGAAGGTGCAGGCGCACTGAAGTCCACGGCTCCGGGAAGAGGTGAGCTTGTCCTGGTGCTTACGGTCTGTGAGGGGGCCGGGGCAGGGGCGGCAAAGTCGGTAGTGCCGGGGAGCGGTGCGGCGGGAGCCGATGTCTGAGGGGGAACTGTAGCCGGAGGAGTAACGGGAGCTGTTGCGGGAGGGGTAGCCGGGCCTGCGGAGGGAGGGGTAACCGGCCCTGCGGAGGGAGGGGTAACCGGACCTGCGGAGGGAGGGGTACCCGGACCTGCGGAGGGACGTGTAACGGGAGGAGCGGCGGGAGGGGGAACCGGAGCGACCAGAAAGGTGTCTCCCGGCTGGACCTGGGGCACGGCCCGGGGAGACGAGGCGGCGGGGGGCGCGAGCGGAATGCCCCCCGGCTGAAGCGACGGGTGCTGAGCGGGGCTCGGGCAGGGCGGCGCAGGGGGCGGCACGGCCTCGAGCCTGGCGTTGCAGGCCGCGAGAGCCTCGTTCGCGTCGTCAAGCTGGTTCCGGACCCGACCGAGCTCGTTCGAGTCGGAGGTCAGGCGGTCTATGGTCCTCTTGTCGCCGGAGGCCTTGATGTTGGCCTCGTCCAGCGCTTTCTGGGTCTGCTGCTCCTTGTCGCGGGACTCGGCGAGCTGGGTCCTGGCGGTGTCCAGGTCTCTTGAGACCTGATCGAGACGGGTCTGGACCGCCGTCTTGGACTGCGCCAGAGAGTCCCTTTCCGAGGCGGCCCCGAACCACATGTAGCCGAACAGGACTATCAGGACAAAGGCCATGCCCCCCAGGACAACCTTCAGTGCGCTCATGAGAACACCTGCCTCGCGGCGGAAGGGGCCGCAGAAAAAATACCCTTTGAGAGGCCTCGGGGCGCTCCCGTACCGGACCGGCTTTCCAAGAATCCGTTTGGCGGCGGCCCGCCTTGCAAATATGTCGGGAAAGGGATCTCTGTCTCGCCAATTATCATAATTAAACACTTTTTATATATAAAAGCAAGATCTTGAAAGATAAAGGTGAGTAATTAGCACTTATTATGAAACAATATCCAAAGTATCCGTTCACGGGCAGATAGACGGCGAAAGATGTTCAGGTTAGATACGGGTATCCGTTCAGGCATGAAGTCTCCCTGAGCTCGGTGGGAGGAGCCCTGAGTCCGGAGGAAGGCCTGCCATGGGTTCGGAGAAGGCCCCCTGAATCCTTACGGAGGCCGCCAAGATCCCTCCAAGGAAGGCCACGCTGGCCAGGAGGCAGGCCGTCCTGGGTTTGGAGGCAAGTCTCCTCAACTTCTGGTGTGAACAGATACATGCGGAGAACAGGAGGCCGCGTACCGAAGCTGGCCGGGTAGGTGCTGGCAAATGCTGCAAGGTGACCATGTTCGGCACGGGGCGGCGCAGGCCCACTGCAGGGAGGCGCACCCGCCGTGCGTGCGGCGGGCCCCTGGACAGGGGCGGCGGTCTGCGTGTACCGTATTGAGGCCGGCCTTCCGGCCCCTAACCGGCTGTCCGGAACTGGCCGTGCCTTGAGCCTTCCGCTCGGAAGCAGGGAACTTTTGTATCTGTCCACAGACGAAAGCGGGGGAAACTGCGGCAGGACCCGGAATCATCCTCATCCCTGGTCCAGAACGCTCCTCCTCCTGGTCCAGAGCGCCTTTCCTCCTAGTCCAGGACAGGCTCCCGCCCTGGCCAGGGCGAGCTGCCCGTGAACGGATACGAACTTTTCAGCCTGCCGCTCTCCGTTAGAAGGCATCTGGCACCAGACAGGCGCATCACGGGCATTGTCATTGAAGGCAACTGTTCAGGTGCCCCCCCAAGAGGAGCTCAACGGGAGGATCTTCTCACCCTAAATACCCTATTCAGATACTTATTCCCTCTGCATGAAGTATCCGATGTTGACTCTCAACTTCGTGTGGTCCTCATCATGGCTCTTTATCCTCTAAAATGGCTCTCAATGGAGGGGAACCTGAACAGTTACCATTGAAGATAATCTGCGCCAGACATATCGGCTACTGCATGGGCGTGAAGCGCGCCATGAACCTGGCCTTCCAGGCCCTTTCCCGGGAGCGGGGAAGAAGCGTCTACAGCTTCGGGCCGCTCATCCACAACCTTCCGGCGCTGAAGCTTCTGGAGTCCAAGGGGCTGTCGATCTACGATCCGGCCTTTCCCCCTCCCCCGGGATCCACGGTCATCATTAGGGCCCACGGGCTACCCCCGGAAAAGGAGAGGGAGCTCATGGCCTCGGGCGTCAAGGTGATAGACGCGACCTGCCCCAAGGTAGCGAGGGTCCAGAGGAAGGTGGCCGAGGCCGCGGCTTCCGGGGCGCGGGTGGTGGTGTGGGGTTCGGCGGGTCATCCGGAGGTGGAGGGGCTACTGGGCTACGCGCGGGGCCGGGGAACCGTGGCGTCGGGGCCGGAGGAGATTGCGGAGCTTCCGGAGGACTGGGACTGGGTGTTTTTGGCGGCGCAGACCACCCAGGACACGGCGGGCTGGGAGAAGGCCGCCGAGGCCGCCGAAAGGCGCTGGCCGGGCAGGGTCGACTACCTCAACTCCATCTGCGAGGCGACCGAGGACAGGCAGAGGAGCGTGGCCGAGCTCTGCCGCGAGGTCTCTGCGCTGGTGGTGGTCGGCGGCAGGGACTCGGCCAACACCAGGCGCCTTTACGAGCTGGGGGTTAGGAGCGGGGTCAGGGCCGTGGCGGTCGAGGGCCCCGAGGAGATTCCGGCGGGATTCACCGAGGGCCTGGCTTCCGTGGGGGTGGCCTCGGGCGCTTCCACCCCCATCTGGCAGCTCCGCATGGTCTACCAGGCGCTGGGATCGCTCGGCAGGAGCTCGGAGAGGACGCTCGCTTCCTTCTTCGGGCGCTTCTTCAGGGCGCTCGCTCTCTCCTTCATCTACAGGGCGGCGGGGGGCGCCGCCGTGGGCTGGGCGCTCGCGGGAGCCGCCGGCTACGATCCGCCCGGGCTCTTCTTCGCCCTCTTCTTCTACTTCGCCCTGGCAGTGAACCTCTTCAACGGCTTCATTGACCGGGACAGCTCCCGCTTCAACGATCCCGACCGGTCGGCGTTCTTCTCCAAGTACAGGGGCCCCCTGGTCTGCGCCGGGCTTCTGAGCTTCACCCTTGCCATGGCCGCCGCCCACGCCCTGGGCCGGTGGATGGTGGTCTTCCTGGCGGTCCAGACCGTCCTGGCCGTCCTCTACGCCATACCCTACCCCCTGGAGTTCTTCAAGGAGAGGGGCCTCAGGGGCGTGAAGGACATGCCCGGCGGCAAGACCCTCTCCACGGCGGCCGGCAAGGCGGTGCTCCTGAGCTTCCCGGCCCTCCTGGTGGAGCCGCCGCTCATACCCCTGGACCCGATGGGGCTCGCCGCGGCCATGTGCGCCGCGGCCCTGGTCTTCGTCCACATCTTCGTCCGGAACTATCTCATGGATCTCCAGGAGGCCAGGGGCGACCGCTCCTTCGGGCCGGGGAGCATAGCCCTCCTCCTGGGGGCAAGGCGATCCGCGCGATTCCTCGTGACGGTCATGGCGCTGTGGGCCCTGGCCATACCCGCCGCCTGGCTTGCCGGGCTCATGAGGCCGGAAGTCCTCCTGTTCCTCGTGACCGGCCCACTCTACAACGCCTTCGTGCTCACGAGGTTCATGAAGGCTCCCGGCCTGGGAGGCTTCCAGTTCGACCTCTACCTGGACGGGCAGTTCCTTCTTGCCGGTATCCTAAGCGTGGCCTTCCACGCCGCACTCGGTGCCTGAGCCCGGCCTCCCGAGCGTGACGTTCCACGCCGCGTCCGGCACCTGGAGTCCGGCCGCCTGAGCGTGCTTTCCGGCACCTGAGTCCGGCGGCCTGAGCGTGCCTTCCAGACCGGGTCCGGCATATGAGCCCGGCCTCCTGAGCGTGTCTTCCAGGCCGCAGCCGGCATCAGAGCCCGGCCTCCTGAGCGTGCCTTCCAGGCCGCAGCCGGCATCAGAGCCCGTCCTCCTGAGCGTGCCTTCCAGGCCGAGCCGGCATCAGAGCCCGGCCCGCCGCGCGTGGCCTTCCACGCCGCGTCCGGCACCTGAGCCCGTCCTCCTGAGCGTGCCTTCCAGGCCGCAGCCGGCATCAGAGCCCGGCCTGCTGAGCGTGGCCTTCCACGCCGCTGTCGGCACCTGAGTCCGGTATCCTGAGCATGGCCTTCCAGGCCGCAGCCGGTATCTGAGCCCGGTCTTCAGAGCGCGGCCTTCCGCGCCGCGTACGGCGCATGAGCCCGGCCTCCTGAGCATGGCCTTCCAGGCCGCGTACGGCGCATGAGCCCGGCCTCCGGGCCAGGGAACCCGGGGGGCTTCCGGGCGACTCGGCCTCTGGGACGGGCGGCAGGCAAAAAAAACAGGCCCCCGCACCCTTGGAGGGGGCGGGGGCCTGTCCGAAACCAGGATCTAAAGAAAAGGGCCTAGAACTCGAAGTCGTCGTCGTTGTCCATGGGGAGCGCCCCCTTGGGCTCGGCCTGGCGCGCCGGGGCCCTGCGCATCGGCGGCGGGCCCTGGGTGAGCGCCTGCTTGGGCCGGGAGGGGCCGGAGGACGGCTTCACGGAGTGGAGGTTGCCGGAGCCGCGACCGTGGACGATGATGGTCATGTCCTCCACGGCGCTCATGAGGTTGCCCGCCTGGACGGAGAGCTGGCCGGCGGAGCTCGCGGACTCCTCGGCGGAGGCCGCGTTGGACTGGGTGACCTTGTCCATCTGGGTCATGGCGGTGGTTATCTGGTTGATGCCCTGGCTCTGCTCCTTGGAGGCCTCGGCCACCTCGGAGACCAGCTGCGCCACCTTGGCGGAGTTCGTGGCCACGTTGTGGAAGTTCTCGGAGGTGGAGTTCACCATCTCCGAACCGGAGTTGATGTTCGAGATGGTGGCGGCGATGAGGTCCGCCGTGTTCTTGGCGGCGTCCGCCGAGCGGATGGCGAGGTTTCTCACCTCGTCCGCCACGACCGCGAAGCCGGCCCCGGCCTCGCCGGCACGGGCCGCCTCGACCGCGGCGTTCAGGGCCAGGAGGTTGGTCTGGAAGGCTATCTCGTCGATGGTCTTGATGATCTTGCCGATCTCGTTTCCGGAGGTCGCTATCTGGTCCATGGCCTGGATGACGTTGGCCATGGAGCTCTCGGCGCGGTTCACGGCGTCGTTGGTCTGCGCCATGAGCGAGTTGGCCTCGACCGCGTTGTCGGAGTTGCGCTTCGTCATGGAGGAGAGCTCCTCCAGGGCGGCGCTCGTCTCCTCGAGAGAGGCGGCGTTTTCGGTGGCGCCCTCCGCCAGGGTGTTGGACGCCCCTGAAAGCTCGCCGGAGGCCGTGTCGACCTCCTGCGCCCCTTCGTCAAGGACGGCTATCACCGCGTTGACCGGCACCGTGATGCTCCTGGTGATGAAGACGCCCAGGAGCATGCTGATGATGATGGCTATCACGATGCCCGTGACGAGGGTGATCAGCGCCCGGCCCAGGGAGCTGGTGGAGCGGTCGGCGAAGTCGTTAGCGAGCGAGGTGAACGACTCGCTCATGTCGGAGGTGGTCTTGAGGAGGGCCGTCCGGGCGCCAACGCGCTTGGGCTTCGTGTCAAGATCAGCGGTCGTGGTGGCGTTCAGGTTGTTGAGTGCAGAGATGCAGGTCTGCCCGGACTCGATGATCCTCGCAAGCTGGTCCTTGAGGGCCTGGAGCTGGGTCTCGTCCTGGATTTTCTTGGTGGTGTCGACGAGCCGCTGGGCCTCGTCTATGGACTGCTTGAAGCGGGCCGGATCGTGGTAGTAGAGGCCGCGGAGCATGTCGACGTAGAAGTCGGAGGACGATCCCTCCAGGCCGAAGGCGTCCTGGACGTTGGAGTAGGCCCTCTTGATGGCGGGCACGTCGGAGGCCGGGTTGTTCAGCGTGTCAAGCAGCTGCTGCTCCTGGAGGCGGCGGTACTGCTGGATCTGCTCCTTGAACGCGTTGAAGTTGTTCATCGCCGTCGTGCGGTTGTCGATGGTGTCCTTCACGGTGCGGGGCAGGCTGGCGGAGATGTTGTTGAAGTCAGTATGGAGCTTTTCCACCTGGCTCTCGAGATCCCTGGCGGCCGGGCTGTCCGCGGCGAGTCCCTGGGCGAAGGCGGCACGGAGCTTGCCGAGGTTGTCGTTCACCGAGTTCCGGTAGTTTTCCGCGGCGGTCCAGGTGGAGTCGGTGTAGTCGTAGCTGTACTCAAGGACGTTCAGGGCCTCCATCAGGATGTTCAGCTGGAGGAGGGCGGCCAGGTCGTTCCCCGGCATGACGATGTCGCGCAGGTTCAGCGTCTCGCGCTGGACGTTTCTGACTGACATGCCGATGAAGGCGGATATCAGAAGGAAGATGAAGCACGTGGCGGTGAAGCCCAGTATGATCTTTGAACCTAGTTTCATTTCTAATAACCTCTGACGCTTGCAGACCTTGATAGCGTCCGCCGCTGCCGCCCGGAGGACCTGGCGGTCCGGCTCCGCGCCGGGATTCGCGCTTCGGGCCGGGGCCCTCCGGGCCCCGGCGGCTCTGAAATCTTCATCGTTCAGACGGGAGGACGGGAAGGCTCATCTGACTCGACTGGCTATCCTTAAAGCTACGTTCCGTTCGGCATCAAGCTCCAAAGATTTAAACAGAAAAAAAGAAGGCTTGTCAAGGAATCGGCTGATCTTGCGGGGATTTGCCGCGGGCGGGCAGCCAGGCGCCCGTTCCGGCATGGAGGGGGGGGATCCGGTCCGGCAGAGGGCCGGACGGCAATGGCGCATCCGATGACCGGAGTCCACGAAATCTGGATGCCCCCCTGCACGGGGAAGTCGGGCCATGAAGTCAGCTCCCACGCTGACACGAGTGGCTGCGGCATGGTCAGAACTGTTCCGGTACCGGGACCGGGACAGCGACCGTGATGGCGATCGCGGCGATGGTCGCGGCCAGGGGTTGAGGGTTGTGCGCCCGGGGGCATGCCGGCGGACTCGGCTCAGGGAAATGTCCCCGGCTCAGGGAAATGTCCCCGGCTCAGGGAAATGTCCCCGGATCAGGCAATGTCCCCGGAACAGGGCCTTGTCCCCGGATCAGGGCAATGTCCCCGGCTCAGGGAAATGTCCCCGGCTCAGGGCAATGTCCCCGGATCAGGCAATGTCCCCGGAACAGGGCCTTGTCCCCGGAACAGGGCCTTGTCCCCGGAACAGGGCCTTGTCCCCGGATCAGGGCAATGTCCCCGGATCAGGGCAATGTCCCCGGATCAGGGCAATGTCCACGGATCAGGGCAATGTCCACGGATCAGGGCAATGTCCACGGATCAGGGTCACGTCCCCGGATCAGGGCAATGTAGCCGGAACAGGCAATGTAGCCGGAACAGTCAATGTACCCGGAACAGGGCAACGTACCCGGCTCATGCGACGGGGCGTCGGTACAGGACCGTTTCAGGGGTTTGGGCGTGATGACCGTCCCGGTCAGGAGGGCGAAAATTTGCGCGGATCGGGTGCGCGTAAATTAGCACAGTGCCCTCCCGCAGTGCCAGGTGGGGGGCCTTAAGGCGGACTATGGGATGGATCGGGCGTTTTTGGCAGGATTTCGTGCAGTCGGCTCTCGGCCTCGATCGGAGTTCCGGGCCTCAGTGAAGGAGATGGTGAAGTTGCTGGACAGTCACCCGGTCACGGAGTGGTCCCGGTTCGTTTTGCTGGCCGTCGGTCCCTGATTCACTGTCGGTCATGGTGACGTTTCTGTACGGGAAGGTCCCAGTTCCATGAGTTGTATTCTGGCAGTGAAGCGACAGCTGGTCATTGGGGCATCATTCTGCACGAGATAGGCCCTGTTCGATGAGTTGTATCAGGTTCCTGGACATGCCGCCGGTCGCAGTGTGACCTTTCGGAGCTTGAGAGACCCCTGTTCTAGGCGGGGATGAGGCTGGAGCTCGGTCCGGACATGGGGCTGAGTCTCGGTCCCGGAGGGGCCCCTGTTCTAGGCGGGGATGAGGCCGGAACTCGGTCCGGACATGAGGCAGCGTCTCGGTCCCGGAGGGGCCCCTGTTCAAGGCGGGGATGAGGCCGGAGCTCGGTCCGGACACGAGGCAGCGTCTCGGTCCCGGAGGGGCCCCTGTTCTAGGCGGGGATGAGGCCGCAGCTCGGTCCGGACACGAGGCTGAGTCTCGGTCCCCGAGGGGCCCCTGTTCAAGGCGGGGATGAGGCCGCAGCTCGGTCCGGACATGAGGCCGCGTCTCGGTCCCGGAGGGGCCCCTGTTCAAGGCTGGCATGCGGCCGCCTCTCGGCATGGACATGAGGCAGCGTCCAGGCCCGAAGAGGCCCTGTTCGTGCGGTTGTCTCCGCTGACCGGGGCAAGGGCTCAGGCGGCAGGCGCTGCAGGCGGGCTGACGGGCCGGGGTCGGGCTGGAGGGGGATCAGAACGGGAGGGGGGCTCCGGGTGTTCGGATGTCAGTCTTCCTGACAGTGAGGCCCCGGCCGGAGGCTGGGCCGGAACCCGGTCCCGGGTCCGCCCGCCCCCTCGGCATCCGTTTCCGAGGCGTCCGGGCATTTTCTGCAGGGTTAGGGCGTTCGTATCCGTTCACGGGCAGGTTCCCATGGCCACGGAGGTGGCCTTCCTGGAGCCGGAAGAAGTCCGCTCTGTCCTGGAGGAAGTCCGTTCTGGACTCGGGGGAAGTCCGTTCTGTCCTGGAGGAAGTCCGTTCTGGACTCGGGGGAAGTCCGCTCTGGACCTGGAGGAATGCCGCTCAGAGCCCGAAGGAAAGCCGTCCTGCACAAGGAATGAGGATGTTCTGGATCCTGCTGTTGAAGGTTCCTCTGCTTTCGTCTGTGAACAGATACGGGCGTTCCGGCATGGGGGAACGTCCTTACGGCACCGACGTCACGGGGCACCCTGCCTTCACGGATTCGGGGAATTCCGGGGCCGGGGGAGCCTCGGCCCGGGGCAGGTCGCGGGTCTCGACGCCCTCGGGCATCTCGAAGCGTATCTCGAAGATCCTGTCCCACTGCTTCCCAGTGGCCCAGAGCCTGCCCTCCGAGTCGAAGGCCAGGCCGTTCAGGACCGAGTCCGGCTCCATCAGACGGGCCCGGACCGGGGCGGCGACGGGGAAGAAGTCCAGCCAGAACCTCACCTCCCCCGTGACGGGGTCGATGGCGGCCACGCGGTCCTCCATGTAAATGTTCGCGAATATCAGCCCGGTGCGGGGGTCGAACTCCAGCTCGTTCAGCCTGTCCACGTTTCTCCCTGCGTCTGTCACCTGCACCGCCTGGCCCACGGCCTCGAAGGTCAGCGGGTCGTGGGCCTGGAGCCTTTCCGAGCCGTCAGATCGCCAGAGCCTGTCCCCGTCGAAGGTGAGGCCCCAGCCCTGGCCCGGCATGAAGATCTCCTCCGTGCCGGCGAGCTCCGGGGTGAGCCTCAGCACCAGGTTCTCCCGCCAGGTGAGGACGAACAGCGTCCCCTCTGCGAGCACGGCCCCCTCGGCGAACAGCGTGGCGGGCAGGCAGGTCCCGGCCGCCAGGGCGAGGGACTCGGCTCCGGCATTCCAGACGCTCACCTGGGACTTGCCGTAGAGGCCGGATGACTCGTAGAGAAGATCCCCGTGGAAGAAGAGGCCCTGGGTGTAGCGGGGCGGCTTGTCCAGGCTCCTCACGATCTCGACCTGGAGGACCGGGGCTGGGCCGCTCCTGCGGCCCGGACCCCTCCGGCTGCCGGAAGTGCTGTCGGGAAGGGCGTTGGGGCCGGGCGAGCGGCCGTCGCCGGGAGAGCCGGGGCTCCCGGCGGAAACGGGCTGCGGCAGGGCCCTGACATCGCTGACGTCGGCCTTGGCCCGAGCGGGCTGTCCAGAACCCTGGGTCTGGCTTTCGGCCACGTTGGTCAGCGCCGATGGTCCGGAAGACTGGGGCCGGCTTCCGGCACCGTCTGTCAAGGCCGACGGTCCGGAGCTCTGGGGCTGGGACCGGCCTCCGGATGCGTCTGTCAGCGCCGATGGTCCGGAGCCCTGGGGCTGGGACTGGCCTCCGGCTTGGTCTGTCAGCGTCGATGGTCCGGAGTCCTGGCCGTCGGCCTCGTCTGGCTGGGGCGAAGGTCCGGAATCATGGGGCCGGACCTCGCCATCCTCGGTCGCGGGTGAAATCTGGGCGGAAGTGGGCTCCTGGTTGTCGTCCTGGACGGACAGGAGATCGCGTTCGGCCGGGACCCGGCTGACAGCCGGATGCGTCCGTGACCCCGGCGCGGCCATGTTCCTCGGGTCCTGGACACTGCCCTCGACCGGCTGAAGCTCTGGCTGTAGAAGGAAGGCGGCGTTCCCGTCCCGGGAGCCCGCCGCGGCGGCCGCTGTGGCGGGGGTGCTCTGGCGGGCTCTCACGTGCTGGACGGCCAGGAGGGCGACCAGCACGATTGCCAGCGCAGCAGCCGCCCCTAGGGTAACCAGCTGAAAGCGCCTGAGCCCCGGGCGCGGGGATTTAGGCCCCTCGGACGGGACGGCGGGGGTGACGCCGGCGGTTTCCTCATTCGCCGGACGGGGGCTGCTGCGCTTGAGCTTCTTATTGGTGGACGTAACGTGACCTTTCGCGGCAGGTTCCGGTGCGCGGCTTGCGGGCGGCTGGACTCGCGCAGGTCCGGAGGGGGGTGTTCCCGAAGGAAGCGGGTCGGGTTGCTGACCAAAGCTCCGGGCTGAGGGCCTGCAGAAGTTCCGGCTTCGGTCACAGGCGGAGAATCCGGGCGACCGTCGCGGCATCGCGGCCGGCTGCTCTAGTGGGCTGGAAGAGCATGCAAGGAACGTGCCTTCATGGGTGAGGTATCCGGCATCCAGGCCCTGGAGCCGGAACGTCTGGCCGGCGTGACCCCTGGGGCCGGAGGCCATGGCCGAGGACCGTCCGGACGGTAAGCGGCGGCACGAAGAGGTCCTGTCCTGGCCGGTCCGTACCCGTTCATGTCCCGGGCGTACCCGCCCAGGCATGACGGGGCCGGGTGCCAGGCAGGGGTCACGGCTTTCCGGACCGGGCCACCGGCAAAGGAGGGCGGGGCGTCCGGGTCGCTGTCCTGCGGGCTAGTTGGACAGGCATGCAGTGTCAGACACCAGCTTCAGCAGCCTGGCTTCCGGCTGTCGCCCGCCGGGGGGCCGGGAATCGGGCCAGTGCCGCAGGAAACTCCCTCCGGCAGGCATCTGTCGGGGAGGCCCGGCCGGGCATCGGGACAGTTCCGCAACAAACTCCCTCAGTCCGGCACCTGTCGGGGAGGTCGGGGCAGGCATCGGGCCGGTGCCGCAGGAAACTCCCACCGGCAGGCATCTGTCTGGGAGGCTGGGCCGGGCATTGGGCCAGCGCCGCAGGAAACTCCCTCGGTCCGGCATCTGTCGGTGAGGGCGGCCCGGGCAACGGGCCAGTGCCGCAGGAAACTCCCTCCGGAAGGCACCTGTCGGGGAGGCCGGGCCGGGCATCGGTGGCCCATGGTGGAAGTTGCCGTTCCGTCCGGTGCCTGTCGGGCATGACCGACCGGGCTTATGCTGCGGGCCGCAGGAGTCCGCAGGGAGCCCTCAGCCGCCGGAGAGGCATGAGCTGGCTTCTCTCGGGGCGCAGGGCACGGTTCTCGAAAGCCTTTTTCTGAGAGGGCCGGAGGCGGCATTTGGCCCGGGCATGCGGCAGCCCGGAGCTCCTGTCGCCGAGGTCAGGGGAGATCCGGCAGGGCGAGGCCCGTCCGTCCGGGACAGGGCGGGGGCCCGTCAGTCAGGGCCAGGGCAGACGTCCAGGCTTTCAGCTGGCTGTCCCGGACTCGGGGCGACGGCGTCCGGCTCGTGCCGTGCGGTACGGTCGGGACACAGAGCCGGGAAGGAGGGGATGTCAGAGTCCCGCCACCTCCTCCTTGCTCTTCTTCACCACCCTGGTCTTCGCGGCGGCGCGGATCTTGGGGATCAGGATCTTCTTGACCGTGTCCAGGCCGCGGTAGAGGTTCAGGCTCTCCTTGTCTATGACGTCCACGGCGCCGATCTTGTCGGAACGGAGCTCGGCCGCGCTCCCGGACTTGGCGATGGTGCTGCATATGATGACCGGGACGGGGAAGTAGACCATGAGCTTCTTCAGGAAGGTCACGCCGTCCATCTTGGGCATCACGATGTCCAGGGTCATGACGTCGGGCCCGCGCTCGAGGAGCATCTCCCGGGCCTCGTAGGCGTCCTTGGCGGCGCCTATCACGCGGATGTCGGGCTCCCCTTCGAGGGCCTTGGAGAGGAGGTTCCGGACTATGGAGGAGTCGTCCACTATGAGGACCTTGATGACGCCTCCCGATCGGACCGGGGTGGAGGCCGCCGGGGCCAGCTGGGCGGCGGAGGCCGACGGGGACGGCCTGGCCGGGGCCGCGGGCTTCGCCTGGGACGGCTGGGAGAAGGGCCTGGGGACGCCGGAAGGCGCGGGCTGGGCGCCGAAGGCGGGACGCGGGAACGCGGGGGCGGGCGCGGCATGCGGCGTCGGGGACCCGGCCCCCGGGACGCCCCTGCCGGTCTCCTCGCGGCTGATGAGCGACCCGCTCATGGTGTTCTTGTCCATCTGCTCCACCGTGAGCTTGTTGTCCCAGTTCTGGTAGTGAAGCTTCAGGCCCAGGGTGCCCCCGACGTTCTCCCTGATGATGGGTATGTTGTGCTTTTTCAGGATCTCCCGGGCCACCTCGATGTTCCGCTGTCCTATCTGGACCCCGGTGGAGATGTTGTTGATGACGTTCGCCCCCCCCGAGACGATGGCCTGGAGCCCGGACAGGGTTCCCACCGTGCGCTCCATGAACTGCAGGAGCACCCCGCAGGCGTAGTCCCCGTACTTGCCGCTCCGCTCCTTGGTGGGGCTTGACGGGAGCATGTAGTGGTTCATGCCCCCGAACTTCAGCTGGGGGTGGTAGAGGCACACCGCCACGCAGGACCCCAGGAGGGTGGAGATGAGGTGTGGCTGCTTTGAGATGAAGTACTCGCCGGGGAGCAGGAAGACCTTGCCGATGTCAGCCATGTATGGAGGCTCTTTTCCCGGCGGCGCGGATCGGGCCGCCGGATCAGGGGAACAGGGGGATCGGTGGAATCAGGATGGCCGGGAGACTGTCCGGGTCTCCGGTCAGTGCTCCCGTAAGGATTTACCGGCCTGGAAGGCGGGGTTACGGGGTGACGTGACAGAGCCGGAGTCGGGGGGAGCGGTTCTGACGGGGTTCTTGCTCCGGAGGAACGGGAGGGGGAGGCCCCGGATCCGGACCTGCCGGGGTCCCCGGACCGGAGGAACGGGATGGGGAGGCAACGGATCAGCGCCCGCCGGGGCATCCGGCCCGGTGGAGCGGGAGTGGGAGGCCAGGTTCATGGCCCGCCGTGGTCACCGGTCCAAAGGAGAGGGTGCGGGAGGCGGTGGAACAGGGCCGACCTGGGGCCATGGCCCGGAGGAAAGGGCGGGGGTGGCGACGGATCAGCGCCATCCGGGGCATTAGGCCCGGAGGAGCGGGAGTGGGAGGCCAGGTTCAGGGCCCGCCGTGTTCACCGGTCCAAGGAGAGGGTGCGGGAGGTGGTGGAACAGGGCCGACCTGGGCCATGGCCCGCAGGAAAGGGCGGGGAAGGCGACGGATCAGCGCCCGCCGGGGTATCCGGCCCTGAGGACCGGGAGGGGAAGGCCAGGTTCATGGCCCGTCGGCGCTCCAGGCCAAGAGGAGCGGGAGGGGTGGCAACGGTTCATGGCCCGCCGGCGCTCCAGGCCAAGAGGAGCGGGAGGGGTGGCAACGGATCAGCGCCCGCAGGCGCTCCAGGCCAAGAGGAGCGGGAGGGGTGGCGACGGTTCATGGCCCGCCGGCGCTCCAGGCCAAGAGGGGCGGGAGGGGTGGCAACGGTTCATGGCCCGCCGGCGCTCCAGGCCATGAGGGGCGGGAGGGGAGGCAAAGGTTCTGGGCCCGGATCGGAAGAGCGGCGTGGAGGGACGGTGGGGCGCGG